>JAGUZN010000309.1 GCA_020060775.1 Armatimonadota bacterium
CCACACACGCGTAGCACACGCTTCGTATCTCACAAATTTTTTCACCGCAGTGGGGCCAACCAAATCACTTTCTGATTCGGCTGCGCGTGTTCAACGGTCGTTCGATGAAACGGCAAGTCGCGTAATCCATACAGCGGTCGGTACCATACCAGTCGGCTGCATGGTGGTGGGTGATGTCGCGATTGAAGTGAAACGCATACTAATCGACAACGGAGCTCTGAAGGCCATACTTTACTACCAACTCACTTATAGTACAGATTTTTAAGTCGGAATATCTATTGAAAGGTGGCTCTGACGGATCGCTCAGTTGTGCGCCCCCGCTTTGCGACTTCAATGCATCACATAACTTTTCCCTTCCCATAGACAGCTAAGCGAAGGTGCAGGCTTCCCATAACACCGCTTTAACGATGTCATTGAGCTGATGAGCATACATTAAAATTACTCGGGGATATCTGATATAATGAGGTTAACGACGAGGGGTATGGAGGCCATATCGGCAAGCGCTTGACAGCCGCTAGTATTGTGCTATAATTTTTTCGATTGCTCTCGTCGCACGCACCCTGATGAGACCGTCACTGTGGTTCTCTTTTAAGCCTGAGTTAGTCAGAGGAGTGATGTCCCGACGATGCTCTGCAACCGCAATCAATCCAGGCGTTCCCTATCCTCACGCTGGACCGGTGGCTCTCTACCGGCATTAATGCCCTGGAACTTCAATACGGTACTTTTTACTTTCTGCCGAAAAACCGTTAGTTGATGGCAAGACCACCATGGCCACTGTCATTCTCTTTTTCAGTTTTACGGTATCGAGGAATCCTTATGCTTAAAGCGGACTGTCTGGCTGTCGGCAGCCTTTACCGTGCTGTACTAATTCAGCGTGTCGTCGAGTACCTACGATATAATCTGGCGAAGAGTGAGGTGGAAATCACCCTCGACCTCTTTGTCGAGACCTCGGTGCCGACACCATTACGCCTACTGCATCGCGGTGGCCTCGATGGTCTGAACGCCACCGAGACGCTGACCCCGGACGATCAACATACTCGACGATTCATGGATTTGCATAACGCCAGCGCCTTTGATCAAGTTTCCTATGCGGAGGGTGCCTGGAATATATTTGAGCCGTCACCTGAGGGGTATACTGCCTGCAGCTACCGGCGTTTGACCGATGACCTGATACTAGAGCGCATCTGCGGTGGTGAAGACGCAGGTGATATTCCCTTCACCCTGTGGGAAACGAGTCCGATTCCCGCCGGGCGCTGGGTCTGCCGCCTTCGTCTCTGCTTACGCGGCGCCAGTTATACGGCACAGGTCAGCAAAGGGTCCTTTTATATCTGCGGTGGGGAAACGTTGTTGAGCCTAATTGAGAGTTGTGATCTACCGCGCTGCACTGAAGCTTCGCGTGCCGAATGGACCGCACTCTTTAAGGCTTTTCTCCAGGACTATGCCACCACGCCGAGTACCTACGAAGTTTTCATCGAGGGGGGGGGAGACGCTCACCTTCCAAACCGCGTAGCGAGCCAAACTAGTTCCGTTCGTCGGATGTTTGTCACTAAAGCGTATGAGCATAACACGCAGTGGTTCACCATTCGCCGTGATCCCGGCTTTCTTATCGATGGTCAGTTCTTAATAGAGGTTACGATGCTGTCCGAAAGTCCAATGATGCAAATCTTCCGTAGCTGTTATTCATATGTGAAGAAAGCCCCTGCCAGCAAGTTAGCTCACTCAGGGCATGGCTTGTGCAACTAGAAAAACAATCGTCGCGTTACTATGCCGGCAATAGAAAAGAAGACTATGACATTTAGGCTTCAGCATCCATTCTCTAGAATTGTGTCTTCATTACCATTGTATTGGTAGTAACACCGACCAGGGTGTCAGTTAAGTGTAGAGTAGTAATGCAGTACACTATAATTCAACAAAGGTTTACGAATGACTCCTGCTATCTCCCCACCCTCAGAAGTAACTGCTTCCACGGGGCAACAGTCGTCGCACAGAGTACCGTCGACGGTCAAGACCGCTGCGCCTGCCCCAAGAAACCAGACCAACGTCCCCTGTCGGCTGCAATAAATCCGTCCGAGGGCATCTCGGATGGTTTACTGCTGGTTGACCGTGGCATTGGAGCATCACGACTACCGGGGTGAGGCCGAGGCAACCCGTCGATCCTGGCAGAGTATCGGGAAATGGGCAAAGATGTCGGTGCCGAGGCGACCGGGATCACCTCAACACGGCGTAGGCCTGTTGAGGGAGGAAACCCCCAGTGTTTCGATCAGGCTGCTCGGCGGTAGGTGTGATACAGCCCGCCAAGGATCGGTGCGGCGTTGAGTGGCACCGTGAGATCGGCAGGCGCGGGAGGCTGTTTCGGCGGCACGGGCGCCTGCCGGTCGACGCCTTGATGGGTGCGCGCGACATTGTAATACTGGTGGACGTATGCCGTCAGCATTCGCAGGAGATGCCGTTCGTTGAGCGGGACGAGATGGTCAAGGAGCTCTCGACGAGGGCTACCATGTGCTCGCTCGCAGATCCCGTTCTGCCAAGGACTGTGGTAGGCGATGCGCGTACCCTTCACGCCGGCGCTCTCCAGGAAGCGGGTGACGGCCTGGCTGGTGAAGATGCTGTCGTTGTCATGGAGCAGGTATCGGGGGTGTTCGTCATAGGGCATCGCCTCGCGCAGTTGCTGCACGACCCACTCGGCGGTGGGGTGCGCCGTGACGGCGACGTGTTGGATCACCCGCCGGTCATGGCGAATGATGACCAGCACGTAGAGCGCCTGGAACATCAGCGTCGGCATGGTGAAGAAGTCCATCGCCCAGATGTCCTGCCGATGATTGGCCAGGAACGTGCGCCAGGATTGCCGTTGCTTTTCACTCGGCGGTGTTCTGGTATCAGGCAGATACTTCGCGATGCTGTTGGGCGCAGGGACATCGGTCAAGTTGAGAGAGACCAGTTGATCGTGAATGCGCTCCGGCGACCAGAGGGGATTCTCGCGATGCACCCGTTTGATGGTGGAGATGGTCGCCGGCGAGATGGTGGGGCGACCTCGTGGCTTCGACTGCTGCCGCCAGTACCATCGGAACGCGAGGCGGTGCCAGCGGATGACCGTCTCGGGCTTGACGATCATCAGCGCGGAGCGCCAGTCACTCCAGTTCTTTGACAACCAGACCCAAAGCCGTCGAAAGACTGGCGTCGGCTGCGGTTTTGGGCGTTTGCCGGCGATGACCTGCTGCTCAAACAGCGCCAATTGGCTGCGGAGCCCCAGGTTCTCCAGGACGAGGGCACGGCGTGAGCGGAAGAACTGGCGTAGACATTGCCACACGAGAGGCCATAGTTCGGAGACGATAGACATGGCCGCAATGATACCAAATGGGCGAGCCATGGCGTACATTATGGTATAATACACGTTGGGAGTGATCATGCGCCCGTTACGCGTCTATCTGGACACCTGTGTTTTCGGTGGGGCATTCGATATCGAGTTCTCCACGGCGACGCAAGCCTTTTTTGCCCAAGTCCGTACAGGACGGTTCCATCTGGTGGTATCGGCGCTGGTCCTGGACGAACTCATGGCGGCGCCCTTGCCGGTCCGCGAACTGTTGGATGAGATGCTTCCGTACGGGGAAACCATATATCCAACGGAAGACGCCTTACAACTGCAAGCGGCATATCTGGACGCCGGCATTCTCACGCCAAAGTGGGCGGACGATGCCTTGCATGTGGCGATGGCGACCGTCACCCACTGTGATCTGGTCGTCAGTTGGAACTTTCGCCATATCGTGCACTTTGAGAAAGTGCCCCGCTATAACGCGGTCAATACGCTCAACCGGTATGGGATGATTGCGATCAATACGCCTGCGGAGGTCCTAGAGTATGACGAATGAGAAGAAAACCTTTGATTGCGTGGAGATGAAGCACCAGGGTGCCGAGCGTGTGCAAGCCCGGCTGGAGGGGATGACCCGCGAGGAACAATTAGCCTATTGGGAACAGCGCGGTCGCGTGTTACGTGCGCGCCAGCAGGAAGTGATCGCGCGAAAAAAGGCCTCCTGAGCGACGTTGTTTGGCTTGGTCGCAGGTTGTCTTCGAGGTGTCTTTCTTTATCAGAGCGTTAGGATACCACGTAATGAACCTGCGACTTGTAGCCCGTCTCATAGGGTTAGAGAAGGGTCGCAGACAGAGATATCTGTAATTCTGCAGGAGGATTTTGGGGCAAAATTGAGCGTAAACGGTCCGATAGGGTTATACGGGAAGCAAATTAATGTTCTCTATCTCCTAGCCTCCCGCCCCCGCTACCATTATTAAAGAGGACATCCGATTTCGGGTGTCCTCTTTTCTGTTGGTAACGAGGTTCCACCCGATAGGCAGAGTAAAGAGGATTGGGCAAATTCACGCTCAACGCTCCCCCGCCACACCCTGAAACTGGTCGCTGGTTCATATCGCGAGACGGTGGGTGGTCGGTGGTTGGGAGCGTGATGATATCGTTGATCGCCTGTTGCTGCTTGGCAGGGTCCAGCCACTTCAGAAATAGTTCCCGCACATCCTCCATCACTGCGCCGTCACCCCACCCCACTTCGCTACAGACCCCTGCACGACAGAAGGCTAGAGCGAATGAGCCAATTGCGCGATGACAACGCGAGCATTCTTGCATGTTACGCATAACACGCCAGAGAACCATCTCGCGCATTGACGGTGCACAATAAGTATCGATAGTCTGTACTTGAGCAGACCGTGAGATGAATTTCCGCATTTCGAGTCGATGCAGCAGCGACAAATGCTCATATGTTCGCAGTGTGGTGGGTAGGGTATAGGCAATATTGCCAGTTATCGGCAACAGGCATGACCGCAGCCTGCTGATCTGCAGAGCAGATGGCGATGCCGCGTACTCTGCTGCATTCAATATTTCCCAAAAAGGAATACCGGTTAATGACAGAGAGAGCCAGTACGAAAGGTCTACGAACCGTGCGGGGTGGGAAGGGACGTGGCGCCATGCGATCAATCATGTTGGTTGGGGTAATACTCATGCTCATGCACAATACCGCTTATGCGGCAGAATCAGGTGTCATCCATCGCAGTGGCTGGAGCTACGATCGGGCGAATATGCAATGGTATCGTCATCTCGATGCGGCCATGATCCAGCAGAAAAAGGCCCAGGGCCTGATTAACGACATGACAGGGTGGACAGAGTATGACATCGATATCCCCGCTTCGGGCTGGTTTGAACTGGTGCTGAAAGGCTGTGCGCCAGAGTGGGGACGCGATGTTTACCTCGATGGCAAGCGCATCGTGACACTTGGCACTTCTGGTCCCGAGGACGTGGTAGACGGGGAGGCGTTCAAGTTCACCAACATATACCTCTCGCAGGGCAAGCACGCGATTAAATTCCGTCGGCTCAATTATCCTGGAGACCTCCCCGGCGCCTTCGAGCTGCGCCCGGCGAGTGGCAAGCCTGCAGGATGCATCAGCGCCAGTATCGTTGGCCATACGATTCGCCGCGTGGGTGAGAAGTTCACGTTATCGGTGACCGGAGGCACGACAGCGCCGGTCACCTACGACATCATCGCCGTCAATGCCCTCACCACACGCGAGACAGCCGTAGGTACCGTGAGATTTCCTGTCACTCAGCAACCCATCACCAAAACGCTCACGATCAACTGCACCGCCGAAGGGGTGTTCATGCTGCGCGCCCGGGTGAACGGTCAGCAGCTGCGTCCGAGCGATTTCCGCGTTGCGCCGCTGGCCGTCATCGACACCCGCGGTGCTGCCGCAGCTCCCACAGAGATGACAAAGACGCTCATCCATGATATCGACTGCGTGCAGCAAACCAATATGGGTAAACCGATCGTCAACGGCGAAGGCTTCTGGGAAGCCACCGAGCCAACGCGCATCACCACGAGCAAGGCGGGGTCATACCGCGAGAGTGGCGACAATACTGATCCCAACCTGCCCCACCCGCCCACCTTGCCCTCGTACAGGAAGTTCAACTCAGGCTTCGCGTACGCTATCGATGTGCCGCAAGCGCAGGAGCTCTACCTGCTCGAAGTCGATTACCCGGATGACGACCGGCGCACTGCCAACGTCTTCGTGCTTGAGCCACACCCCGAGATGCCCTGCCAGCTCTACGGTGGGTATGAATGCGGCGACTGGTATGAATTGAGCCATCAGATGCAGACCGAGCAGGTCCTCTTCTGGGCGCGCGGGACAACGGTGCGCGCGGCGATCCTCAGTAAAAACCCCGGCATGCGCGCCGCGGCTTCCCGCATACGGGTCTACAAGATCGAAGGTGGCTTGCCGGATGGACCGGCCATGCGCACGGATGGACGACTGTTCATGCACTGGATGGAGGAGCCTTCACGCTGGCTCTGGCACGGACTCCCCCCGGAGAATATGGACCCGATGGCGCAAGACTTCATCGCCATGGAGCGCTACGTGCGTCTATGTCGCTACTACGGATTCAACGCCGTATGCCCCACTGAGGCGATTTACCAGGCATTGAGCTACCACTCGGACGAGTTGGAAGGGTGGTTCGCCCAACCGTATGATGCCGTGCGCATCATGGCGCTCATGTGCGAAAAGTATGACATGCGCTATGTGCCGGAACTGCACCTCTCCGGCCAGGAGTGGTTCACCAAGCAAGTGGTCGAGAAGTTAGCGCCCAATCCGGAAGATCTCTATACCACCAGCCGTTTCGGCACTTCGGCGCGCGATGGCGGCAGCCTGTTCAGTTCCAGTTGGAATCCGCTGCACCCGGCTATTCAAGAGAAGTACACCCGCATCATCGGTGAACTCACCGACAAACTCGCCGACTCGCCGGCATTCGGCGGCGTCTCCTCACGTCTGATGGCGTGGGCCTGGCAGGGATGGAACGGCATACCCAGTTTGCACTGGGGGTATGGGGACTGGACAATTGCGGAATTCTCCAAAGAGACCGGCGTGAAGGTGCCCGGTGAGCCGACTGACCCTGATCGCTTCGAAGCACGGTTCCAATTTCTGACATCGCCAGCGATGATCGAGCAGTGGCAAGGGTGGCGCCATGCACGCATGCTGGCATACTATCAACGCCTTCGTGATCGCCTGCAAGTGCAACAACCTTATGCCACGCTGTACTTACCGTATTTCGGCGATGCGGTCTCGGGCATGGACTTGGTGTTTGGCACCTTCAGCCAGACGGAACACGGCGCGTTGGCCGAAGCCGGAGTCGAACTGGATGCCCTGGCTGAGATCCCCGGCATTTGCATTATGCCTTCGGGCCTCTACGGACGTCGCGACCTGGGAGATTTGGTAGCCGATGCCCGCGTCGCCGATTCCATCACCGACCCGGTCAAGAAGCAACTGGGCTTTGCCTATGAACGTGCTTTTTGCTTCACCAACGCGTACTTTGAAGACCAGCAGCAGATTCCTGTCCATCAGTTAGGCCTGCCCGATTGGGCTCCCAGTCGCAACGGCGGCAACAACGGTGCGGCGGAGGGCGCCGGGCGACATGTGCTGGAGAAGCTCGCCTATGCGCTGGCCGATCAGGACTCGACAACGTTGCTGCAGGGTGGCATGGGCTATACCTTTGGGCGCGCCGCAGAGTACCGGGAATGGCTGGCGGAGTACGCCCAGTTGCCACGCCTGCCTTTTACCCCGCTGGACACAGCGCGCGATCCGGTCGCCGTGTGGTATCGAGCATGCCCGGACGGATTCTACTTCTATGCCGTCAATCGCGAACCGTACGAAGTCAACATCACACTCACCCTGGCAAAAGCGAAAACAATACAGGCGTTGGGTGCCAGTGAGCAACTCGCCCTGCCACAAGGTCGTTTGACATTGGCGCTGAAGCCCTACCAGCTGCGCGCCTTTAAGGCTCCCCGCAGGGCTGCATTGGTGAGTGCAGAGACACACGTGCCACAGGACCGCATCCAACGGGTGAAGGATCGCCTGGCATTCTTCCAGCAACTGGGGTGCGATATCACCACTGGCATTCGCCGCCTCGATGTCACCGAGGCTGAGCGTACTGCCTTTCAACAGCAGTTGGACACCGCCTGGAATGCGTTCCAGCACGGACAATACTGGCGAGCGCGAACGGCTCTTTCCCACGCATCGGTGGTGGCCCTCTGTGCAAAACTGGCCGTCTGGCCCGACAATATGCTGGACCGACGTATGGGTCTGGGCCTGCTGCGTACCGAAAATCGTAACATCGACCAGCCCTCCGCCGTGCCCATGCTCGACGCCCAGGCGCTGGCCGGGATGCTGGTATCCAAACAGGATGTCCGCCTGGTCAGCAGCGCCACGTATCATCGCGATTGGACATCGAGTACCGTACTCGCCAGCGATACCGGGGTCATGGATTTTGAGATGCAGGTTGCCGTTCCCGGGCGCTACCGGCTTTCACTGGGGCATGTGGCCGATCACCATGGGGCCATAACCGTCTCGTTGGGCGGCAAGAACATGGCGGTCCTCGCGCAGACGAAGACGCCTAACCAGCCGGAGAGCACCGTCTTCCCTGTGGTGGAATTGCCGGGCGGTACGCTGCGCTTGCGTATCCGCGGCCAGGGCAGTTTCGGCCTGTACGGTGTCACGCTACAGCCAGTCTACCGCCCCATGCCGTCGCCGAACTGGATGACTATCGGCCCCTTCCCCACCGAGTGGTATGCTGGTGGCTCGCTCTCCCTGATGAAGGAAGCCCTGCAGCGCATTGATCCGCCTATGCAGGCGATCGACTTGCCCGGCGAATATGCCGGCGTGAAGAACACGATTCGTTGGAAGTACAGCGACGAGGTGCGCAGTGGCGTGCCGCATTTCGATGCGACGGCCGGCGTCAGCTTCCTGTACCGTGCCTATGTGCAAGAGGGAGGCGTGTGCTACGCAACGACCACCATTACCTCGCCTGAAGAGCGTGACGCTGAAATTCTCATCGGCTGCGACTGGTGGGCTAATGCCTGGCTGAATGGCGAACTGCTGCAGACCGACCGTCCAGCAGCACAAGTCGAAGAGGATGGAGCCTACTTCAATGCCTGGCGTCCCCTCCTCGCGAAATGTCGCTTGAAAAAGGGCGTGAATACGCTGCTCGTGAAAACACACGGGGGGTCGGTCGCCAACTGGTTCACCTGTTATATCAGCGATCCGGGCGATCTCACCATCACCCCGCGCCCCTGACAGGGTCGCATAGAGAGGGCCGCTTCCAGTGAAGCGGTCCCTGGCTTTTGGCTTTGGAGCAAAAAGATGTCCAGCTACCTGCATCCCCTCGTCATTGCGCTGCTGTGCACAGTGATGTTGCCCGCATTCGCCGAAACCTTGACCGTGCAACGCAATGGATGGGATTGGGATCGCGCCGACATTATCTGGTATAGCGGCAACGCGCCGGAGCAGCGGCAGGGCGCCATCAAAGACATGAATGGCTGGGCGGAATATGACTTCACCGTACCCGTCACCGGCTGGTACGAGTTATTTCTCAAGGGCGGTGTGCCCCATTGGGAGCGCCATCTCTTCCTGGATGGTAAGTTGCTGTACTTCGGCCATTCGGTAGAGGAGGATGCCGAAGCGCCGGGAACCTTCAACCAGAGCGTCAAAGAGATCAACTTGCCGCTGACCGCGGGAAAACATACTCTGCGCATCCAACGTTTGAACTTCCCCGGGTGCTTGCCCACGGGCTGGGAGTTGCGCGCTGCCGAGGGTCGGCCGGCCGGCAGCATTGTGGCCGTGATGGATGAGCACAACATCCGACGGGTGGGCGAGCGCCTCACCATCACGATCACCGGGGGAACGACCGAACCGACTGAGTACGAACTGGTGGCGAAACACCTGACCACCGGAGAACTCACTCCGGTCGGCGCCGTCGCATTTCCTGCTGGCAAGGGATTTTTCACTAAAACTGTCTCTATCCCCTGTCCCAGCCCTGGTATCTTTCACCTGTTAGCCCGAGTCGACGGCACGCTGTTGCGCCCGGCGGACTTGCATGCGGGGCAGTACACGATCATCGACACCCGCCCCCAGGCTCGCTCCACCGAACCATTGCAGAAGACATTGGTTGTCGAGATTGATTATTGTGAAGAACGCACGGAAGGCTTCTGGGAGAAGGATGGCAAGAGCACGGTCGTGAACATGCCATTCGGCAAGTACCGCGAATCGTCCGGCAACGGATCAAGTGAGCACTGGGCCACGGATGGCTTCTCCTACAGCTTCGATTTACCTGATGCCAGAGGCCCTTACCTGCTCGAGGTCGATTACCCCGATGACGACCGGCGGACCATGGGCTTCTGGGTGAATGATCAGGTGCCCGTCCATCTCGACATGGGCGCCGTGATGACCGGCGGGGTCGACACGGGCGATCATTACCGCCTCTCCCATCAGATGAAGACCCACCAGGCCTTCTTTTACCCGCGCAATGCGAAGAATTGCCTCATCGCCGTGGTCAACCTTAACCATGGGATGAAAGCTGCCGCGTCGCGCATGCGCATCTACAAAATCGATGGCCCGCTGCCGGATGGGCCGCCCAACCGTCCCGGCGGTCGGCGTATGGGGTACTACTTTGAAGAGCCCAGCCGCTGGCTACGGCAGTTTGGCGCCTCTTCACAGGATATCGGACAGCATATCCTCACGTTGGAGCGGTGGGCTGAGATGTGCCGGTATACCGGCGCCAATCTCTGGTTCCCCACTGTCAATGTCTATCAGGGCAATGCCTACCCCTCCCAGGTGCTGGAGGGGTACTTCATCAGCCACTTTGACCAGACGCGCCTGACCGCGCTCATCGCCGAAAAGCACGATATCGCCTATATTCCGGAATTGCATATCTCCGGCAATGCCTGGTTCGACACGCGCATCATGCGCCGTGGAAGCCCGGAGGCCGACGCCTGGATGCTACGGGACAAGGAAGGCAACACCGGCCCATACAACGCACTGCACCCCTTCGTGCAGGATAAGTATTTGGCCATTGTTGGGGAACTGGCAGATCGGCTGGCGGGCTACCCCGCGTTCCACGGTATCTCATCACGTCTCATGGCCGCATGGCAATGGCAGGGATGGAACGCGCTCCCCGGCCTCAATTGGGGATATGATGATTGGACCGTGGCCGAATTCTCCCGGGAAACCGGCATTGTCGTACCCGGGAACGCTGATGAGCCCCAACGCTTCCGGCAGCGATTCGACTATCTGACTGGTCCGGCTCGGGAACGGTGGGTGTCCTGGCGGTGTGGAAAAATTCTCAACTATCACCGCCGCTTACGCGACCGCATTCGCCAGGCGAGCCCACACGCCGCTCTCTACATCACCTACTTTACCGAACCGATGCGCGACGCGATGCTTGCCAGTACTGAGCGAGAGAAAATAATTGAGATGGGCATCGACCCGGATAGCTATGCCCAGGAACGCGGCATCGTCATCTTGCCCTCTACCCCCTACGGACGGCGTTACTCAACCCCGATAATGGATGCGGCCATCACCGAAGGGATGGGAAACCCACTGTTCACCTCACTGGGCATGCTGGGCGATCGCGGGTTCGGGGTGTATGCCTCGTACTTTGAACCGTTCGCATCATTCGATTGGAAGCCGTTTGGGGCGACAACGCCCGGCATCAGCTTCGATTCCTGCCTTCCCACAGGCCGTCATGAACTGGAACTGTATGCCACATTGCTGGCCGACTGCGACTACAGCACCATCACGAACGGCGGCAACGGCTATGTCTATGGCTCCCAGCAATATCTCGGGGAGTTCCTGGCGGAATACAAAGCGTTGCCCGCCCTCCCGTTCACGCCGCTCCCCGGGGGGCGTGACCCGGTAGCGATCTGGTACCGGCAGTGCGACGACGGCTTCTACTGGTACGCTGTCAACCGCGAACCCTTCCCGGTGAAGACCGCACTGACCTTTGTCAACGTGAAGAAGCTGTTTGCGGCCGCCACCGGGCAACAGGTGAAATTGACGGGTAATACGCTGACGCTCGATCTGCAACCTTACCAATTGCGCGCATTCAAAGCACTCGGCACGCCGAGGATCACCCGGTGCGTGACGCGCGTGCCCGACGAGGAAATACAACATCTGCACGAACAGATGGCATTCGCTGTGGGATTGGCCAAACGACTGCAACGACGTGAGGTGGCTCCAGACATGTCGCAAGCGCAGGTCGATGCCTGCCTGCAATTGATCACCGAGGCGCAACAGGCTCTGGCCGAGGGGCGAACCTGGCGTGCGCGCACAAACCTGGAGCGGCAGGATCTGGTGCGTCTATATGACCTGGTTGGCGCCTATCCGCCCGGATTGCACCATCGCCGGGTGGCCCGTGGCTTGCCCAAAACAGCACGAGATGCGCCGGCATTGGAATTCGCGGGGGAGCAGGAGATGATCGGCGATGCGCGAGGGAAACTCTCCACCGTGAAGGATCTGGCGGTCGCCCCTGATGGTTCACTCTGGGTCGCCTCGCCGGAACAAACGATCTGTCTGGCTCCTGACGGCACCTACAACAAAACGCTGGCGTTGTTGCAGCCGATGATTCCAGATAACGGCGATCCCTGGTCGCCACCGTTGCGAGCGCCGTATCCCCAGTTGGTCGAAGGGCTGCGGGTGCTCCCCGATGGCCGACTCGCGTCACTTGCCCACAATGGGCTGTTGCTGTTCCATGAACCCGATACCGGGCGCGTCCTTCCATTGGCCACCGGCAACGACGTGCCCTTGCCTGGCAACACCTCCTGGCACCTGGCAACGGACGTGAAGGGACACCTCTACGTTGCCTGCTCCGCTCCCCCATCAGCGGTCGGCGTCTGGAAATTCCAGCCCGATGGTACAGGGGCATTCAGCTTCGGCGGCGACGTTCCGACGAACCGTCTCTGCACATATGCGGTGTCGGGCATCGCGGTGGATGCCGCCGGCCGCATCTACGTTAGCGATCAGAGCCGTAAGCGCATCGTGGTCTACGATGCCGCTGGCACCCAACTGGCCGAAACGCCCTGCCCTGCCGGCCATAGCCCTGGGCGATTGGCAGTGACCGCTGATGGGGGCCTCCTGTTCGTCACTACGCGTAATGGTGAAATCGCCGCCTATCGGCATGCGGAGCATCATGCACTGAGCCTGCTATGGGTGCAGCCGGTCGGTGCAGCGGTGACAGCCCTTGCGGTGAACCATCGGCATGAGCTGGTGCTCGGTCTCGAGACCCCGCTAAACGAGGCATTGGTCCTCATCTGCCGGGTTGGGCATAACGGGTTAACCATCGCACATACGGCCGTTCCCCCTCTTGCCGCTGATTATCCGCGCTATCTACGAGAACGCACGCAACTGAAAACGTATGACGGCAAGGTCTACTATTTATGTGAGAACAAGCTGGTGCGCGTTACCCCGGGAACGCCGGATATCGTCGAAGTGGCCTGTGACCCCGGCGTGCGCGAGGTACGTTCCTTTGCCTTCGATCAGGCGGGGAATTTATTTCTCGGCTCCGTGTCAGGCCCCACCGGCCGCCGTGGTGAATACGTCTACCGCTGCCAGAAAACGGCAGCAGGGTGGGCTTCACCCGTCTCGGTCAGTGGCGAGAGCCCCCTTCATGCCGATGCCCATGCGATCATCCCCTATGATGTGGCGGTCGATCACTGTGACCGAATTATCGTGCGCTGGATGGAGGACGGCAATTGGCCGCACTTGCGTGTCTATACGCGCGAACCAGACGGCACGATGCACAAATTCGCCGATGCCGGCGAAGGCGCAAGCGCGCGCGGGCCATGGTTTGGCTTCTATGGCCTGCACGTCGATGCGATGGGCAACAGCTATGTTGCCGGCGGCCCTGCACGTTCGATCACCAGTCTGACGCCGGATGGCGCGATACGCTGGCAACATCGCGGTCAGCGCCATCAGGGCCCGGGCATACTGCCCCTTCGCGGCCCCCAGGCGGTCACCACTGATCGGCAGGGACGGGCCTGGGTGGCGGATACTGATGCTTCGCGCATCCTGTGCTTTGATTCCCAGGGGCACTATCTCGCCGCCTTCGGGGCCTTCGCCGCACTCGACGCCCGTGATGGTCACCATTTCAGTTTTCCGACCGGCATTGCCGCCGTCACTGACGCCCGGGGCCATGAGTGGTTGTATATTGCCGACCCGGGAAATCATCGTTTGCTGAAATACCGGATCAACGCTGCCGCCGCGCAGTGAGCACCATCAACCATAGGCTTTCTGAGGCACAGAATCCGTGTTACGCGTAACACGATAAATACCCCCTGACGCCCTTGACGCATACAGGGTGGGCCCATACTATGGAAAAGCAGAGAATTCATGTCTCCGAGTATCTTGTTTTCAACGAAAGGAGTATACCACCATGCGATACCGCCCAGTCTCGGCTAAGCGTCCAGTAAGCCATTCGGGATTTACCCTGATTGAGTTGCTCGTCGTAATCGCCATCATTGCTATTCTGGCAGCAATTCTCTTCCCGGTGTTTGCCAAAGCCCGGGAGAAGGCCCGGCAATCGAGCTGCTTGAACAACCAGCGGCAGATCGCCGTGGCCATCCTCATGTGGGCGCAGGACCACGACGAGATGCTGCCCGACTCCTCCAATGTCTGGCCGGAGATCAATGTCGACCGCAACATTCTCATGTGCCCCACCAAGGGCAAGAAGGTCGCCAACGCCTACATCTACAACAATTGGTGTTCCAGTAAATCGCTGGGAGAGATCGAAGAGCCGACCGACACCATGCTCACCGCCGACGGCCAGCACGCGGCAACGACCAGTCCACTCACCTTTGATAACGTCGGCTACACCTTCTTCGATGTCGATCTTCGCCACAGCAACAAGGCGGTTGCGACCTATGTCGACGGGCACGTGGCGATCAGCGACACCCTCTACGAGTCCTTTGCCTTTGTTGAAGACTTCTCCTCGTTCGTCAATGGCACCGGAAACACCCTTGACTTCGTCAATGGAGCACTGATCAACGACTGGACTGCTCGCGTAGGAACGCTCTGGAAAGTACAACGATTCAATAATAACATGATGCTCGTGCGCGAGACGGATTTCCCAAACATCTGGGACAATCTTGGCAAGGCGCATGACCAACCAGTAGGGCAGGCTACCCATATTGAGCTCTCCTTCAACTGCACACTCTCGGGGAACTATGCCACGGCGCTTATCTGGTTTGCGGATGCTTCGCAAAACGGCTACGGCCTCTATGTCACATTCGTGAATTACAATTACATACGTATTGCGAAACTGCGCAACAGCACCACCGGCTTCGGCACAATCCCGGGATGGCCTGACCAGTGGGGCGAACAGTATCCCACGCCTCCGGCAGAGGCAGTGCAGTGCGGTCTTCAGAATACTGACACGATCGTCTATCATTTGCGTCTCGAACCTGACGGTGGCAACGTCAAGGCGACGGCATGGTACACCGGAAGTAAAGGATTTAACGAGTATTTCGGCGATAAGTCGTATACCAATCCCGCCCTGACGTGGACAGATGATGGAACGACGTTCGGCTCCGCCATTTCGCTGGGTTCACTCACGCACATCGGCGTAACGGCACAGAATGCAGGAAGTAGTGCCATTGCACGTATCGATAACGTGCGTGCGATGGCCTGGTAAACTGGCGCAAGCCCTATCGCCGGCAACACCCCCAGGGCGATGTCTCACATGCACATGTGGATGTCGCCCTGGACTCGTATTGTGGTAAGCGATCGTAAGGGGTAAAAGCTGTTACGCATAACATCCTTGCAGCGTACAGAGTGCCTTGACGCTCGATATGCCTGCTCAGTAGTATGGTTCCGGGAGCCAGGCTCCCATCACTCGTGAGCGCGAAAGAGGTATAAGATGATCCGACAACATGCAGTATCTTTCCTGTTGTCCTCGATACATCGACTGGCCTGCCTTGCAAATGTAGCCCTCCTGTGTGCCGGTATGGCGATAGCCCTCCCGGTGATAGCGGGAGAAGCGCCCAAAGAGGCGGCAACGTTCGTCGAGGAGTTTTCGTTGCTCGTCAACGGTGCTGATGGCACAATGGCAGGCCAGGGGGCGAAACGCAATGGCTGGTCCGTCCGCGTCGGAGAATATTGGAAAGTCAACACCGACAAAGACAACTTAGTGCTTTCACGCGTGATGAATCACGTGAGCTACTGGGACAATCTGGGTAAGGCCCATGGCCTGCCCGTGGGGAAAGCGACGCATCTGGAACTCTCCTTTGATTGCGCCCTCTCAGGAAACTTTGCTTCAGCGCTCGTGTGGTTTGCCGATACGACCCAGAACGGTTATGGCATCACCGCCAGTTACATTAACTACGACTACGCCCGCATCGCGAAACTCCGCGGCAGCATCACCGGCTTCGGCACGATTCCCGAGTGGACACACCAATGGGGCGACCAATACCCCGCGCCTCCGGCGGAAGCCGTGCAGTGCGGCCTGCACAATAAAAACATGATCACCTACCATATGCGCCTCGAACAAGAGGCGGCAGGCCAACCGGTCAGGGTGACTTTCTGGTTTACCGGAAGCGCCGTCCTCAACAACGAACTCTTCAAGGACCAGTCCTACGATCAACCGGCAGTGACGTGGACCGACGATGGCACGGCCATCGGCAAAGTGATTGATCTGCGCACGTTAACCCATATCGGCATAACAGCCCAGAATACCCCCGAGGGCGATGTGCGCCTCGATAACATTCGCGTCAAAGCCTGGTAAGCGATCACGCCTTACGTACAGTGCATGCCCTGCGAGAGACTCCCCCTGCTGACGAGGAGTAAGGTCTCGCGCGCATCGTTGGCGCCTATCACCATGACACCGGCTCGACCGCCGGATGAGTAGCATCATAGGAGTAACCGTGCTAGAAGCACTACGTAACACACCGAAGACGTCGCGTCGCTCTGACGCCCGAGTGACCGCACAGGAATGGCGGGCACATGCCGCGCAACAGATCCAGGTGCTGGACAGTCCAGCAGATGTTTGGGTCGATGGGCATATATTGGGTAATGGCGACCTGGGAGCAGTAGTCTGGGGCAGTTCGGAACGCTTATGCCTCGGACTGTCCAAACATGACGTCTACGACTTCACTACCCCGTCTCCCAGGGGAACGCGCTGGCCTCTCCCCTACCCCGAGATCGTCAAACGGGTCATGGCCGGCGATCGCCAAATCTTGCGAACACTGGAAAACTTGCCCGATGTGCTTCCGCATCAGCTCTCGCCCCTGGCGACCGGCGTGCTCTCCCTCGAAGTACTGCGCGGTCAACCGGTGGTGGGTTTCCGCCAGCAGCTCTCGCTCTATGAGGCCGAGTGCCGCGTCCAGATTACACCGACGAACTTTGGCCACACCTGGGGCATGGAGTATGCCCCGGTCATGATGACTTCCTTCGTGCACGCCTCCCGCAATCTCCTGGTCGTGCGGTTGCATTGTGCCCTGCCGCAGCAGGTCACCTGGTCGCTCATCCGCACGGTGCCCCACGAGTTGCCGGCGCCGACCTATCAGGTCTGCGACTCCGCCCATGGCACACTGGCGGCTATGGATCATCGCCTGCCCGAAGATTACGGCTACGCCCTGGCGCTGGGGGCAAAAGCCGCACACTTTGCGGCCTCTCACTTGCCACAGGGCATCCTGGGCTCGCTCGAATTCGGAGGTGAACGGGGTGATGCGCTCTTGCTGCTGAGTGTCGTATCTGATGGCGATGCCGGCGGAGAGGTCGCGCTCGCAGTCGCGAAAGACGCAGTCCAACAGGCATTATGCGAAGACGCCGACCAGCTGTGCGAGACACACCGCGCCTGGTGGGAGGATTTCTGGCAGCAATCCGCTGTTGACTATGACGACCCGGACATTACCCGGCTCTGGTATATGGGGCTGTACGCGCTGGCCTCCTCGACGCGGCCCTCGACATCGCCCCCTAACCTGCAGGGAATCTGGAATCAGTATGACATTCCCCCGTGGCATGCAGACTTCCACTTCAATGTGAACATTCAGGAAGCGCACTGGGGCGCGTGTGCCGCCAATCATCCGGAGTTGCAACACGCCCTGTTGCGCATGCTGTCGCAGGATTGGCGCCAGGAGTTCCGCCGCTTTGCCCGTGAACAGTTCAGCGCCCCCGGGTTGGCGGTTCCCATGTGCGTCGATAGGCTCGGCCGCGCATTGCCCGGGTGGCCGTTGGGCGTCGAACTCTGCACCACCGCCTGGGCGGCACAGCATTTGTGGCAACATTGGCGCTACACCGGCGATGAAGCCTTTCTGCGTGACACAGCATATCCGTTTTTACGGGAGTGTTGCGAGTTTTATCAGGCCTTGCTCGTACGTGATGCCGAGGGGCAGTACAACATCGAACTCTCCCACTCGCCAGAGCAGCGATGGCCTGATGCCACAGGGAAGGAACCATACTTGCTGGGTCGGAACCCGGCCATCGATATTGCCTTCATTCGCGAGCTCTTCGAGAACTGCGTGCAGGCGGGCATGCTGCTGAACAGCGAGGACGCACAGCTCGACGCCTGTCGGGAAATCCTCGCGCATCTGCCCGACTTGCCCGTGCACAACGGCGTGCTCATCGATTACGCGACCGGTTTTTTTGAAGAGCGCGACCGCCCGGGATGGCTTCCGCAATCCCATCGACATCCCAGCCGCCTTGTCCCCATCTTTCCCTGCGAGCAGATCGGCCTGCATAGCGAGCCGGAACAGCTCGCGCTCGGGCGACGATCGTATTACGAATACATCAGCTATGGTTCAGGGGACATCGCCGGATGGTCGCTCGTGTTTCGTGCCTGCTTAGCGGCGCGCCTTGGCCTGGCCGATGAAGCAGAGCAGTGCCTTCGCCTGCTGATCGATGAGTTCACCTTCCCCGGTGGTTTGTCCTCGCATAACACGATGACAGATCCGTACGGTCCACTCTACCAAATCGAGGCGCTGCAGGGCGCTCCCGCCGGAGTCAATGAGATGCTCCTCCAGTGTACCGGTGGCATCCTGCGCGTGTTCCCGGCACTACCCCAAGGCCGCCGTGCTGCCTTTTACCAACTGCGAGCCCCCGGCGGCATCCTTGTTTCCGCCGCCCATGACGGCAAGGCGGTCACGTACGTGGAAGTAACCTGTGAGCGGGATGGCGAGATCACACTCTTTACCCCATATCCGGGCCACGAAGCCGTGCTGCAGTGTGGATCCACGCTTGTGGGGCGCTACAGCGATGAGTACATTACCTGGCATGGCAACGCCGGGCACGTATATCGCATCGTGTGCTCCACACTGACGGCGGAGTGCTGACTGCAGAACGATCACGAAGAGGATCAATATGCAACAGCTATTCGTATACGGCATAGCACTCACACTCCTTTGCGGCCTGCAAGGCATCCTGGGCACTGCAAGTAGGGCGAATACCATGGACACAGATGCACGGACATCACTGCAGCCGGTTGACGGCGCCCTGTGGCGGGAAGCGGTGGTGACGGCGCCGGAGCCAGGGCGCACGGCATCATCGTTATTGGCCCACGATGCGGCTGCCCAGTTGCCTGTTCCGCCATCAGCGGACGTCATCCGTTGGCGAAAACCCACACGGGTAGTCGGAAGCACGGCGACTTTTACCGGCCAGCCACACCACGGCCCTCGCGCCTTTGTGCTCTATCTCTTCAACCCGATTATCTACCGCGATCACGCTTTCTGCTTTCGCGTTACTGCCAGCAAGGCGCCAATCCTATCTATCAACGGTAGTCCCGTGAATGGTGCCTATGAAGACGAAAGCACCCTGGTCTGCTCTGTGCCCAGCCATGCGCTTTCACGAGCGGGGCTGAACCGTCTGGTCGTTGAAGTGGTGGACGAGGGAGAGATCACTCTGGCCATGCAGGCAACCAATCCTCGCGATTGTAAATGGCTGAGCGCTATCCCACCGGCCTTGGACTCGACGCGCCACCGGCATGATTGGCCGTCTACCGTCATCACCAATGGCCTCGTGCGCGCACGGGTGGCGCTCCCCCATCGTGAGAAGTACTATTATCGGGGACACCGGTTCGAGCGCGCCGGCGCTGTCACGGATCTGGAATATGCCGGACACCGTTTCTTTCATTCTGCCGGCGATATACACGATCCGCTGAACACCGGTCTCATGGTGGGACCCTCGGAAGAATACTTTCAGGCCATCGCCTGGGATGATGCCCAACCGGGTGAGCCGTTCATCAAAATCGGCGTAGGACTGTACGAGAAGGCTGAGCAAAAGGAACATGCCTGGTATAACCCCTACTGGCCCGTGCGCACTTTTCCCTGGACGACGCGGAAGCGCCGTGATGCCATTACTTTTACGCAGACCGTAGCAGGGCCGCGTGGCTGGGGATATCGCTATGTCAAACGCTTGAGTCTGCCGCCCAATGCGCCCTGTCTGCGCATTGACTATACATTCACCAACAGCGGGGATAAGCCGATTATGGCTGAACAGTATGCGCATAACTGGGTACGCTTTGACGACTTACCCATCGGCAAAGGCTACCGCTTGAGCTTCCCCTTCACCCCGCATATTGCCCGGGATGTCTCCGCGCAAGTGGCGCTTTCAGCCCGACAGATCGCACTGTTGACGGGTGATACCACGCATATGATGCTCGAGGGATGGCAGCCGGAAGCGGCACACAACAACGTAGTCATCAGCCACGCGCAATCGCCGCTGCAGGTAACAATGTTCGGAAATTTCCCGCTCTCGCAACTCGCCCTCTACTTCGCTAAGGAAGCGGTGTGCGTTGAGCCGTTCGTGCGTTTTCAACTGGTGCCCGGCGAGTCCTACTCCTGGACGAGAGAATATACCTTCGCAATTAGCGAAACCGCCGCACCGTAATCTGCCCGCCGCCGTATGTCTCACAGTGAACTACGGTAGCATGATGATGTAACGAGAGTATTGACATGCCTGAGACTTTGACCTGTTCCTCCGCGCGCGTACAGATCACCATGGTCGGCAGCGCCGCAGCCTTGTGGCGCTACCGCGTGCCCGGCGAAACTGCTGAACACGACATCGCCCCGCCATCATTTGAGATCGATACGGTCATCCATCTCGCCGAACTGGCCAATGTGACGCCATTAGGAACGCCGGCCCTCCTACGCAATGGCGTGGTTGAATACCGTTTCAGCGGGGAGTTCGTCTCCGATCCCACTCTGCGTCTGGAAGTGATATTCCGGGTGGCGGATGATACCCCGGTGGTGCGCTTTCGCTACCGGCTGCACAGCGACAGGACGCGCAAGCTCACCAAGACGCACGGGCACGATCACCTGATTTATGGCGGCATCTCTCTGGCCAACTTCTCTGCCGTCACCGAAGTGCGCTTCTCGGAATTCAACGAACTGGTGCACAGCTTCACGCTGCAAGAAGTGCCGGTCGCCGATCGCCAATTCGAGAATGCGACGCGCGTGATGGGCCCCATGCTGGTCGCCGAACGAGCGAACGAAGCCATACTGATCGCCTATGAGCATGGTTCTCAAGTGCCCGATGCCTTTCTACACTACTGTTTCTCTCCCACGCGCGACGTCACCCTGGAAGCGGTAAAAGGCAACTACTGGCACGGGCAGCTGCTCGATCCGTCCCACCCCTACACATCGATCTGGCTGCAATACGCGGCAGCGGCTGACGAGACTGCCCTTGCTGCCGGCTATCGTCACTTCGTCCTGCACCGCATGTCGCTCAACGCCGAGAGCCGCAAGCCCTACATCTTCTATAACACCTGGGCCTGTCAGGAGCGCAATCAGGCCTGGGATGGCGCCGACTACCTGGATTCCATGACGCAGGAACGCATACTGCAAGAGATCGATGTCGCGCACCGCATGGGCATCGAGGTATTCGTGCTGGACACCGGTTGGTACGAAAAGACCGGCGACTGGCGAGTGAGTCGTACGCGCTTTTCCGATGACCTGCGCGTGGTGAAAGCAGCCCTCGACCGCTGCGGCATGAAGCTCGGGCTGTGGTTCGGCCCCTTGCATGCGGCGCTCTCGAGTGAGATGCATGCTAAGCACCGCGAATGCATCATGTCCTGGCAAGGCGAACCGTCGGCGGCACAGCCGATCTGGGAAACCGAGGCCAGCCAGAACTTCTGCCTGGTCAGCCGATATGCTGACGCCTTTGCGGATGAGCTGATACGCCTGGTGCGCGATGTCGGCGTCACCTATTTCAAGTGGGATGCGGTCGGGCAGTATGGCTGTGATGACCCCGGACACGCCCACGGCGACAGCAATACCACGGCAACTGACCGCGCCGAGAGCTATGCCTTTCAACAGAGCCTCGCCATGGTGCATATTGTCGATAAGCTCTGCGAAGCCTGCCCCGAAGCGATCGTCGACTTCGATATCACGGAAGGCGGACGATCAGTAGGATTGGGTTTCCTGGCGGCAGGGAAATACTTCCTGGTCAATAACGGCCCGTATTATGCAAACTTCGATATCCCCGAATGCGTGCGCAACTGGACCAACATCTTCGTGTGGCCCGGGCCCGCACGGCCCTGGATTTGTCGCACGCCCCTCACCTATGACAAGTGGATCCCGTCCGTCCTCATGCTGGCGCATTATCTGCCGGACGATCCGGAATCCTCACAACGCATCAATATCGCTTCACTCATCCTGGGGCACAACGGCATCTGGGGGGATTTACTCTCGATCTCACCTGAAGGCATCGCACGCTTTGGCATGCTTCTGGGGCTCTACAAACAGGTGCGCGAAGACATCACCGCCGCAACAGCACGCATCACCGGCCGTCCGGGGGGCAGCCCCGAGATCTACGAAAAGATCTCCGATCGCGGATACGGCGTCGTGTGCATCTTCGCCAGCGCCCGGGGAACGTATACCTATGTCACCGAGCAGTGCACCGCCAGCGACTGGTGGGCAACGGAAGGCGTCACCCTCGCCTTCGATGCACAAGGGCGCGCCGTCCTCACCTGCCAGTTCGATGAGGTCGGGGCAATAATCGTGTTCTTCGGGGTGCAGGCCCTCTGATACGCAAGTCTCTGCAGTGCTTCCGCATCAGAAACTAGCTGACGTCTCCTGCTCTGACCGAGCAGCTGGCTACTCCTGCGCTACGCGAGGAACCTGAAACCTGCAACACACAAAGAGATGTTATATCCCTTTTCGCTGGCATTGTATCCGACAGGTCGTCTTCGACATCGTTCTTCGTTCATAATCGCCTGCTGGTACGTGAAATGTCTCCATCATGTCGGCGCATTCACCAAACGCATCTTCCGCCGGGGATGAGCGCAAGACTGTCGCTCGACCAGGGTAGACGGTACGGTCAAGACTTCCGGCGTCAATTCATTGGGCGGTTGTTGTCCGGCAAAGCGCTTGAGCAGCAGTTCTGTGGCCATCCGCCCGATTATTTCCGGACATTGCTCAATTGTTGTCAGGGCCGGCGAGACATAGTCGGCTATCACCAGGTTGCCACAGCCCAGCACACTGAGGTCCCAGGGGATGCGCAGATGAAAGCTCGGGGCCAGTTGAAGGATGCGTGCGGCAATCATATCTTGCCCGGCAATGACGGCGGTCGGCGGCTCCGGCTTGGACACCAGTTGCTGCAGAATACTGCGGACTTCTTCCGGATCATCTACCGACTGCATGGCCCAACAGTAATCGCTGCGAAGCCGGTGGTGTTGGAGCATCGTTTGCACGTGAACGTTTCGTCCGGCGATATTGCGTTTATCTCTGGGTCCAATATAGCCGATATTACGATGCCCCAACTTCATGAGATATTCAACAGCCATCTCCGCCAGGGCTCTCTCGTCCGACATCACCTGATCGATGGGTGTTGTACTGCTCACTTTGTCCATGTTATCGATGAGCACCGGGTAGAGGTTATGACTCCAGAGCTCGTACAGAATCCGTCGAGGTATTGGATCCGAGTGGCCTGCGGCAATGAGCACCCCACCCACACGCTGCTCAACAAGGACTTGCAGCGCCTGACAGGTACGGTTGAGCTGACTGTGCGTCTGGAGAATGACCGTGTGGTACGCATCCGCAAACGCGCGCTCAACAATACCTTGCAACACACGATCGTAAAAATGCACACTGACATGAGGAACCAGGCAGCCGATCGCCATGCTGGTGCCCGTACGCAGACTATGGGTTAGACGATTCGGACGGTAGTGAAGAACCTCTGCAAGCTCCATGATGCGTTGACGCGTGTCGGGATGCACATGCGGGTCGTTGCGCAGTGCTCGCGAGACGGTCATACTGGATACCCCGGCCTGCTCGGCAATCGTGCGAAGTGAAACCATCGTAGCGTCCTCCCTGTAGGCACACACGGCGCTCACGGCGCGTGTTACGCATAACACGATCATAGCTCATACACCGCATTGACGCAAGAGAGTCCACAATTTAGCATGATGCCATCAGGAACGGGCGGTGAAGAACATGCGTGATGGCGCCGTTGGGTAAACCATAATGATTGTCAGTGACGCGCCCAGGGCCTCCCCCCTCCCCGCTCTACTGATCGAACGATGAAACGTGAAGCGAAGAACTGATCGACGACTGGAGAACACCCTGATGCAGACACGCTGGTTGATTTACGATCCTCTCGCCCTCGGGTGGCGCACGGATCTGCAAGAGGTGCGCACTGAGCGAATCGAATTAGACAATGGCGTCTCGCTGGCATTCGTGCGCGAGGGTGCGCGCGTCCTGGGGCTCACCGGTGTGCGTATAGCTGATACGCCTCTCACGCCCCCCCAGGTCGCCACGCTCCCGATGATCGACGCACCCGAAGGCTGGATCGCCGCGCACTACACCTGGGGCGGCATCACCCGCGAGGGCGCTGACGTGGTGGTGGAGATGACGGCAGTTCCCGTGCTCGGTGGTTATCAGGAGCGCTGCGACTGGTATGATGCCATGATCGGCACCGTCCCTCCGCCGGCCGATGCTCACCTGCGCGTGCGCTACCGCTTCACCCCCATCACCGAAACCCTGGGCGAGCAGGAGTGTACAGGATTCACCTATACGATTGAGGCCGAGGCCGTCGGGGACTTCCGCTTCCACCGTATCCTCGACCGACAGGTCTGGGCCGTCGGCGGCAGTGCCACCGGCAATACCGTCATCAACCAGTCGGGATATGGGCGCCCGGAGTATACCGCTGCGCTTGCATCCCGCTTCACCACCCGCGAGGAATTCGAACCCTTTGGCACCGACGACCCCTTCGTCTTCATGCAGTTGCGGCCACGGTTTGCCGTGGTGCAGTCCTTCGACTACTGCTTTGGCGAGTGTGGCACGCTCGTCGGGTACTTTGATCGGGTGGGCTCCATTAACTCGCTCACCGAAAAGCACCCGGGCACCGAGTTCTTCACAGTGTATGACCAGCACCTGTTCCCATTAAGCGACCGTGGGGCGACCATCCCCAAGCGCATCCTGTTTGCACCGGCCGATGGCCAGTCTGCCTACCAGGGGCGCGCAAACTATCTGCAAGTCCACACCGATATCTTTACCCACTACCGCCGTGTCGCCGCCCTGCCGGTTGACGATCCACTGCCGCTCTACCAGATTGAAGTCTATACCCTGAACGAGCAGGCTCTGCGCATCTGTGCAGAGAACCCTTCGCTGTCATGGTTTCAAGCGCTGGGCCAGTGCGATGCCGAGCTGGATAAAGCGCGTGCGCGCATCGACTGGGTCATCGACAATATGGAGAACATCGCCGCAGCCGGCTACCGCCTCCTGTACGTTGGCCCGATGTTGGAGTCGGACTGGACGATGGAATACCCTTCGAAGAATTGCTGTGCCCCATTACATTACGAAGCATCGGAAGCGCTGGGGGGCTGGCCTATCGTTCGCCGAGTCGCCGATGCCGCGCATCGTGCCGGCTTGAAACTCATCGTGTGGGTGAATCCGGTCGTGCTGTCCACGCGGTCGCCCATGCTCGCCGAACATCCTGAGTGGGCGGTGATTGATCGCCGCGGTGCGCGCCTGCAAGACGCCGACGGCGTCTTTGCCGTGATGGACTTTGCCAATCCCGAATGGCGCGCGTATTGGATGACCAGTGTCCGGAAGTGGCTGGATGCCGGAGTCGATCACTTCTTCTTCGACAGCTATCCGAATTACTACATCCGCTCACTCAATTATGCCGCCGGTGGCGCCGAGGGCGTCGGCGCCTTCGGTGAACACAGCGGGGCAGCGGTGCGCTTGATGAAAAAAGCGCCAATCATTCCGCACCAGGAGTTATTTCTCGAGATGCAGCGTGAACTCGCCAAAGAGGGTACCAACGTGTGGATCGAGGGGGTGGGGCCGGTGGGCGTCTCCTCCAATGCGGCAAACATCTCGCCCGATGAGATTCACAGCGCCCTCCTGTTCCACAGTGACTTGCGCTGGTACTTCGGCAAAGAATATGCCGCGATCAATACGAATTTACGCTGTGCGGCGCTGGACTTCCGGCAGATGTTCCGCTTCACCGCGTTCAAGGCTCCACTCGGTCAGGATCAGCTGCCCGTTCCGCCGGAGACGGCGCGCCTGTTTCACGCCTATGCCGCGTGTAGCACTTTGATGAAAATGCCCTACCTCCTGGAGGAGGACGCCGGGGTGTTCTGGTTGAATGCTGAACGGAACGAAGGCGTGCTCTTCACCTTTGACACCCGCGACGTGCAGCACGCCCGACTGGCCGACTTCACCCAGGCCGCTGGGCTCACCGAGGACGCCGGCACACACCAGATCATCAATGGATGCGTTGCCGGGCTCTCCCCCTTTGCCATGTATCGCGTGACACGGTAATGCGAGAGCACTGCCGACTATGCGCGAATAGGATGACTTCAGAATCGATTTCGGACGTGAGCAGTAACACGAGGAGCAATTAATGAACAAGCCCTGGCGTTTATGGTACCGGCAACCGGCGGACGACCGGTGGAATTGTGCACTGCCCCTTGGCGCCGGGCGATTGGGCGCCATGGTGTTCGGGAATGTGGTGGACGAGCGCATCCAACTGAACGAAGACTCGCTCTGGAGCGGGGGACCGCGCGATCGGACGAATCCTGATGCCTGCGCGGCAGTGCCGAGCATCCGTCAGCTCTTGCGCGAAGGCCGGCTGACCGAAGCCCAGACATTGGCCTGCGATGCGCTCTCGGGAATTCCTGATAGTCAACGCAATTACGAGCCGTTGGCCGATCTGCTCCTCACCTTCCTGCACCCGGAAACGCCAACCAACGCGCCGGATGACTACCAGCGTGAGCTGGACCTCCACGATGGGATCGCCCGCGTGAGTTATCGCTGGGGAGCACTGACCTGCACGCGGGAACACTTGATCAGTTATCCTGACCAGGTCATGGCGATCCGCGTGACCGCTGACCACCCCGGGGGAGTATCAGTACGTGCCCGTGTCGAGCGTGGCCCGCGCAACAATTACGCCAGCCGGTATGCTGACGCCGTGCAGGCGCAGGATGGGTGCGCCCTGCTGATGACCGGGCAAACCGGCGGGGCACAAGGCATCGACTTTGCCCTGTGCGTGCGTGCGGTGGCCGAGGGTGGCGCCGTCCACACCTGCGGAGAAACGCTCATCGTGGAGGGCGCGGATGCGGTGGTGTTGCTGCTCGCGTCCGCCACGTCGTACCGCGAGGAAGATCCCGCATCGATCTGCTGTGCTCGCGTGACGCGGGCACAGGATAAAGGGTGGGAGCGCCTTCTCGACGATCACCTGCGGGAATATCGCGGCTACTTCGATCGCGTTGACCTCGACTTTGGCGAGACCGACGGCGACGACATCCCGACCGATGCGCGCCTCCAACGTGTGCAACAGGGAGGGCGGGACGCCTATCTCGATGCCCTGTACTTTCACTATGGTCGGTACTTGTTGATTGCCGCCAGTCGGCCGGGCAGCCTGCCGGCCAATCTGCAAGGGATCTGGAATGAAGAGTTCTCCCCGCCCTGGGGGTGCAAGTACACCATCAACATCAATGCGCAGATGAACTACTGGCCTGCGGAAGTGTGTAACCTACCGGAACTCGCCACCCCCCTCTTCGATCTCATCGAAACGATGCGCGAACCCGGTCGCCGCATGGCGCAGCGCATGTACGGGTGTCGGGGATTCGTCTGCCATCACAACACCGACCTCTGGGGCGATTGTGCGCCTACCGACCGCAACCTCACCGCCTCATTTTGGCCGATGGGTGCCGCCTGGCTGTGCCTCCACCTTTGGGAGCACTACGCATTCACCGGTGATCGTGACTTCCTCGGCCAGGTGTACGGAACGCTCAAAGAGGCCTGCCTCTTCTTCCTCGACTTTCTGGTGGAGGACGCCAGGGGACGCCTGGTGACCAGCCCAACAGTGTCCGCGGAGAATACCTACCGGCTGGCCAATGGTGAACAGGGATCGCTGTGCATGGGCGCAAGCATGGACAACCAGATGCTCGATCGGCTGTTCCAGGCGTGTTGTCACGCGGCGACCATCCTGGACGTCGATGACGACTTCCGCACCGAGCTCGAAGACACCCGGCGCCGATTGCCCCAACCCGCCATCGGCCAGTACGGACAACTCATGGAGTGGCCGGAAGATTACGATGAAGTCGAGCCCGGGCACCGGCATATCTCGCACCTGTTCGCCCTGCACCCGGGCAACCAGATCTCCCCACTCCTGACCCCTGAACTCGCGCAGGCCGCACGACGGACGCTCGAGCGACGCCTCCAATTCGGCGGCGGACATACCGGATGGAGCCGGGCGTGGATCATCAACTTCTGGGCGCGCCTGCTCGATGGGGAACAGGCTTATGCCAATGTGCAGGCCCTGCTCGCACAGTCTACCTACCCCAACCTGTTCGATAATCATCCGCCCATCGAGATCTGGACGGAGACGATTGATACCGCGCAAAACCACATCAGTGTGGAGGAAATACTGACCCGACAAGGACATGCAAGCGCCAGTCACCACAACGCCCCATTCCAGATCGACGGCAATTTCGGCGGCGCCGCGGGGATCGTCGAAATGCTGGTGCAGAGTCAGCACGGGGAAATCCACTTGCTCCCGGCATTGCCGGATGCCTGGCCGAACGGACAGGTGAAAGGCCTGCGGGCGCGGGGGAACTATCGCGTGGATCTCGTGTGGCGTGATGGCGCACTGGCGCGTGCCGCCATCCATGCCGAAAGCGGGGGGCTGTGTCAGGTCCGCTACCAGGACCGCCTCGCCTCCTTCGAACTCGCCGCAGGCGAAACCATCGACATAAACGGCATGTTATCGCTGACAGACACCCTGTCAAAGGTGTAAAATCAACGTGAAGCCAGCGCTGTAACATTTTGTGACCGAGAAGGATATCTGTATGTTTTCTCTTCATGACCGCACGGTCCTGCGCGACCTTGCCACGCGGGTGGCGGAGATCGCCGCCTTGCCGGAAATGGCCGAACGCCGAGCGCTGTGGACACGGCATAACAGTTTGCAGCCCACACGACCGCTCATCCTCATCTTCCCAGAAGGATCCTGGCGCGAACTGCTGCCTCCCTCAGCCCTGCGGTGCGAGGCAGCGGACGCGCGTGCGATCGAACTCGAATTGCGCAAGCGTATCTACACGTTTGAGCACTTTCGCAGTGATGATGTGATCGAAGGTGACTGGATCGTCTACAAGTCCATCGAGGTCAGTGGCTGGGGCTTGGAGGCCCAGCATACGCCGAGTACGGAGACCCACGGTGCCTGGCAGTTCGATCCGGTGATAAAGACTGCGGCCGACCTGAAGAAGTTGCGCTTCCCGGAAGTCCGCGTCGATGACGCCGAGACTGAAGCCAATCGCCTGCGCATGGAGGAGCTCTTCGGCGACATCCTCGCGGTGCAGGTGAAAGGCGTGGCGCACATCGCCTTCCACTCCATGAACCTCTACACCGGCCTGCGCGGGCTGCAAGAGGTGATGATGGATATGTACGAGGAGCCGCAGATGCTGCATGATGCCATGGCCTTTATCGAGGAGGGGTACCGGCACATGGTGCAGCAGTACGTTGACCTGAACCTGCTCTCCCTGAATAACGATAATACCTATCACAGTTCCGGCGGCAATGGCTTCACCGACGAACTGCCGCAGCCGGACTGTGACCCGGCGCACGTCCGTCCCTGCGACATGTGGGCCTCCGCCGAGGCGCAGGAGATGGCGCTGGTCTCTCCCGAGCAGCACGAGGAGTTCATCCTCGCCTACGAGCGACGGTTGCTGGCGCCCTTTGGGCTCAACGGGTATGGCTGCTGTGAAGACCTGACGCATAAGCTGGACTACGTCTTCACCATCCCCAACATCCGGCGCATCTCCATCTCACCGTTTGCGGATGTCGACCGCTGCGCCGAACAGATGCAGCGCCGGGCGATCTTCTCCTGGAAAGCCCATCCCGCCCACCTCGTCGGCCAGTTCGACCCGGACCAGGTGCGGGGATACATTCGTCATACGCTGGACGTGTGCGCCACCCATAACTGCGTGCTGGAGATGATCTTGAAAGACACGCACACCTGCGAGCACCACCCCGAGCGCTTTGATCAATGGTCGGCGATCGCCCGGGAATGTATCGAGGAGCACGCCCTGGCCTAGCACGGTGACAATTCCATCTCCGCGCGCATGAGGACTTCTGCCTGCAGTTCCGGTGAAAGGCCCACGAAGTAGTCGCTGTAACCGGCCACCCGTACGACCAGATCGCGGTACCGTTCCGGGTGGGCTTGGGCCTCGCGCAAGGTCCGCGCGTCAACCACATTGATTTGCGTCTCGAATCCGCCCAGGCGGAGGAATGTCTCGCACACCTGGCGCAGGGGCTCGGCGATGTCGTCAGGGTTGGGGCCGGGGTGGAAGCGCATATTCACCGCAACGCCGCCGAGCATCGGCGTGTGATCCCACTTCGTGGAGGAGCACACCGCGGCGGTGGGGCCGAGGACCTCGCGCCCCTGCGCCGGACCCGAGCCATCCGCAAAGGGAAATCCCTCGCAGCGGCCATCGGCGGAGGCACGGGTGCCTCGTCCCAGGTACTCGTGCATCTGCCAGCAGAACAAGCCCGGGACAAAGGCATCGCCCCAGTACGATCGGTACGGTTCGCACGCGGCACGCAACAGGTCCGTGACCTCCTGCACCAGGACATCTACCCGGTCGTCGTCAGTGCCGTACTTCGGGCATGTTCCCAGCATCGCCTGCACATCAGCATAGCCGTCGAAGTTGGCCAGCAAAGCCTCGCGCAAGCGGCCCAGTGTGAGTCGCTGCTGCTCAAAGACCAGGTCGCGAATGGCGGCGAGCGCATCCACGAGGTTGGCCAATCCCACGAATGAACACTCGATCCAGTTCACCCGCGCCCCACCCTGATCGATGTCTTTGCCTCTGGCGAGGCAATCGTTCACCAAACAGGATAGTAACGGAAATCCCCCGGCATATTTGCGGCTCATCATGTGCAGGTTGCTATCGGCGACGCCGGCGCGCACCACCGCATGCAGCCGCTGGCGAAAACGCGATACCAGATCCTCGAACGCGGCAATCGCCGGCAGCGCCCCCGGTTGCTCACCGCGCGGGGGAATGCCCAGGACGTCATGCAGACACTGGATCAGGTTGAAATACGGGCTGGCTACATACACGTTGCTGATCCCGACCGGCGTGATCTCCACACAGGTGCTGTGAATATACTCACACGCATCGCCATGCGGCACCCCCAGGCGCACCATGCCGCGGGTGATAATGTCGTCGTTGAACAGGGCGGGATGGCTGTATCCGCGCGCTAACAAGCGGCTGGCCAGCACCATCAGCGCGCGCGGGGTCTCCGGGGTCCAGCAGACACCCACGCTCGGATAGGCCATGCGCACATGTCCGACCGTCTGCACAAATAGGTAGGAAAGCTCATTAGTCACATCCATTCCGCTGGCATCCCGCCCGCCGACCATCCACCCCACCGCCAATCCGCGAGGCGTGTAGGCGTTCAGCAGGATGCCCAGGCAGTCGATGAGTTCCTGTGCCGACTCCGGGGTGATCCGTCCGGCCGCGAGGTCGCAACGATAGTACGGGAGCAAGTAACGATCCGGACGGCCGAGCTGAAACAACAGCATGCCATTGCCGGCGCACAGGCAGAAAGTCATGAAGTGGATGGCCTGCATCGCCTCGGCAAACGTCTCAGCAGGCGATTCTGGGACTTTGCGGCAGATGCGGGCGATCTCCCGAAGTTCGTCGGCACGCGCGGGGTCGGCATCTTGCGCCTGTGCTTCCGCCAGATCGGCATACTTACGCGAGAGTATCACCACGCCATCCAACGCGGCGAGGCAGGCACGATAGAAATAGTCTTGTTCCAACTCCTCCGGCCGGGCAATATCCAACCGTGCGCGAAGTCCCGCGATATCCTCCTTTATGCCGGCCACCCCACGCCGTAACACCCGCTCGTAGTCGACCGCCATATGCGCGCGCTGCCCCAGGGCCTTGCTGGTGGCGGGTTCGCCGTATGCCCGCCACATCGCCAACGCACTGCGCTCGTCATCGGTCAAGGTACGATACGCGTACTTGCCCACGAGCAGTTCGTCGGCATCGATCACCGGCGTCATACCGCACAGGATATCGCCCGCCAGTATGCCGCGGCGCAGCATATGGCTGCCCTCATGTCCGGTGCGCCACCACGAACGTGCCGTCAACAGCACGCATTCGTCATCAACCGACGGCATGGCATACGCGCGCTCGAGCGCTGCCGCGCGCAAACGCTCCACGCGCGCGGTCGCCGGCGTCAATTCACCTGACGGATGGCATGAGACGGCTGACATGGGTCGCGCCCTCCTCAACAACAGTGGTATCCGGAACACCCAGCGCCAGTGAGACCTGGGCAGCAGCCTCACGCACCAGTGGTTCGTAGCCCATCATGCGCTCAGGGGTCATACGATATGCAGGTCCCATGATGCCCATGCCGGCCACCACCGCACCTGTACGATCGAACACCGGCGCTCCGACACAGCGCACGCCGACCTGATGCTCTTCGTCGTCATAAGCCAACCGGCGCTGACGCACCTTTACCCACTCGGCTGCGAGTTGTGCGGCGTTGGTATGGGTGTAAGGAGTCAACTGGGGCCACGCGCGTGCCAGCATCTTCGCCTGATCAGCTGCCGGCATGAGGGCGAGAATGACCTTGCCGAAGGCGGAAGCATGTGGATACAGCAATGAGCCGGTCTCCACCACCACACGCACGGGATGCGTACTGACCACCTGGTCCAGCAGCACCAGACGGTCGTCATGCAGCACGCAGAGATGCGCGTTTTCGCCTGAGCGTTCGGAGAGCCACGCGAGCCAGCGTGCGGCGTGGTGCACCAATGTCATGCGGCTGCCCAAGCGCGAACCCAGGATGCAAAGCTTGTTAGAGAGTTGCATCGCTCCGGACCGGCCATCACGCAGCAGATACCCCCGCTCTTCGAGGACTCGGCAAATACGAAACACGGAATTCGCTGAGATAGTAAGCCGACGGCTGATCTCGGCTAGTGATAGCCCCTCGTCTTCCGCCACGAGGAGCTCAAGGATATCGAGCAAGCGACTTGCCGCTGGGGCGGCGTAATTCGATACAGCCATCGTACACCTGGCATTTTATATTTAGACGTATCTTATGAATTTAGACTACCGCTGTCAACTCTAGGAGAGAACAGCATGCCGGATGCAATACTTCATGTGCTGAGTTGAGGTATGACTTCTATTCGAGTAGCCTGTTGACAAACGCGGTGCGAGTCAAGTCAAAATAGTGGTAACGTCCCAAAAGCCCAGGAGATCAAATGCCTCCATGCCTGGGCACACCTGTCCAAATATGTTTCGCTGACCAAGTAGGACAACGTTCCTTTGCAGGTGTTGCCGGTAGCCGTCATGCCGGTGGAATGCGTCCCCACGCCGCCGGAGGCGTTGGCGCAACAGGTCGACGGCACCGCGCATGTCCTGCCCGACGCCGACGTGCGGACCTAAGACCGGTTGATGGTTGATGGAGCAGCCTACCGCGTATCGTACTGACGGGTCGCAGGAGGCATCACACGGTCTGATGGAGCGTTACGGGGCAAAATAGCGCGCGAGTATGCGCCCGAGCACCTGCTTGCCACGCACATTGGCATGTACGCTATCGCGTAAAAACCAATCATAGGGTTTCCCGGCTTGCAGAATGTATGTGCCCCATGCGCCGGCCATATCGAAATAGGCCGCCTGTTGCTCTTCCGCCAGGCGCATCAGGGTATAGCGCAAGCCATCCTGTGGACGCGGCACGGGCGACCAATCGGCAAGCGTCAAGGGGTTATAGCCATTGGAGGATACCGCGCCGCTCATTACCAGTATGTCCGGTGCGGGCGAGCCTGCCGCGCGCACCTGCTCAATCACCGCGCGCACGCTCTCCGGCGTTTTGGTGCTGATGCCGCCGATGATCAGCAGGTCGGGCGCATAGGCGTACACGTACTGGTGCAGACGATGCGCTTCGCGGTAATACTCACAGCCGGTCGAACCGCGCACCGAGGGCACGACCTCCACCCGCACGCCGGGATACTGCTGCTCCAGCAAGACCCCGAAATGCGAGTTGGCGGTATCATTCGCGATACTGTCGCCGAGCAGCACTATGCGGAGGATGCCGCCATGGCGCAAGATCGCCTGCGTCTTCGGCAAATACCGCCAGCGATCCGCCGGTGGCGCATAGGCGACCGGAGGCATGCCGGCGTACACGGCATCCGCCCAGGCAACTGCCTCGGCGCGCGTGGCGGCGCTCACGCGTACGGAATCGATGCAGAGCGTGCGTCGGTCGACTGATTGGAAACGCACCCGGGCATAGCGCGCCGTCGCCCGCCCCTGGAAGATCACGGTGTGATCCACCCAATCAGCTGATTGTTCCACCGTTGCGTACTCGTCGGCTGCCAGCGCCTCGCCGTCCGCGGTAAAGCAAAAGACCGCCCAGTACCCGTCACCTTCGGCCTTTGCGGAAAATTGCAGGCAGTAGTATTCAAAGGGCGCGACGGGGAATACCGGGCTCTCCCAGTAGCCATCCGGGATCAGCAGGCAGCGCTCGTCGGGCCGTCCCGGGGCAACAGCCCACACCGGCGCCGGGCCATCCCCGAGGCGCGGCGTGGGCACCGTCCAGCCCGCCTCCAGCGGGTTCCGCGTAAAATCATCCTGCAGTAGTGTTACCGGTGCGTCAGCACATGCGATCATTGACATTGCTCCCAGGCACAGGGTCAGTAGGGTACCCCACGTAATTCTATGTCCGCTGCTCATATCCCTATCATCCTCTCATGTCGGCGTCGGCCAACAGGCCAAACACTGGTCAACGCGGCTCAATCAAGATCAGCCGGTAGTTGTATTTACTCATGGGGAAGACCAACTCGCCGTTGTCGATCTTCGCGGTTTCTTCCGGACGCGGGAAGAAGACGCCCTTCTCGATCTCCTTGCCGTCCTTGTCCTTGGCTTTCTCCAGGCGGAAGCCGGTCGAGTGCACCGCGTTGGTGGCCTTCAGCGTCTCCGGCGCACCGAGCCCGAGCTTTTTCCAGTCAACCTTCAGGCGCATCTCGCCTTCCCAGTCGCTGTGGTTGTAGACGATCAGGACGGCCCGGTCCGACAAGGTTTCGAGGTACTTGCGCTCGCGCTCGATGGTTCCGTAAAAGCGACGCACGATGTGGTCGGGCAGGTGCGGCGTCATGCGGAAGTAGTTTCGGAAGGTCGTCGTCCGTTGCATCCATTCGTTCGGATCGGTGGCCACCAGCACGGACGGTTTGGCGATATAGAACGACGCATACATGTCCTTCGCCGGCAGTTGCACAAGGTTCTGTTGCCAATAGGGCGTGAACTGGTAGACCCAGTGCTGGAAGTCGAGGCGGTCGAGCACACGCGTCAATCGCTGGGATACGGCAGACATACTACCAGGCACGACGCAACACGGCAGACCCGCGTCATGCAGCAGCGTCAGACCGCTCATGTGGTCATAGACGGCTTCCGGCCCACCGTCGGCGGCGACCCATTCCGGACGCAAGCGACCTTGACCCAGAAACATGACCGGCCAGCCGAAGTTGTGCCCCATGTACTCCCGGCGGAAGCTCTCCGGCGTAATCTTGCCGATGTAGGTCTTCCAGTTCTGCACCACCGAGTTGAGATGCTCGCCGTCCCAGTGATAGGTGATGAAGCCCATGAAGGACAGGTTGATATTGCCGTTTGTCGCCATGCCGATGGGCTGTTCGCGGACGGCGAGGTAGCGGTCGCCCAGCGTGATGTTGTACATCCGCTTGACCACCTCACGGGTGCCGAGTCCGTCCTGGCGAGGATTGTCGTAGTAGAGGCCGCCGAAGCCGTACTTATTCTGGTAGCGCCAGTGCCGCCAGACGAAGTAGTCGCGGTAGCTGCGAGAATGCAGGGTCGGCTCGATCCGCTGCTGGGTCGGGAGGATGCGCTCATTCGGATTGTCCAGCCATTCGTATGCGTAGTGGTCGAAGTTATACGGACCGAGCGCGTCTTTCTCTCCACGATTCAGCGGGTTCGTATGCACGTAGATGCGCCCGTGCGTGCCGTAATAGTTGACGCCGATGTCCGCTGCGGGCATGAATTCAAGCCCCGCCGGGAACCAGGGCCCGCCACCGCGGACGGCTTCCGGCGCATGCTCCGGCGTGCGCCAGGTCTTGGGCCGCACCGGCGAGGCGATCAGGCCGAATTCGATCGGGTGCCCGTCCTTGCCTAGCGTGACGGGTTTGCCGAGCAGCATGATGCGCACCGTGCCACCCTCGGCCGTCTTCTCCAGTCCGGTGGCGCCACCGAAGAACTGAACCCCGCCATCGCCGTTGCCGTACCAGTTCTGGTAGTCCACATCCGTGAACGCGGGGGTGAGCGGCGCTTCTACCCAGACCTTCGCCACCTGCAGTGGCTTGTCGGCGGTCAGGGTCAGCGTGTTCCAGAGCAGGCCGTCGTATTCGGCCCACAGGGCGTTCGTGCAGGCGATGCCGCCGGATTCGACGGCGGCTGTGCCTTC
>JAGUZN010000304.1 GCA_020060775.1 Armatimonadota bacterium
CGCTTTCCTCGCCGGCGCCGGCCTGTGCCTGCTGGCGGCGGTGCTCTTTGCGCTGGCCACCCGGCTGCACCCGCCGCACTACGAACACCCGCCGGCGCTGGACGAGGAGTTCCCTTATTGAGGTTGTGGTCGTCACGTCGTGTGAATCGGCGGTGATGGGCGGTTCCCTCCCCCTGTGAGCGGCAGCGAAACAGGGGAAGGTAGGCTTGTCCTCCGAAGCCTTGGCGAAGGAGGGAGGGGGGTCTTCCACTGCACAAAAGGGAACCCCCACCCTGCCCTCCCCCGCTGCAGCAGGGGAGGGGATTCAGTTTCTCGAAACGCGAAACGCCATACGCCACACGCGGACTGAACAAGTACCGGGTCGGGGAGCAACATCCACGTCACCACCCATGATAATTGTGAAGCGGAAATGATGCGGCTTGACCATGCTTGTTCGTTTCACTGACCGCGCATACCCGGTGAAGCGTGCTAGCGTGAAAGGGCGAATGCCCAGCGGGAGGGATCATCTATGAAGATACTGGTGACCGGCGTGACGGATATTGTCGGCCGACGCGTATTGGAGCGCCTGCAGGGCAAGGGGATGGACGTGCGCGCCGGCGTGCACTCGCCGGAAGAAGCCTCGGAAATCGAGCACGAACATATCGACGTGACCTTCTTCGACTTCTCCGATCAAGCCTCCATGCAGCAGGCGGTGGACGGCGTGCACACCGTGTTCTTCGCCACGCCATTATCCGATATCTCGCCCGAGATGGCGAAGCGCGCCATCGATATCGCCGCGCAAGCGCCGATCAACCATATCGTCTACCTGTCCGTGTACGGCACCGATATCGATCCCGGCACGCCCATGCTGCAGGCGTACTTTGCGGTGGAGGAGCATGTGCGCCACTGCGGCAAGCCGTATACGATCCTGCGCCCGAATACCTATATGGAACATTTCATCGACTACACCGCGCCCACCATCCAGCGCGAGCGCATCATTTACATGCCGGAATACGACGAGCACGTCAGCTATATCGCCGCGCGCGACGTGGGCGATGCGGCGGCGGAAATTCTCAGCGCCACCGAGCCGCATGACGCGCGCACCTATTTCCTCACCGGCCCGGAGGCGTTGACCGTGCGCGAGGCGGCGGCCATCATCAGCGAGGCCATCGGCCAAACAGTGCAGGTGCGCGTGGTGGACGAGGCGGCGGTGCGGCAGGCGATGGCGAGTTTCGACGCCTGGGTGATCGAACGCTGGCTGGGCATCAACTACCGCCATCGTTCGGGGAATATGGCGCAGGTCACCGACCGGGTCGAGGCGTTGGTCGGCCATCCGCCGATGACCTTCCGCGAATGGGCGCAGCAGAACGCCGACGCCTTTCGCTGATTAGAGCAGCGTCGTGCTGAAATACCGCTCGGCGCGGTCAGGCAGCACGGTGGCGATATTGCCGGAGGTGCGCGACGCCAGTTGCCGCGCCGCCCAGACGTTGGCGCCGGAGGAAATGCCGACGAGCAGGCCGAATTGCCGTCCCAACTCGCGCGCGGTGGTGATGGCGTCCTCGTCAGTCACTTCGATGACTTCATCGATGAGCGCGGTGTCGAGGATGGCGGGGATGAACCCGTCGCCGATGCCCTGGATTTGATGCAGTCCCGGCTCGTGCCCGAGCAGGGCGGAGACATTGCGCGGCTCCACGGCTACCAGCTTGATGCCGGGTTTGTGCTCCTTGAGGAATTTGCCGATGCCCTGCAGCGTGCCGCCGCTGCCCACCCCGGAGACGAAACACTCGATGTCGCCGCTCATCTGCCGCCAGAGTTCCACCGCGGTCTGCTCGTAGTGCACGCGCGGGTTGTCGGGGTTTTCAAACTGCTGCGGCATGAAGACGCGCGGGTCGTCGGCGGCAATGCGGCACGCGCAGTTGACCGCGCCGGGGATGCTTTCGCCATCGGGGGTGAGCACGAGGTCGGCTCCCAGGGCGCGAATGAGTTTCTTGCGTTCCTCGCTCATCCCTTCCGGCATGACGATGCGCACCGGGTAGCCCTTCAAGCGCCCGACCAGGGCGACGCCGATGCCGGTGTTGCCCGAGGTCGGTTCGACGATGATCGATGCCGGGGTGAGCCGCCCGTCACGCTCGGCGCCCTCGATCATCGCCAGTGCCACGCGGTCCTTGATGCTGCCGCCGGGATTGAGGAACTCCGCCTTGGCAAAAATCGCTTCCGTGCCCAGGCGAATGAGCGGGGTGTTGCCGATGAGATCGAGAATGTTGTCAGTGAGCATGGCAGAGAATCCTTGTCGCCGTAATAGTGTTGCCGCGCCGTATTGTAACACACCTTCGGTGTTCTCATCAGCAGCATGCCGGCGCACACAGACTTGCCGGCACTTCCAGCCCGTGCCGCTCCATCAGGTCGGCATCGGCGAACAGTGCACGGCAGGGGCCGTCAGCCACCACCTGCCCGGCATCGAGAATCACCGCGCGGTTGCAGAGGGCGAGCGCGAATTCCATATCATGCGTGGCGATGATTTTCGTCACCGGGAGTTCAGCCAGAATACGCTGCAGGTCCCGCCGGCTGCGCGGGTCGAGATTGCTGCTCGGTTCATCGAGCAGCAGGATTTCCGGCTGCATCGCCAGCACGGTGGCCAGCGCCGCCCGTTTCTTTTCGCCGGTGGACAGATGGTGGGCGACGCGGTCGACGTATCCGTCGAGACGCACGCGCGCCAACGCCTCGGTCACACGCGCGTGCACGTCATCCGGCGCGAGGCCCTGGTTGCGCGGCCCGAATGCCACATCGTCATAGAGACGCAGAAGGAAGAGTTGATCATCGGGGTGTTGGAAGACCAGTCCGACACGCCGGCGGATCTCGGGTAGATGCGTTTTCACTACCGGCAAGCCGGCGACGACGATCTCCCCCTGCCCCTGCAGCAGACCGACCAGATGCATGAGCAGCGTGGATTTGCCCGAGCCGTTCGGACCGACCAACGCCACCGACTCGCCGGCATTCACGGTGAGTGAAATGCCCTGCAGGGCCAACGTGCCGTCGCCGTACTGAAAACGCAACTGGTGCAGGCCGATATGGGGTGCTGTCTGTTCTACCACGGACTCACGCATCAACGTTCCTTGACAACATCTTTTGTGTTCACACCAAGACCGCTCCCAGCATAGCCACCAGGGCGAGGGCGAGCAATGCCCAATCGGCCGCGCTGCAGCGCTGGGGCGCGATGGGCGCCATCGTGCCGGCGAATCCGCGCACGACCATGCAATTATGGATGCGTTCCGCGCGATCGTAGGTGCGCACGAACAACGACGCCACCAGGCTGCCGGCAATCCGCGCGCCGGGGACAAGCGCGCCACGCACCCCGCTGCGCAACAGGCGGGCGTCGTTCATGTGCCGCACTTCGTCGAGCAGCACGAACAGGTAACGGTACATGAAACTGCCGAGGGTGGTGAGCAGGCGCGGCACGCCCAGACGCGCGGCGCCATCCACCAGGTCCTCAAAGCGCGTGGTAGTCATCAACGCCACCAGCGCGACTGCCGCCAGCCAGGATTTTACTGCGATCACGGCCACCATCACCCACGGGGAGACCGCTGTGGTCTGGAGAAACGGCATCGACAGCGCCGGCAGCAGCAGAAAGGGCAGCACGATCAGCGAGCGCCGCACCACCAGCCCGGGCGAGAGTCGGCCGAGCAGCAGGAGGACGCCGAGCAGTGCAGCGCAGATTGCCAGTCGGGACGGATGTTGCACACCGACGGTCGACAGGCAGGCCACCAGCGCCAGACTCACCAGCAGCTTCACGCGCGCGTCGCGGTGATGAAGAAAGGAATGGCCCTCGCGATAACTTTCCAGGCAGGACATTATTTCTCCACCGCTGCACGACGTGCGAGCACGCGCGCCAGCCCATACATAATGGCAAAGACCAACAGCGTGCCGAGCATGCCGACCAGCGCATTCGCCCAGCGGGATGATTCCAACCCGGGCACGGCGTAGTCCGGCAGCGGCGACGCATGCCCGGGGGCGGCGCGCTCAGTGAAATGCAACGCCTCCGCCACCGACTCCAGGCCGTCCGGCAACGTGGAAGCCCAGATGGATAATCCTGCCAGCACCACGGCAACGAGCAGTATTGGCCACCAGCGTTTCATTACACGCGCTCCATTCTCACCAGTTCAGGGCGTATCGAAGCAATGGCCGCCAGCGCTGCGGCGGTAATCAGCCCTTCCCCGATGCCGATCACCGCATGCACGCCCAACATGGCGGGCAACACGACGATGGCTGACGCCACGCCGGACATCACCAGTTGCAGCGCCGTGGCCAACGCCCCCAGCATCAGGGAACACCACCCGGCCAGAAAGGCCGCCGCCGGACGGGCGCGCTCGCCAATGAGGCGCGTGATCGCGCGATACACGCCATGGCCGACCAGCGCCCCGATGATGCCCATATTGAAGATATTGGCTCCGAGCACCATGATGCCTCCATCGCGGAAGAGGAGGCACTGCAGGGCGACGACCACGGCCATCACCAGCATGGCGGCGCGGGGACCGAGCAGAATGGCTGCCAGCGCCCCGCCCATGAAATGCCCGGAGGTGCCGCCGGCGACGGGGAATTGCACCATCTGCGCGGCAAAGATAAACGCGCCCAGCACCGCCAGCGCCGGGATATGCTCGTCGCCGAGGCGTTTTTTGACGGCGCGGGCACTATAGGCCACCACGCCAATCGCGGCGACATCGAGGGCCGCCCAGACGGGGGGCGAGAGATAGCCATCGGGAATATGCACGAAGTACCAGCCTCCGGAGATCGTCACGAAGCACAGGGCAGCGCTTTCTATCGCCCAGTGCGCTCGGCGCTCACAGCATACACTGCCAAGCGTTTCAGTTCAAGACGGTGCGCCCAAGCCGGACATCGCGCGGAACGCGAAACGGGACCCGAGGGTAGGTACCTACCCTCGGGTCCCGTTTCGCATCTCGCAGCCATGCACACGGTTAACGGCGCTCGACATCCAAGACCACTTCATCCGCCTCGTCATCATCCTCATCCAGCAGCTTTACCGCCACTTCGATGCGACTCACACGTCGCCCATCCATAGCGAGGATGCGAAGGTTGACATCGTCGGTTTCCGCGGAGTCGCCCACCGCGGGAATGCGGCCGAACGCCCAGTACGCATACCCGCCCACCGTATCGCAGGCCTCCTCACAGGACAGCTCACGTTCCAGCGCATCTTCGAGGTCGGCCAACGGCAAGCGGCCGTCAACGCTCCAGACCCTTTCGCCCAGCGGAATGATCCACTCATCTTCGTCCGGTTCAAATTCGTCGGGCAATTCGCCGACTAATTCTTCGAGCATATCGGAAACCGTGATGATGCCGGCGGTGCCGCCGTACTCATCCACCAGCACCGCCATCTGCTGGCGCTTACGCTGCAGTTGGCGCAAGAGCAGCGCAATGCCGATGCCTTCCGGCGCGACCAGCACCTCGCGGATAATGTCGCGGATCTCGCCCTGCGGGTCTTCCTGGTAGAGGGCAAAGAGGTCTTTCGTGTGCACAAAGCCCTTAATGCGGTCAAGGTCGCCCTCGTACACCGGGTAGCGCGTATGCCCGCCCTGCTGTGCCGTGCGCACATTCTGGTCCAACGGGTCGTCGATGTCCAGCGCCAGCAGTTCAGTGCGATGCACCATGATTTGCCGCGCCACGCGTCGGCCGAATTCCAGCACATTGTCGAGCAGTTCGGCCTGGCTGCCGTGCAGCGCATCGCCATTGCTGGCGCCGCTGGCGGCGTACATGATGCGCAGGTCGTCTTCGGCCTGCCCATTCTCACGTTTCTGCGCGGGGTGCACGCCCATGCCGCGCACCACCGCGCCGGCCATC
>JAGUZN010000288.1 GCA_020060775.1 Armatimonadota bacterium
GGTGTACAAGGGCGCCCCAACGGTCATTGCCTCCCCCGACGGTCGCACGTACGTGAATCCCACCGGCAACCAGGGATTGGCGGTGGCGGGCACCGGGGATTGTCTGGCCGGGTCCATTGTCGCGTTTCTCGCGCAGGGCGTCGAGGCTGTTGCCGCGGCGGCGCTGGCCACGTATGTCGGTGGGCATGCCGCCGACCTGCTCGCCGAGGACAAAGGCATGCTCGGGATGAACGCACTCGATCTCATCGACACGCTGCCATACGCCCTGCTCGATTTAGCGTGAAGACAGGATAAGTCATTCGTGGTATGATCATGACTGGTTATCCTTTACTCACCGGCACAACGGGCATTCCGGGAGGTGGCCATGGACGATCAGAATATCTTCTGGAAAGATTTACTGGATAATCTGCACGACGGCGTCTACTTCGTGGATGAACACCTGACGATCACCTACTGGAATCGCAGCGCCGAGGAGATCACCGGGTTTGCCGCGGATGAGGTCGTCGGTCGCCGTTGCCCGGACAACATCCTGCGCCATATCAACCACGAAGGCCTCCACCTGTGTGACGAGGGCTGCCCACTGCGTCAGACGCTGCAAGATGGCGAAAAGCGCGAGGGCGAGGTTTTTCTCCACCACAAAAAAGGCCACCGCGTGCCTATCATGTTGCGCGTGAGCCCGATCTACCAGGATGGGCGCATTGTCGGGGCGGTGGAATCATTCAGCGACAATTCCAAACAGATGACTCTGCTGCAGCGCATTGCCGAGGTGCATCAGTTGGCGCTGCTTGATCCGCTGACCGGCCTGGCGAACCGCCGGTATGGGGAAATTACCCTGCGCTCACGCTTGAGCGAGTTGAAGCGCTACGGCTGGCCATTCGGAGTCCTCTTCATCGATATCGATCATTTCAAGCGCGTCAATGACCGCTATGGGCACAACACCGGCGATGCCGTGCTGCAAATGGTGACGAACACCCTGCGCTGCAATTTACGCTCCTTCGATTTGATCTGCCGCTGGGGGGGCGAGGAGTTCCTGGTGATTGTGGCCAACGTCTCCGATACCCAGTTAGCGGAGATCGCTCATAAGCTGCGCCTGCTGGTTGAGGAATCCGTGCTGGAGATCGGCGAAGAGTCGTTGCGGGTGACCGTCTCCATTGGCGCGGCCTTCGCCCAACACACCGATAACACGGAAAGCCTGATCGACCGCGGCGATCATTTGATGTACCAGAGCAAGCTTGCCGGGCGCAATCGCGTCTCCATCGAATACCAGGAGCCTGCTGTGGAAATGATGAGCGAGTCGCGGGCGTAACCCACATCAGGCTCCACACCTCCTTATAGACCCTCCTGTCTTCTATACCGAGCCGCCGACCCACATGGCGGTGTAACTTGTTACACCGCATGTGAGCAGGGTGTGGCTCGATGCGCCGGTATACTACTATTCAGGCACTGCCCCTGCCGATCTCGCCATGCTGCTGTGGTGTAGCATCGGTGGGGAATAGGAGCATGCGATGCGTACTCGACTTCTTGTGGCGTTCGTGTTGTGTGGACTGGCGCTCTCGGCCAGTGCCGCCCAGCGGATCCCCTTTTCCGGCCGGACTGCAGAGCAACTCGCGGCCGCGGGGGTGCAGCCGGTGTCCATGGGGGCGCCGCAGGGGATGAAGCCCATTGACTGGGCGGGCGATAAGGCCTCTTCGCAGAATCAGCTCATTGTGCCGGCGCACACGGCGGGGTATGCCGGCTCTTCCGCCTGGTTGATCTCGGGCCGAAAGTGGGGCGACGGGGTATTGCTTCCCCTCGATGTCGAGCCCATGATGATCTACCAGGTGCGCGTCAGGGCACGCGTGCTGAACGGCTGGCTGCATTGCTATGTCGGTGGTACACAGCTGGGGGACGGCAAGGATTTGAAGGGCGAGACCGGCGTCATGCGCGGGCATGGCTGGCAGACGTACACGTTCGAGTTCACCACCGCCCCGGAGCAGCGCAAGGTGTACCTGGCGCTAACGAACTGGCAGGTCGGCACGTTCCTGCTGGATTGGGTCGAGTATGCGCCGTTGGAACGTATCAGCACTCCAGCGAATCCTGCCGGTTTTTCGATTGCCCCGGTGTTCGACCCCAAGCCGGTGACGGTTGGTGCAAAGACCGTGTGGGTGTTCGATGAACCGGATTTTCCCGAACGCTCCACTGCCGATGCCGCGTTCTGGCACAAAGCCTTAACAGCGGCCGGGCACCGTGTGAGCCTGGCGGGGGTACAGCAGATCTGCACGTTGGACACCAAGCGCCCGGCACGAGTGGACGTGCTGGTCTTTCCGAACCGGGGGTACTTTCCTGCCGATTGCGAACCGGCTGTCACCAGCTTCATGGCGAACGGCGGCGCAGTGATCGTGGGCGGTAGTTTTCGCACCGAGGGATTTGATACACGCAAAGTATCAGCCGAGACGCTCCAGAAATTTTACCGTGGCGAAGTGTCGCCATCGGCGGTTCGCGTCCCTTCCGGCAAGTGGCTGCGCAAGACCGCCGATGGGCAGTGGGCGACCCCCTGGCGTCTGTACGATCGACAGATATTCCCGTATGTGTACGAAGGATTCCATCTGACGCTGACGGATGTGGCATACATTCCACCCTTTACCATTCCGGCGAATACAACGTTGGTGCGGGCCGATTGGTTGTCGGCGTTTGATCTCACCTTGCCGGACTCCATCGTGGCACCCCATACAGTACACGGCGTTGTGCCGTTGACCTACTTCGGTGAAATGGGCCGCAAGTTTTACCCACTCAAAGAGAATCGTGACAATGTCTACCTGTCCCTCTATGTGCCAACGACGGCGACGGATGCGGTGAGTGCTGCCAGTGATGCGTTCGTGTTGCGATACCACAGCAGCCAGTTGCCATCCGGCACACTGGTGCATCTAGGCCGGCTTGCTGACCTGATCCTGGGCGGTGAACAGGCGGCCGCTGCGGCTGCCGGGTTAGTACATCTCGCCTGCCAGCCGCAACTGCCGGGTGAGCGCTGTCCAGCGTATTATGCCGAAATGGCTAACCTGCGCGCGAAGGTGGATAACGCCGCCAAGTTATACAGCGCAGCGGATGACTATCTCCGGGATCACCTGGCGCAGCGCACTGCCAGCATGCCGCATCTCGCCCGGTTGTTCCGTCGTCTATTGCTGGTCACCCGCATCCACGAGGAACTCCGCGATCGTTATCCGACAGCGCTGCCACCTGCGGTTGATGCCCTGTTTCGCGCCCGCGGAAGCAATTCGTCACCCAAACAGGTGGATGCGGCCTGGGAGTACGCCTTGCGCAGCAAGATGCATCAGTTGGCTGATGCGGTGTCGGCGGAATGTCGGCCGTTGGCCGCAAAGAACAGTGCCGACCGACTCCGCATCCCCTGGTCATCATCTCCGCTCATCTTCGGCGGCAATAATGATGGTGGGGGCGGATATCGCCATCTGGACCAACTCGCCCGCGCCAGCCAGGAACTCGGCTTCAGTTGGGTCGGCCGCAGCGGCTCCAATGAGCCATGGATGGATCGCATATATCAGCAGTATGGCGTGAAAAATTATATCGGCATGGGGCACATTCAGGGGTGGTGGAATCCCGTGCTCTATAACATGAATGATGACGTACTGCAGCAAGTTACGGCCGTTGCGCGCACGTATCGGGACCGCCCAAGCATTGCGGCGCATGGGACCAGTTGCGAGTTATTGCCCAGTGAGCCCAAGACGCCCATTGTGCAGCAGAAATTCAGGGTCTACGTGCAGGAGCGATACGGGAGGATCGAAAACCTCAATCGTGTATGGGGCACTTCGTACGCTTCCTGGGATGCAATACTGCCGCCGGAGAAGCCGAAAGCAACGGGCACACCGGATCATGCGGCCTGGGAAGAGTATACGCGTTGGAACCAAACCCTCTTCGAGGACTTCAACCGCCGCATGTGTCAGGCTATTCGCGCCGGAGATCCGGGACGGCCGGTGATCACCCAGTTTCACGAGCCGGTGGGCGGCCGCACCGATTCAGGCCTGAATAAGCTGCGGTTGCACCAGTATGAGGACCTTGACGGCTCGCATGAAAATGTGGAGTCCCACGATTGGCTGCACCTGGGGCTGGCGCCTACGCCGACCTGCAATGAGGAATGGCATGGCATTCTCTGGTCGCGCGGCGACTCGCTGGATAACGCTTACCGGTGTGTTGAACGGATGGGGATTGAGGCGGCTCAGGGCCAGGTTGGGTGGATCGTGTTTCCATACACTGATGCTCGCGGCTTTCGCGGCGCTTTGTTCGACGAACTCTGCCATCCCTATCCCGGCACATGGTCCTTTACCTATATCACCCGCCGACTGCAGCGGGTCGGCGAGCTCGCTGTGCGCGGCAACAACCCGCCGGCACGCGTAGCCATGCTGCACAGCGATACCGCATTTCGCCATACCAGCCATCTCGATGAAGCTTACATGCAAGAGCGCGCGGGGTGGTATACGCTGTTGCGAGCCGCCGGGGTGCCGGTGAAAGTGCTGGACGAGACGCAAGTGACTCCTCGCGCGTTGGCGCAATACGACGTGCTCATCGTCCCGAGTGCCGTCTACCTGCCGCGGGACACGGCGCAGGCGATCGAAGCCTATGTGAGCGCGGGCGGCACGGCGGTGTTTCAGACGTCCGGTATGCCGGCTTACGATGCCTACGGGAATACACTCAAGCTATTTGACGGACACCTTGTGAGTGATAGGGACGCGCAGCGTCCTGGCGTCCCGGCCCTCATGCTTGGCGCGACGGCGTATAAAAGTTGGCGTTATGCCGACCGGTTTGCCGTGCCTTCCGCGCCGCCAAAATCTCGTCCGGTGTTGAAGTATGTCAGCGGCGAGACAGCAATGGCGCGCTTCCCCTGGGGGCGCGGAACCGTAGTCCTCAATGGGTGTCCGGCGCCGCTGGATCTCGGCGAAGGGTGGGAACATGACGCCCTGGCGTTCTTGCCGTTACTGCAGAGCATCGGCATTGATGACAGCTATCGTCTCTTTCAGATGCAATCGGGCACCGCCTTCATCTGGCCCCGCGTACTCGATGGGCATACATACCTGTGGTTCGTGGCAGGAGACACGCCGGAGATGGTGGCGCTGCAGGAGCTGCGGATCTCTTCGGCAAAGCGCCTGCGCGATGTGCTCACCAACGAGACGATTTCGCCTAAAAACGGCGTGTTCCGTATTGGCGTCCCTGCGCCGGGCATCCGCGTGTTGAAGGTGGAATAGAACAGTAGAATGCCATGTAACTATTTACATGGAAATTATTTTGCCATGCCTGTTTCTAGAAGGTATAAGCTGTCGTACCATATTACCAGTGGTCGCGTACCAGTCGTTAGGAAAAGTGCGCTGAACTAGCGTGGCGTATTTCCTCGCGTACTGAGGGCCACATCATTCTGGCAAGCGAAAGGAGATCCTATGCGTACTCCTACCACTCGTCGAGGGTTTACCCTCATCGAATTGCTGGTCGTCATCGCCATAATAGCGATACTGGCCGCCATTCTCTTCCCGGTGTTTGCCAAAGCCCGCGAGAAAGCCCGCCAATCGAGCTGCCTCAACAACCAGCGGCAGATCGCCGTGGCGATTCTCATGTGGGCGCAGGACCACGACGAGATCCTGCCCGACCACTCCAGCGTGTGGCCGGAGATCAATGTGGACCGCAACATTCTCATGTGCCCCACCAAGGGCAAGAAGGTCGCCAACGCCTACGTGTACAATGCCGGGCTCTCCAGCAAGGCACTGGGCGAGTTCGCCAATCCGGAATCCCAGTTGCTCACCATGGACGGCCAGCAC
>JAGUZN010000046.1 GCA_020060775.1 Armatimonadota bacterium
ATGTTCGGGCGGTGCCCGCACTCATCACCGCCCTGCAGGACCCGGCCTCGCGCCCGCGCATCCAGGCGGTCATCGCCCTCGGGCGGTTGCATGATCGACAGGCGGTTGTGCCGTTGATCGATTTGCTGGAGATCGAGGCTGCCTCGCAGGCGCGCGAGGCAATTGCCGACGCGCTGCACGCCATCACCGGCGAGGATTTCGACCAGGATACGGACCGCTGGCGGGCGTGGTTGGAGGAATAAGATTGCAGGTTGCAGATTGCAGATTGCAGATGGCAGATTAGGTGTGGAGGTGGCATCCTTGCAGGATGCATGGATAGGGAAGACCCCCGTCGTTGGAGTGGATAGTGGTTGGTGGTGAGTGGATAGTGGGGTATGTCAGCACGTTGTTCTGTGCAACTGCCAGTCGCAACCATGGAGGCCGTGCGTTGGAGCCGGCTGGGCCGTTCGACGTGGCTCACGGCAGGCGCAGGCGGTTCGACCGGGGCGTCAGTCGTCCCGCCGGGACTCAACGGGGATGGGGATACCTTGTTCCCGGCAGTGCCTGCCGGGCTAAATTCATACGGTCCCGCGGGGACCGGGCGGGATAGTGGATAGTGGTTGGTGGTTGGTGGTTTCCCTCACCCCTGTGTCCCCTCTCCCAGCGGGAGAGGGGAGCGTCGTAATGGACGGGAGGGATGGGTAAGCAATAGGATCAGTCGTTCCTTTCAAGGGCTTGGCACGTTTGTGTACCGACTTCCAGGGGTTCGCTCTGCTCACCCCTGGCTAACATCCGCCATCCCGTTGGGATGGGGGGCGGTGGTGATTAGGTGGCATCCCTGCGGGATGCATGACAAAGGAAGTATCTGGAGAGTGGATAGTGGGGTATGTCAGCACGTTGTTCTGAGCAACTGCCAGTCGCAACCATGGAGGCCGTGCGTTGGAGCCGGCTGGGCCGTTCGACGTGGCTCACGGCAGGCGCAGGCGGTCCGATCGAGCGGCAGGTCATGTGATGGAGCCGGCTGGAAGCCGGCGGTCCGACCGAACGGCAGGTCCTTTCGAGTGCGCTCACGGCAGGCCGTTCGACGTGGCTCATGACAGGCGACCGCGCCCTACGGACGATCGCACCTGGCGCGCTCTGTAAGCTTCCACAGCGTGCTATGCTTCCCAGGCTGGGCAGAGGTCGGCGCGGTGGGGCGGCCAGAGACGGCCGCCCTCCCAACAGCATTGTCGCACACGGCGCGTACAACCTCCACGGTTATTTCATGGTGAGTTTGTAGACGCCGCTTTGCAGGGTGAGGGTGGTGTAGGGGCCGTCGCCCTGCGGGGGAATGCCGAACTTGCCGGTGAGCGCTTGCGGCACGTAGACGGTGGCGCCGCGGGGCAAGGTGAAGTTCCAGACGTTGCCCTTCAGTTCGACCGTCACTTGCTTCCCGGCCAGCAGGTGCTTGACCAGGTTGTTGCGAACGGTGCGGTTGCCGGTAAAGCGGTTCCAGAAGGCCGAGTTGGCGGAGCCGCCGTAGACGTGTTCGGTGATCGGCGCGACATAGGCGGTGATGCGCGGCGTATTCATGGATTTGGCGATTGCCATGTTGTTGAAGAGGTCTTCCTCGCCGCAGATGATGGCGAGGCCCTTGCCGATGTTGACGGAGGCGAGCACGACGCCCTCCTTGTAGGTGAGGAGCGGTTGGCCACCGGTGATGCCGCAGGCCGCACGGAAGGAGAGCTGATCGATGCGTTGCTCAGGCACGATCGGGTTGGCGAAGAGATTGAGTCCAGAGCAATCGCGGATGTCGGAGGGAGCATCGGGGCGGGGATCGAATTGCACATCGGGACGGATGAAGTAGGTGGGATCTCCATAGCACAGGTAGGGCGCAACCGTCGTGCCGAGCTCCGCACCGAGTTTGCACCCGAGCGTTGCGAGCACGGGCGCCATGCGTTCGCGCAGGGGCTGCTCGTGCGGGAGCACGACGAGCACGCGGCCGCCTCGCTGCAGGTAAGTCGCCAGCGCCTGGAGTTCGGCGGGCTCGTAGGCTTTTTCATCGGGCCCGACCACGATCAGCAGGTCGATGCCGTTCAGCGTCTGTTCACTCCAGGACTCGGCGATTTCCACGGTTTCGGCATTTTCCATGGCGAAGGCGGTGCGCAGGGCGGAATAGCCTTTGCCGTCGAGGTTTTCCCACTGGCCGCGCTTGCCGGCGTGGCAGGCATCCAGCGCGACTTTCGGGCGAGCGTCACGCAGGATGAGCAGGGGATCGTATCCCTGCGCCTTCGGCAGCCCTTCCTTGTCCGCGGTGAGTGTGACTTGTGCGATTGCGCGCCGGGTATCTCGCGAGGCGATGACGGGCACCTGCGTCTCGTTCACCAGCGTCGTCAACTGGTCGTATTCCGCGCGGTTGTTGTGGTTGAGCGTCCTGCTGCGATAGTCGAGTTCCTGGAGATGCAGACTCAGGAGATCCTGGTTGGCGGTTTGCACGAGGAAGGGCGTGGGCTTGTCAACCGCGACTTCCTTCAACGGGGTTACATAGATGGCGGTGGTGAAGGCAGTGGAGGTGAGTTTTTTGCTGTACCACTGCACATCGCTCCACATATACGCATCGTAGTAACCGTCGAGGTCGCGGTCAAAGTAGGCGATCCGGCGCGGCTGTGATTCCGTGTGGGGGGCAAAATGTCGCCACCAGCCGCCGGGTTTATACGTATCGGTATCGGTTACCCATACCCAGTAGGGGTAGCCCATGGAGCCTTTCCAATTGGTCAGTTTGTCTTCGCCGGGGAACGGGTCGGTGAATGAGTCTGACGAGGTGAGTTCGTAACCCATATCGGCGCCGCGCAGGTGCATGCGGCCGGTGATGGGCGAGAAGTACATGCGCCAGCCGTAGTTGACGCAGCGGCCGTAGGTGTCGATATCAATGCGGTTCATGTTATTCACGCCGGGGTGAGTGGCTTCGGGAGCGTGGGTGTTGCCGGAGTCGTAGTCGGTGTAGACGACGCCGACGATCTCGTAGGGTTGCTGCTGAATCCAGTTCCAGCCGTCGCCCCAGCCGGTGCGCTGTCCGTCTTTTGTGAAGAAGTCAATACGCTCCCCCTTCCAGCCGACGGGCGGCTGGTTGACCCCGGTGAAGCCGACGCTGTTGCCCCAGGGATCGGTGTAGATGGTCTTGCGGATGCCTTTGTATTCGAAATAGCCGCGCGCCACCCCGGCGGGGCCATGCTGTTCCATAGACGCTTTCATCTCGGCGAGGGGGACGGAGCGGCGGGCGAAGACGCACATATCCCAGTCGCGGGCACGTTCGCTCATCTGGAGATGCGCGCCCGGATCGCCCTGTAAGCCGTTGTGATCGTTATCGAGGTTGATGGTCCAGCGCATAGGATTGGCCATGAGCCGCATGTTGTCCATGGTGACCGGTTGTTGCGGGTCTTTGGGCATGGCAAAGGCTTCGGTGTAGAAGCGGCACTCGGTATAGCCGTCGCGATCGAGGTCCATGACGCCCTGGGGCCAGTCGTGGCCGCCGATGAGGGTGTTTTCCACTTCAACCATCCATCCCTTCATGCGCCGCGTCAGCGACCAGAAGTGCGTGAGCGAATCGCCGGCGGTGATATAGCGCACAGGGAAGATGGGATAGGCGAAGCCCGCGCAGGGGTCGATGGTGACGCCGACCTGCTTTTCGCGGTCAGCGATATCCACCATGGGCCCGGCCTCGCCGCCGAAGAAGTGGGGGGTAGCGGCAGTGCCCTTGCGCATATTCGTGGGACGGGGCATATAGACGATGTCCGAGTCGCCGTCGTTGTCAAGGTCATACGAGAAGATTTCGAAGTTGTCGCGGTGCTCCTCCTGTACGTTGCCCGAATAGGTGTTATCCACGCCGACATAGCCGGAGTCGAACTGCCCGCCGTAGAATTTTGAGCCCTGGCAGAAGGCGCCGGAGTTTGTCACATCTTTCATGACCATGTGCGGCACGGTCAGCCCTTTTTCATCGGTGATGACCCGGCCGGGGGGGATGGGGGAGAAGATGTTGGTGGTCTCCTGCTCGAAGGCGTAGATCATCGACGGTTGTGTTTCCCCGCCCATGTGCCACGTCCAGCGGTCGTGGGTGAGGTCGGCCAGGCCGTTGCCATTGCGATCCTCGACGGTGACGCGATCCGCAACGCCGTCGGCGTTCAGGTCGTCCTGCAGGATAAAGGGCGCGGCGCTGCCGGCGACGACCAGTGGGCGCAGCGACTGGAAGTAGCGCGATTCGGCCGGTGTGCGTCTGGGATCGACGAGGGCAAAGCCCACGGTGCGCTCGGCCGGCAGGGTGCGGTCGGTGTAGCGCTGATAGGTGGTCGGGCTGTGCTGGTGGCGCTCATGCCATCGCTCGAAGTTTTTCGCTTTCAACTGTGCGAAGGTGGCGGCCGTCGCCTCCCAGGTATCATCGGCTTTCCGCTGCAGATTGAGGCGGAAGGCGGAGGCGCTGGGGAGGATGGCTACGCCGATGCCCTGGCCTTCGAGCATGGCCCAGTCGAAGGGGAAGAAGAAGTCGAAGTGCTGATAATCGCGTTCGACGTCATCCATGTAGGCATAGGGTGACCAGGCTCCCTCTTTGAGTGAGAGGAAGAGGCGGGAGCGCGCGCCGTCGTTCACCGGCAGTTTCACCCGCGCCTGCAGGGTGTCGCCGCCGGACTGGGTGATTTCCCAGTGGGTCGATTGGGCGAAGCCGCGGATGACCCAGCGCTGGGCGCCGGCGGTATAGGCTATGTGCATCACGAGGGGGCCGTTATCGAGCAGGTCCACTTTGCCGGTTTCGCCGGGGACGCCGAGCTCGAGGGCGACCTGTTTGCCATCCGCATTGCGGCGCACGGTGAGCACGCCATCCGTGGAGAGCGTCCAGCGGGCTTTGCCGTTATCGACTTCGGTGGTCTGGCCTTGAGTGCGGGTGGTGAATCCGGGCTTCACCGTCGGAGCTTTCCCCTGCTGCAGGATGAACTTCGCGGTGGCGAGTGCGGGGACGGACATTCGGACATAGAGCGTATCCTGGCAGCGCTGGGCGACGAGCGGTTTGCCCTGTCCGTCGATGACGCGCCACCCCTGCGCGGGGAGGTCGATGCCGGCGTGGGCGAGGGAGATGGCCAGGGGAAGATCACTCGCCTGGCGGATATGATTGATCGCCTGGAACGTCACCGCGCCGTTCGCCTTCCAATCATCAGCGGCTGTCGCACACGCGCAGACGGTGCTGATCAGGAAGAGCATCGTCGTGATGCTCGCATGTAGATGTCCTCGCATTGGCATGTAGACCTCTCATAGATGGTTACGCTTCACCGGTCAGCCAGTGAGCGGGGCGTGTTCTCTTCTAAGAGGGTCGGGGGTGTAAATGTGAATTTGGGGGAGAGGATTGTCGATGGTGCGCCCCTCGACTCGCATGCGGCTCACGGGGTTCGCGCCTGGTCGCTCGGGACGGGGTGGATTGATGGGGGGTCCCTCGACTCGCATGCGGCTCGGTGCGTTCGCGCCTGGTCGCTCGGGACACCATGACCCCTGTGGCGACAGTGTCGCCACAGGGGTCATGGTGGGCGAGGGGGGACTCGAACCCCCACTCCGTGAGGAACTAGATCCTAAGTCTAGCGCGTCTGCCAATTCCGCCACTCGCCCATGGCTTCTCAGAAGCTGTGAAAACAGCTCCTAAAATTAGCATGCCATGTGAGCAGCGTCAAGGTCGAGCCCGCGGATCTGCGCCGCGACTCGACCTTGTTACGTCATTATTTCCCCCGTGTTGAGCTGGCCACCAGCGGCTCGCGGGTGGTCTGCAGCCCTTCCAATTGCACACCGCGGTCGAGCAGTCCGTCCATGAACTGCACGGTGAACACCGGCAACGGCTGCGAGGTTGCGTCACTCGGGATGCCCTGAATCAACTGCAGTATATTCGGGCATCGGGCTAACTTGTCCGCGTCAATCCCATCCGGAAGGATGATGAGGTCGAAGTCCGTTGGGGTGGCCTGGTTGACGGGTTGGCGATCGCACTGCCCACCGGCCCCCGGATAATACCGACCACTGACGGGCAGGATCGGCCCGCCGGTGGGGATAAGCATGGTCACCTGCGCCCCTTGCGCGAGCAGTCGTTCGCGCATCGGGGCGACCTCCTCGAGCGTGATGCCATCTATCACTATGACTCCGATTCGTGGTGCTGGCAACGGCCGGTCCTTCTTTCTTTCAGAATCTCCGTGATCATTGTGAACCGGCCTGATCGTCGGCAATCGTCGTCCGTGTATGAGGCCGGGACCATGCATGCGCGATTTGTGAACGGCGGGTCTGATCGGCACGGCTGGAGCGCTGCAAACTTTCACCTCATCCGATCGATAAGTGGACGATCTTCCCGGCGGCAGCAAACTCTGGTATGCTTAGGGCGCGTCAGAGAATAACTTCGCCATGCTCCCTTGCCCGCTTGTCTGCTGGCGTTGTTGAGCGTCCTTGAAATATGACCTCATATGCCTGCGGCCGCTCGCCTAGCCAGCGGCCAAGCGTTCGGCGGCATCATTGTCGAAGTTATTCTCTGACGCACCCTTATCCCATCATTGGACCAATGGTGTCGCCATGGTGATGTTTGTGCGGAGAGGCTGTCTTCTTCTATTGGGCATTGCGCTGATTATGCTGGCGCACTGGTCATCACGCCTGCCCGCGCCGATCACCCCGCCAGTGGCGGCGCAATCCGCGCCCCCAGCGCCCTCGATGACCTGCACCTTTGTGGGGGATATTCTATTGGCTTCGCGCGTGGGGACGCTGGCTGCCGCGCACGGGATGGATCACCTGCTGGCCGGGGTGAGCCCGGTGTTGCGGGCGGATGATCTGACGGTCGGCAATCTGGAATGCGTGGTCGCCACGTGCGGGACGCCGGCAGAGAAGCAGTATACCTTCCGCGCCCAGCCCTCGTTGCTGCCGGGGTTGCGGCGCAACGGCATTGACGCGGTGTCGCTGGCAAATAATCACACGCTGGATTATGGCCGCGAGGCGTTGCTGCAGACGATTCAGCACGTGGATGCGGCCGGATTGCATTCGGCAGGCGCGGGGCGCAATCTGGCGGCTGCGGCCCGCCCGGCGGTTATCGATGTGCCGGGCGCCCGCGTGGCGTTGCTGGCTGCCAGCCGCGTGTATCCTTCACCGGATTGGGCGGCAGGGGCGAAGACGCCGGGCATGTTATCGGGCTATGCGCCCGCGCGCCTGCTGGAGGCGATCCGCCAGGCGCGTGGCGAGGCTGACCTGGTGTTTGTGTACCTGCACTGGGGTGTGGAGCGCGCGGTGATGGCGCATGCGACGCAGAAGCAACTCGCACGGCTGTGCATTGATGCGGGCGCTGATGTGGTGGTGGGCACCCATCCGCATGTGTTGCAGGGTTTTGAATATTACCGCGGGAAGCTGATTGCCTACAGCCTGGGCAACTTTGTGTTCACCGATGCGCGCAAGACGACGATGATGCTGCACACGACGTTTCACCACGGACAACTGACGCGCGCCACCGCCGTTCCCTGCCGCATCGTGGGCTGCCGTCCGCAGCTTATCCACAGTGCCGCTGAGCGCCAGAGCGTGTTCACCGCGTTGCGGGAACGTTCTTTTGGTGTACACATTTCCCCCGACGGTGTCATCACCCCCCGCCGATAAATTCCGCGTTGTCGCGCGTACTCCCGTTTTTTCATCGTTTTGTAACATCTTCATCGCATCCTGTTCACATGCCCCTGGTATTGTAATGGTGGATACAGGCAGGGAGCCCACGAGAGCCCCGGACGGCCGTGACCAGGATGGCCCACCTCTTCCGTTGCGCAGGAGCCCGGGATGGCCAGGATGGTATTTGCCATGGACGGCGGCCATGGATGAGCAGGAGCGTGCTGACCACGGAGGTCGTCACCAGGGACGGTGACCTTCTTCAAGCCGCCGGATTGCCGGTCGCACCATGGATGTCCGCGACTGTGCAACCGGCGGCTTACTGTTATCGTACCGATCCCCTTTCCCGCCCCGCCGGTTACCCCCGTGTCTCGTTTAGCCACTATCAGCAACAGGTATCCTCTAAGAGCCTGTTACAGCCTAGCTATTCGCCATCTCACTGGCTCTCATGGCGCCATGCGTTGGCGGGCGTGCTCACCGTATCACCCCCGGATACGCCATCACACGCCCTTCGTGCCTGTCGCCATGATCTCGGCGTGATCTGGACAAACATCTATGCTGCAACAGACTCTACCTACCTCCAAGCAGCCTCTCGCTGGTTTCTTAGCGAATAAAGGAGATGAGTTCATGCGATACATTTTCGGGGTGGGACTCCTGCTCGTGCTGGCGACGTCGATCGCGCTTGCGCAACAGCCAACGCCCACCGAGCGCGCGAAAGCGTGTCACGGGCAAAAGTGCCTGGCGCTGACTGACGAGCAGGCCACGAAGCTGGAACAGAAGACGCGCGTGATGGAGCGCGTGATGCAGGAAAAAGTGGAACCGCGTGCAGCACGCCAGGCCAAAGCGCTGCATCAACAGAAGGGGCAATGCCTGCGCGCACGCCTCGGCGCGTGCGCGGAGATGACCGAGCGCAAAGCGGGATTCTGCGAAAAAGCTCGCGCGCGCCAACAGCAGCGCGCCTGCCCACAGGATGAGGCTACGCGTTAACGAGCCCTTCCAGTGATGCTCTCCGTGGACAGCCCTCCGCGCATTCGGGGGGCTGTCGCTCTTTGGTGCGTTACATTCCGCTGATGGCTTCCACGGTGGCGCGGTCGGAGGCACGGTAGCCTGCCAGCACGGCATGCAGCGTGTGCAGCGCCTCGCGGTGGGGGACGGGCGGGGGCGCGCCGTATTCCAGACATTCGGCGAGGGCGGTGAAGATGCCGATGAAGCTGCCGGCGTGCTCGACCTCCAGCGCCGGGTGATGCCAGGTGCGGGTGCGATTGGAGAAGAAGCCGAACTCATTGCCCTCGTGGTCGAAGGCGATGGTGCCTTCTGCGCCATAAATTTCGAATACACGCCGTCCGCCCGAGGGTACGCTCCAGGCTGCCTGGATAGTGGAGGTGCCGCCGTTGGCGTGGGTGAGCAAGGCGGCCACCGTGTCATCGACCTTCAGGTCTGGCGATACCGTGGTGATGTTGGCGGCGATGGCATTGGCGGGCGACCCCATCATGGCATTGCACAGATAGATCGCGTGATATCCGCTATCGATCCAGACACCGCCGCCGGCGATCATGGGGTCCGCGTGCCACTCCGGGTGATACGCATCGGTGCCGGGGCCGAAGCCTCCGGTCACGCCTTCACAGCGCACGAGGAAGGGCGTGCCGATCTCGCCCTTCCGGATGAGCCGGATCGCCTCGTGAAACGGCGCGTAGTATTTGTAGAAGTGCAGCACGGTAATCAGGCGTCCGCGACTTTCCGCCATGCGCAGGAGTTCTTCGGCATCGCGCTCGGAGAGGGCCAGGGGGCGTTCGGTGATCAGGTGCGCGCCGGCGTGCAGGGCGGCGATGGCGGCTTCGTGATGGAACGCATGGGGCAGAGAGATGTCGACGATGTCGCACTCCATCGCGGCGAGCATGGCCCGGTAATCGGTGTAGCGGTGTTCGGGGGGGATGCCGAGCATCATGCCGGTGGTCTCCAGGGCCTCCGGCGAGGCATCGGCCATCGCCACGACGTGAAAACGGTCGTGCAGGGCTTGCAGTGCCGGCGCATGACCGATGCGCACGGTGCGCCCGCCGCCAATGAGAGCGATTCGCAGCATGTGGTCAACTCCACCAGAATAACTGTCTCTCTGCGATCATACCGTGTTTTGCGCCATGCCCCAGCAGATATTTGTTGTGGAATAGCCTCAACGCGCGCGAGCCGGTTGACGGACTCGCCAACCGGCTCGCGGTGCACTTTCCATGCAACATTACTACTCCGGCTTCGCGTTCTCTTCTTCTGCCACTTCGAGGTCGAAGGTGACAAAGCCGCCGGGCTTGGCCTTGATGTCGATCCAATCGTTCTCCAGCGAGACGGTGACGGTGTCAGCATCGCGCATGGCTTTGATCTCTTCCTCGCCCTGGTTCTTCAGGCGCACATTGCCGCGCAAGGTGATAAGCTCCAGTTTTTGCTCGTAAACGGCGGTATCCGCCCAGACGGTGCGCTGTTTCTGCACGACGACGACGTTGCCGCGCGCCTCGGCGGTTTTCTCGGCGTAGTTATAACTCAACTTGTCACAGGTGGTTACCGAGGGTTCCTGGGAGACTTTTTCGCGCACCTCGCCCTGTTTCTTGTCTTTCTCTTTGGATCTGGGGGTGCTGACCATCTTTACATTGCCGATGAACTCGGCGCGGCGCGGGGTGCTGTAGGCCAACACCTTGTCGGCGGTGATGCGGTTTTCCGGATCGGTGAAGACGGGATTGCCGGTACAGGTGAACTCATGGACCTTGCCTTCCGAGCGGGCGACGATGGTCTCAGCGGTGAAGACGCTGTCCTCATGGAAGACTTTCGCCGCGGCGAAGGTGGTGAGGCGAATTTTCCCGTCATTTTTCTCGCTGATGATGTGTTTGGATTCGACGCGCACGTTTTTCTTGTCGGGCGCGGCGCTCCAGAGTGCGGTGCCCATGAGGGCGAGCGCTCCGACGATCAGCCAGGCGAAGAGCAGGCGTCGATTGCAGATGATGTCCATCGTGATTTCCTTTTCCTGTTATTCCTTCACGGCGATTCCACGTTTGATACAGTAGTCCCGGTAGCGGGCGCGCACGCCGTCCGGGATGGGGGGGATGGCCGGCAAGCGGTTCCCCGCGGTCCATTCTTCTATGTCGGCGACTTCGAGGGTGGCGGACACCGGGCCGCTGAGCGCAAAGCGCTGGGTGAGCACAGCTGCCTCGACATGCGCCGCGCGCATCGTATTGCCCTGAGTTGTCAACGTTACCGGTCCGTTGGCATGCAGGGTGGCGGCGCGAACATCGTAACTGCCGCCGGCGGCGGTCAGGCTGAAATCGCCGATCTGCGCCGACAGTTTGCCGGGGAAGTCCAACACCTGCCGCCGGTTGTCCCAACTGACGGTTGGCGTGCGCATGATGAGTTTGTTGCCGGTCAAGGTGACATTGCCGGTGATATTGAGATCGCCGGTGTGGCGATTTTGTTCGAGTTCGGTGGCGGTCACCTCAAATTCCGCCTTGCCGTCATGCATCATGGCAACGCGCTTCAACCCCCGGATATGCACGAGCGGTCGATTTTTCGCCAGGTCGAAGTGATCGGCCTTGATCTCCCAGATGATCTTACCCCGGGAGACTCCGCGGATAATCGGCCGGTCCAGCCGGACTTCGATGTCATCGGCGATGGTGGCGGTGGGCTTGGCGGGAGAGACGAGGCCGTGTTGCCCGCGCAAGAACCACCAGCTCCCTCCGGCGATCAGCAGCACAGCCAGCGCCCCCGCCAGGAAGATTCCCGGCGTAAGGGTTCGCCTGGTATTGTGCTCGGTGTGTCTATCCGACATTCGGTCTTATCCACGTGCATCACTCGCGCCGGGGCACAGGTCTCTATCGCGGCACGAAAAATGGGGGCTATCCCGGGATAGCCCCCACTATTGTACCAAGAACTGCGGCGAACTATGCGGCAACGCGTCGCCTGATTCATTCGAACGGTGGTGGAGGAGGACCGCCGCCGCCGTTGTTCAGTGAAATGTTCAAGTTGACGAGGTTAGGCACGGTGAATTTAGTTTGTTCTACTACGCCGGTTGTTGGATTGGTATGGAAGACGAACACTTCGACTTGATAACTTCCGATGAAGTTCGTGCCGGTGGTAATGGCCGTTGAAAAACTTGAAGAGTTGTTCGCATCGAGCGTCCATGCCGTGCTGCCGGCCGCTGGTTGCGTAAAGAGAACATTCCTGAGATCGCCAGCTACTGTCGGGTCTGTGCTGATGAAGTCGGCGAGGATGACCTCGATACTCGCGGAGCCGGACGGGGTGAACGCGAAAAGTTTTGTCGAGGGTTCTGTAAGGGTTCCCACATTGTTCGTCAACGGCGTCGAACTGCTGCCGCCACCGCCGCTACAGCCAGCCAGGAGCAGGCCGAACAGCAGGGAGATGGCTGCGGTCATACCTATTCGCACGATGCGCATAATCCTCGACCTCACAATGCGATGATAATCTTCCGGGGAATGCGAGGGCATTCTACTGTATTGCATATTCGCGTCAGGGGACGGAACTCCTGCCGTCGGTGTTCGGGAAGGCGCAAGTTTCTGGCCTGTGCCATGTTCGTTCGCTATATCATAGCCGGTAAGGGCTCATAGTGGCAAGGGCCAGGCGCTGACGCGCACAAACATTGTACCCCTTGACGCAACTGTCAACCCTCGATAAGCTGTCATACAATTGTATCTCTCTAGGAAGCTGTACGAAAAGTCGCTGTCCGGTCGCACTTGATCTTTCCGCGGCTGATGATCCTGGGGCTCCTCACCTTATCGATCCTGGATAGCGCCTCAGAGCCCCCAGACCATCAGTCACGAGCATCTGCGGCGCGATCCACGAACAGATCCATTCAATACAGCTTCTCAGTCCGATCGCGATCATCCAGCGCCCGAGGGCATGTTGGAGGCAGAACTCATTTTGGTGAAGAAGCCGATGCACGATCAAGAGGTGCCCGTACGCCAAGCCAAGCGTGATCCGCGCCATGTCACGTTGCGCGATGTGGCGCGTCAGTGCGGCATGAGCTTGACCACGGTTTCCCGCGCCCTCAACCATCCGGAGTTCCACAAAGAGGAGACCGTCGAACGTATTCTCAGCGTGGCGCTGGAACTGGGCTATAACCCTGCGTACCATGACTCGGCGCGCCGTCTTTCGTTGCGCCGGCACGGGATTGAGTTGCTCAACCACCAGATCGCGCTCGTCTTCCCGCAAGACTTTGCCTACTCGAACTACTTCCGCCTGCTCTTCGCCGGGATCTGGGATGTCCTCACGCCAGCGGGCTTCGGTTTGGTGCTGTTGAAGTCATCTTCTTTCGTTTCCTCCCAACTCCCGGTGAGTTTCGCGCGCGGAGAGATCGACGGGGTCATCATGCATGTCACGCCGTCGGACTGGTACGCTGCGATCACCAAGCTTCGCGAGGAGTCCAATTTCGGGCCACGCCCGGTGATGTCGCTGCTCAGCAACAGCATTCCGGGGTGTTCCTCGGTAGAAGTCGATGCGCGCTGTCACGGCTATCTGGCCGTGAAGCATCTTCTCGGTCTTGGCCACCGTGCCATCATGTATCAGATCAAGCATATCGATATGCAGCCGTTATGGCACATCAGCGAACGCGTGGCGGGATACCAGCAGGCGATGCAGGAGCATGGACTGGACCCGGCAATACATTTGATCCCTGTTGATATCGGTGCTGCGTACTGGGAAATCGCTAATGAGCCCAAGCAACACCATCTGCTGTCGGCCTTGCCTGCGGTGCCGCGCAGTGACGATCATCCGCTATTAGTGCAGTTGCGCCGTCACCCCGAGGTGACCGCTGTGCTGGCGCATAATGATGCCTCGGCGATCCTGATCCGCCATGTCCTGGATTTCATCGGTATCCGCGTGCCGGAGGATATGAGTATCATCGGCGTTGACGATACCGACCCCATGCTTGATGCGGAAGGCCGGAATATGCTGACCACGGTACGCCTCCCGCTGGAGGAAGCCGGCCGGTTGGCGGCACGCGAGCTTATCCGGCAGCTTACCGATAAAGATGAGAGCCAGCAGGAGTCCCGGCATTTCCTGCCTACCGAACTGATCGTACGCGGATCAACCGCGCCGTCGCGCAGGTGATTTTTTCTCCGGTTCTCGTTAATTCCGTTTACCCTATTGTCCATAGCAGGCGAGTATGCTACACTTTCTGTAACCGCTTTCAGAGAGGTGAGCTGTTCGCCGCAGGCGGGCAGTGGTGGGAGAGATGTAATGGCATTACCACAACAGGCGCGCGAGGTGCCGTATGGTATCGGCGACTGGGATTTTCATACGCTGGGCAATCACCGGGCGCGCGTGTTCGTCAACGAGGCGGCGGATGCCGTCTACGTGCATTTGCCATGGCGGCGTCATGATCGAGCGCCGGAAGAGAAGGCGATTCTGGTGTTCGATGCGGCCAGCGGCGAAGCGATCACCAATGTCGTCGTCCTATCCGTCAACCAGGAGTACGCCGATCTCGTATTTCAGCCGCACACTGTACCGGGCGAATACTATCTGTATTACCTGGCGCATACCTCCCGCCTGGAGAACGGCTGGGAGTATATTGTCGATTACGTGCCGCCCAGCGATACTGCGGAGGCAGCGTGGCTGGCGCGGCACGGGCTCAACTGCGCGGGGGCGAGGGATATCGTGCAACGCCTGCCGCGTGCCGAGGTGCTCGCGTTTGAGGCGCGGAATGCCCGGCATGCGTTTTACCCCATGGAGGTGTGTGCGACGCGGGATGAAGTGCTGGCTTTCCGCGCGCAGCATGCCGGCGCACCGTACCTGACTTTCCCCGAAGATCGTGGTCATCCGATTCGCCTGTTCGACGCACTGCCGCTGTGCTGGGTGCAGCGCGGGCCGAGCATGACCTTCCAGGGGGAAGCGTGTCGCGGGGAGTATTACGTGTTCCAGATCGGGGTGTATGCGCAGGATGCCGCGGTGGAGCACCTGCGGGTCAGCTTCAGCGATCTGCGCGCTGCCGACGGGGCGCAGGTCATTCCTGCCGATCAGTGCACCTGCTTCAACACCGAGGGCATCGACTGGACCGGGCAGCATTTCTCCAAGGATGTGACGGTCGAAGCGGGCAGGGTGGGGGCATGCTGGCTGGGGCTGCAGGTGCCGCGTGAGGCGCAGCCCGGCACATATACGGGCGAGGTGACGCTGACTCCGGCGCATGCTGCGCCGACGACCGTGCAGGTCGTGCTGCAGGTGACGGATACGGTGCTCGATGATGCCGGCGATGGTGAGCTGTGGCGGCTTTCGCGTCTGCGCTGGCTGAACTCCACGATAGGCCTGGATGACGAGGTAGTTGCGCCGTATACCCCGGTGGAAGTGGACGGCGATACCCTGCACATCCTCAACCGCACGGTGACGTTGAACGCGCAGGGGTTGCCCGAGAGCATCACCAGCCACGGGCGAGAGGTGCTCGCGCACCCGGTTCGCCTGTGCGTGGAGACGGAGAACGGCGTACTATCCTGGCAGGGCGGGGGGATCAGCATCACCCGGCAGGCACCCGCGCTTGTAGCCTGGGAAGCCATTGCGGAGAACGCGCAGGCGACGCTGGCATGCCATGCCGAGTTGGAAAGCGATGGCTACCTGATTTACTCGCTCACTCTCACCCCGAAGCAGCGGCTGGACGTGCGGGATATTCGCCTGGAGATTCCCCTGGTGCGCCGTGTGGCGAAGTATATGGTGGGCATGGGCAAGCGCGGCGGCTATCGCATGGAGGACTGGCAGTGGACGTGGAATGCCAAGCACACCAATAATCAGCTCTGGCTGGGGGACGTCGATGCCGGGCTGTACTGCAAGTTGAAGGATGTGGTTGACCGCTGGGAACTGTACACCTTCGAGCCGCACGGGGTGCCGCCGTCCTGGTACAACGCGGGGCGGGGCGGCAGTCTCATCAGCGAGGTGAGCGACGACACTGTGCTGGCGAGCATGTACAGCGGGGCGCGGGTGCTGGAGGCCGGGGAGCCCATCGTGTTCCGTTTCAGTCTGATCATCACCCCCATGCGGCCGATCTCCCCGGAGCACTGGCAGTACCGCTATGACCAGACGATGCACGGGCGGAAATTCGACGACGTGGACCTCGTGTCACTGCTGGACGAGTATGCCGCGCGCGGGGCGAAGATCGTCAACGTGCACGAGGGGTGTCCCGCCAATCCGTATATCAATTACCCCTTCGTGACGGCGGATATCGAGCGGGAACTGGCGGAAGCCGCCCATGCACGGGGCATGAAGCTGAAGTTGTATTACACGGTGCGCGAGTTGAGTTCTTATGTCGCCGAATTGTGGCCGCTGCGCAGCCTGGGGTACGAGATCTTCACTGATGGCGACGGAGGGGGTCATTCGTGGTTGTGCGAGCATCTCATCGACCATTACAGCAAGAAGTGGCACGCGCAGTTGCGGGGCGGGGAGACGGATCCGGCCATCGGGACGACAGGCCTCTCGCGCTGGCATAACTATTATCTGCAGGGGTTGGCGTGGCTGATCGCACAGGTGGGCATTGACGGCATTTACCTGGACGGCATCGGCTATGACCGGCAGATCATGAAGCGGGTGCGCAAGGTACTCGATCGCGCGAAGCCGGGCAGCCTGATCGATTTCCATGCGGGGAATGGCTTTGACGCCGAGGATATGCGCGCCAGTTCGACCTCGCTATTCCTCGAGCATTTGCCCTACGTGGACAGCATCTGGTGGGGCGAGTACTACGAGTACGAGAATGAATCGCCGGATTACTGGTTGGTCGAACTCTCGGGCATTCCCTTTGGCGTGCCGGGCGAGATGCTCGAGCACCATAAGACGAATCTGTGGCGCGGCATGCTGTACGGTATGGCAGCGCGCTACCATGAGGGCGACACCAACCCGGTGCCCCTCTGGCAGTTGTGGGATGCGTTCGGCATTGCCGAGGCGAGGATGGAGGGGTACTGGTCGCCGACCTGTCCGGTGCGAACGGATCGCGACGGGGTGCTGGTGACCGCGTATTGCACGCCGGGGGCGGTGCTGCTGGCGATCGCGGGCTGGACGATGGAGAAGGCCTCCTTCCGTTTATTGATCGATTGGCAGGCCATCGGGATTGATCCTGCGCGTGCCGTGCTCCGCGCGCCGGATATCGGGGAACTGCAGGCGGCTGGCTCTTTTGCGGTGAACGAGGATATCCCCATTGAACCCAAAAAGGGCTGGATTCTGATATTGAGCGAGGCATAAGCATGGCGATCAAGGTGGCGATCATCGGCGCGGGCAGCGTCGGCTTCACCCGGGAAATCACGCGCGATATTTTGTGCGTGCCGGAGTTGCAGGATACGGAGTTTGCCTTCACCGATATCAATCAGCGCAACCTGGAGATGGTGTACGGTCTGTTTACGCGCGATGTGCAGGCGGCCGGTCTGCCGGCGAAAGTGACCGCGACCCTCGACCGGCGCGCGGCGCTGGAGGGGGCGGATTACGTTTTCAGTTTTGTGCGCGTCGGCGGGCTGGAGGCGTGGGCGAACGATATCGATATCCCGCTGCAGTACGGGGTGGATCAGGCTATCGGCGATACGCTGGCCCCGGGCGGCATCATGTACGCCCAGCGCATGATCCCGGCCCTGCTGGATTTCTGCAAGGATATTCGCGAGGTGGCGGCGCCCGACTGCCTGTTTATGAATTATGCCAATCCGATGGCGATGAACACCTGGGCGCTGAACGCGTATGGCGGCGTGAAGGTGCTGGGGTTGTGCCACGGGGTGTACTGGGGGCAGCAACTGATCGCGCGGGTGCTCGGCGTTCCTGCCGATGAGCTGGATATCATCTGCGCGGGCATCAATCACCAGAGCTGGTTTACGAGCATCAAGCATCGCGGGCGCGAGCTCACCGGTGAACTGTTGGCGGCGTTCGCGCGGGATGCAGAGGCGATGCGCACGGAGAAGGTGCGCATCGATATGCTGCGCCGCTTCGGGTATTTCAGCACCGAGTCGAACGGCCATTTGAGCGAATATCTGCCGTGGTATCGGAAGCGTCCCGAGGAGGTGAACGCCTGGATCGACCTGGGCAGTTGGATCAACGGGGAGACGGGCGGGGCGTTGCGCGTGTGCACGGAGAGCCGCAACTGGTTTGCGTACGATTATCCCAACTGGTTGCGCGAAGAGCCCTGGACCTTTCGCCCGGAAGACCGAGGGATTGAGCACGGGTCCTATATCATTGAGGCGTTGGAGACCGGGCGCGTGTACCGCGGATACTTCAATGTGCCAAACCAGGGTGTGATCACCAATCTGCCCGGCGATGCGATTGTCGAAGTGCCGGGGTATATCGACGGCAACGGCATCAACATTCCGGTGGTGGGCGATTTACCGATGGGCTGCGCGGCGGTGTGCTCGAACAGCATCAACGTGCAGCGGCTGGCGGTGGAGGCGGCAGTACACGGTGATGATCAGTTGCTGCGGCAGGCGATGCTGCTCGATCCGCTCACCGGCGCGGTGTGCACTCCGCCGGAAGTGTGGCAGATGGTGGACGCATTACTGGTGGCTGATGCCGCATGGCTGCCGCAGTACGGCCCGGCCATCGCCAAGGCGCGGGCACGTGTAGCGGGCGGCAACCTGTTGCCTACCCGCGCGACGCGCGGCGTCGCGCGCCTGGGCATCAAATCGGTTGAGGAGATGGCGCGGGACCGTGAACTGGCGATTAAGCAGACCGTGAGCGCATCGCGCGCCGCGGATGCGTGAGCGATCCTGCGTGTTGGCAGGAGCAAGGGTCACGATTACGGAAAATAGGTAAGTTATGAGTACTATCACCCAAACCGTCGCTGTCAGCGATGGCTGCATCACCATTGATACCGGACTGCGCTCCCTACAGTGGAGCCACCGTCCGCTGCAGGTTGTCTGCGGGCCGGAGCAACGGCCTGTTCCGTACACGATCGAGGCCGGTCCCGGCACGTCCACGGTCATCCGCGTGGCCGGCGAGGGCATCGAGGCCCCGCTGGTGTTCCGCTTTCCCATGCCGGATTCCCTATGGCCGTACAACCGCGACTGGCAGTGCTGGGCGGCGGGGCGCGACTATCCGACGGAACTGTTCGATATCGTCGAGAAGCACGCGGTGTATTACGAAGGTGCAGACGGCGGCATCACCATGCCGATGCTCGTCTTCTTCAATAAGCCGCGCGATATCGGACTCACCTTCGCCCGGCCATTCGGGTGCTTTGTCCCTGACCTGCGCTTTGTGATGCGCATGGGGCGTGCGGAGAAGGACCGCACGCTGGAGGTAATTTACGACAGTTTTGCGCCCGGATCTCTTCCCGAATTCACGCTGCAGCTGCATGGGCATCGCGGGGATTACCGTTGCGGGTTGGGCGCGTTGTTCGCCGCCTACCCGGCGTATTTTCAGCCGAACAACCCGCGCATTAAGGAACGCTGGTTCTTCTTCTCGCAGAGTGGGGTGGAGAACGAGAATCCCATTGCCACCATCGAGCCGCTCGCCAAGCAGATCAGCGGCGATACGTTTTCCGAGTTCCATCATTTCTTCCCGTCGTACGGCGATTACTTCCCGCTCGACCGTGAGGAGTGGATGAACGTGCGTCTCTCTGAGGGACGACCTGCCAAGGCGCGCCAGATCACCAAAGCGAAGATGGCGCAGCATCTTGATGCATTGCAGGCCAAAGGGATCGGCGGATTGCTGTATATCCAGTTTTCCGGGGATATGTGGGAGCAGATAGCCGACGAGCGATTTCCCGATGCGCTTCCCACCGATGTGGAGGGGAAGCGCTTCCCGGCATGGACGGGGTGCATCCTGGGCAATGGCAGTCTGCGCTACAGTTTCGGCCGGCACCTGCGCGAGCAGTTCGAGGCGATGCTGGCGTTTGGCGGGGATAAGATCGGGGGGTTCTTCCAGGATATGCCCGGTTATGCCTTTTTCGATTTCAGCCATGACGACGGCATCTCGTTGAAAGAGGGCAAGCCGGCATTCCGCATGTCCGAGGTGTACGACGAGCATAAGGCGTATGCGCTGCCGGCGTTGTTGGAGAAGGACCTCTACCTGATGGGCAATGGGCCGTGGACGGTGGAGATCGGCCGCGGCATGGATGCGCTGATGGCGGAGGGGTGCGGGTGGATGATGGGGTTGACCGCGCCGATGACGCTCGACCGCCCGTTGATCGCCTTCTACTACACCACTGATCCGCTGAAGATCGAAGCGGTGTATCTGGATTGCCTGAAGTGGGGAGCCTACCCCGGCGTGCCCGCGGGCATGTTAGAGGAGAATACTTACCGTTTGATCACGCGTTATGAGCCGTTCTTTGCGCTGCTGGCCGGCCGTCGCTGGGTGTTTGACCCACACCCGCTGGAATTGCCGGAAAGCTGGGAGGGCAATGTGTTTTCGCTGCCGGATGGCCGGTATGTCGCGTTTGCCTATAAATCGCAGGCGATCGGCGGCAACGACCTGCGCATGAAGCTCAGGTTGGCGGATATCGCCGATTACGAGGTCGAACGCGTTTTCACGCTTGACGGGGCTGACGTCCCCTTCACGCAAGAGCAGATTGCCTTTTCGCGGCGCATGACGGTGGAGGACAGCCTGACGGTGATTTTTGACGGCGATACCGTGCGGGAGATCCGTGAGGAATACCTGCAGGTGGATCTCGCGCCATCCAGTTATGTCTATGCTGTCGTGCTCACGCGGAAATAGGATACGGTGTTATGCTCCAGTACAGTTTACACAGGATGGGTTTTTAAGTATAGTTACCGGTATAGGAGGACGCGATGCTGGGAAAGGCCTATGCAGGATATCTGCTGCTAGTGTTGGGGATCGTGCTTGCCGTCGGGCAACCGGCGCTTGCCGTCTTTGAGGAGGACCTGCTTTTCAAAGCTGGTCTGGACGGCACGCTGAAGGCGACGGTGGCGAAGGGCAATCCTGAGGCGGTGAAAGCGGTCGGCGTGGAGTACATCGCCGGTCGCCAGGGGAAAGCGGCGGTGATCAGCGGGCCGAAGATGACCTTCGCCTATGAGACGGCGGGCAATATCCGTCCCTCCAACGGTACGCTGGCCTTCTGGTGGAACGTGCTGGACTGGGAGCCGCATAACACTGACCGTTGCGAGGTATTCTTCACCGCGCTGCCCGGGCTCTACGCCTGGCACCAGGCGTTGACCGGCTACGGGGTCACCGATACGAATTGGCTCAGCTTTGCGGCGCGTTCCTACCAGGTGCACGAGAATTTCACGCGCGCCTGGCATACGAAGAATCAGTGGCATCATCTGGCGTTCACCTGGTCGGAGGAGGGCATCCATCTGTTCATTGACGGCGTGGATGCCGGGGCCACGCGCCGCCCGATGACGGTGCCGTTCCGTTTCGGCGAGTTGCTCTGGTTCGGCAATGGCGAGGAGTGGGTGCCGGAGGGGCATGGGCAGAGCAAGCCAAGCACGGGGTCGGGTGGACGTACGGGCATCGATGATCTCGCCATATATAATCGCGCGCTCGACCCGGTCGAAGTGAAGCTGCTCTACGACTTGCAGTCGGCGGGGAAGGACCAGGCGGTTGGACCGATCTTCAGCATGACGGAGTTTCTGCCGGTGGAGCAAGCCGAGGCGCTGGTGATCGCCCGCACCATTCCCGATTATCGCACACGCGCGGCAAGCGCCCGCCTGTTGTTCAAGATGGAGGGGCAGCCGACACTGCGCCGGGATCTCACCGGATTTGACAACGGCCTTTGCCGGGCGCGCTTTTCCACCAAAGACTTACCGGTGGGCACGTATCAGGTGAGTTGCCAGGTGCTCGACGCTCAGGGCAAAGTGGCGGCGACCAGCGAGCCGGTGAATTTCACCCGCCGTCCATTGCCCGCCTGGGTGGGGAATGAGATCGGCAAGGCGAAGATCGTGCCACCGCCCTTCACGCCGGTGAAGTTCGAGAACGGCGTGGCTTCGTGCTGGGGGCGCACGTACCAGTTCGCGCGCGAATCATTGCTGCCCATGCAGATTACCAGCCAGGACGAGCCATTGCTCGCCGCGCCGATGCGGGTGATGGTGATGCAGGGCGGGCAGTGGCAGACGGTGGCGACCGAACGGCTCGACGTGCCGAGTAAGGATGCGACGCAGGTGACGGTGGTGAACACCGGCAAGGCCGCGGGGCTGGCCTTCACCGCGCAGCAGGAATTGGAGTATGATGGCAGCCTGTGGGTGACGCTCACGGTGGCGCCGGAGCAGGCCAAACGGCTGGAGGGATTGGCGCTGGTCATTCCCGGCCATCCCAAGCGCGTGGCCACCGCAGATATGAGTTCCACGCTGCAGAAGTTCATGCAGGGCGCGCCGGTGCGCGATCTGCAGTTCACCAATGTGTACCTGGGCGATGACCGCGCGGGGTTGCAGTGGCAGTGCGGCAGCCAGCGGCACTGGGTTGCGCCCGAGC
>JAGUZN010000423.1 GCA_020060775.1 Armatimonadota bacterium
CATGCGGGGCATCACCGCCCTGGTGCCCACCACAGCCGCCTGTCCGGCCGACGACCTGCGCCGCGTGCTGGAAAATGTACAGCAGGCGCATGCGGAAGGGGAGCCCGGCGCGCGCCTGCTGGGCGTGCACCTGGAAAGCAATTTCATTAACCCGCAGTACAAGGGGTCGCAACCGCTGGAAAATATCTTCACGCCCGCCGACCCGCAGGCCGAGGCGGTGAAAGCGCTGCTGGATGAGTATCAGGATGTCGTGGCCATAGTCACCCTCGCCCCGGAACTGCCCGGCGCGCTGGAACTCATTCCCTGGCTGCGCGCGCGCAACATCGTCGTCTCGCTGGGCCATTCCGCCGCCACCTACGAGCAGGCGATTGCCGCCATTCACGCCGGCGCCACCCGGGCCACCCACCTCTTCAATGCCATGAGCCCGCTGCACCATCGCAACCCCGGGTTAGTGGGAGCCGCCCTTGAGCGTGATGAAGTGTTTACCGAAGTGGTTTCCGATGGCGTGCACCTCCACCCGGCGCTCATCTCCCTCATCATCTCCGCCAAGGGCGCCGAGCGGGTCGTTCCGGTGTCCGATGCGCTGGCGGGCGCGGGGACAACCGCCGGCGAATTTACCTTCGGCGGCAAACGTGTCACCGTGCGCGACGGCGTCGCCCGCCTGGATGACGGCACCATCGCCGGCAGCATCGTCACCATGGATCAGATCGTTCGGCTGTATGTCGAACAGATCGGCTGGGATCTCGGCGAAACGCTGTCCATGGTCTCCGCGACGCCTGCGATGAACCTGGGATTCGAGCGGCTCGGCCGCATTGCCCAGGGGATGTTCGCCGACCTCGTCGTGCTCGACCAACACCTGGACGTGGCGATGACCATGGTCAGCGGCAAAGTCGTGTATCAGCGCTGATGGTGGAGAGGCATGCATATACTCACAATTGAAAGCTGTACGGAAACGAGCACCCTCGGGCTCGTGCGTGACGATGGCACGGTGCTCGCCGAAGCCGCTTTTCCCAGCCGGCACACCCTGGCAAAGCGGCTGTTTGTGCGCCTGGAATGGCTGCTCGACGAGTGCGGGTTGACGAAAAACGATATTGCCATGATCGCCCTTTCGCTGGGCCCCGGCTCCTTCACCGGCGTGCGCATCGGGGCGGCGGCAGCCAAAACACTGGCGATGCTGCTCAACATCCCGCTCTTCGGCGTCCCCACGCTGGAAGCGCTGGCCTACCCGTTGCGCCATTTTAGCGATGCCCTGCTGGTGCCGATCATTAACGCGCGACGCCAACAGGCCTACGTGAGCCTCTTCCGCGGGGAAGGGGGTGCGTTGTTGCGCGTCACCGCTGACCTGCTGTTGTCGGCCGAGCCGTTTCACGACCTGTTGCGCCAGCACCTGGCCGAACCCGCCCACCTCGCACTCATCGGGCAGGTGGAAGGGCTGCCCCCCGCCTTTATGGCGGACGCTCCTGCCAAGGTCTTCCCGTTGCGCAGTTTGGTGACGCCGCACGCCCTCGCCATGCTGGGCCTCGAGCGCCTGCAACGCGGCGAAACCGATGACCCGATGACGCTAACGCCGATTTATCTGCGTAGTGCAGCGGATTGACGCATGACTGAATCGATCACCCTGGCCCCCATGACGCGTGACGATATCCCCGCGGTGTATGCCATCGAGCGGGAGAGCTTTCCCACGCCCTGGGACATCTCCGCCTATCAGCGCGAAGTGGAGAATCCGGCGTCGCATTACCTGGTGGCGTGGGTGGGGGAGACCATCGTGGGATTTGGGGGGGCCTGGGTCGTCGGTGATGAGGCGCACATCGTCACCCTCGCCGTCAGCCCGGCCTACCGGCGGCACGGCATCGGCCGCCGATTGCTGCAAGGGCTGTTGGACCTTGCCGGGCAGTACGGCGTGACGACGGTGACACTGGAAGTACGCATGAGCAACCATGCCGCCCAGGCGCTGTACACCGCGGATGGATTTCACCCCGTCGCCATACGCCCGCGTTACTACCCGGATAATGGCGAAGATGCCCTGGTGATGGCAAAGGAAATGGATCGAGGGTGAAGCCGTAGTCATTGGCGCTCAAGAGGGATCGCCAGAAGTAGCGCTGCGTCCGCACTGCGGACAGGTGGGGCCGTGGAAAATGCGCTCGCACCCGCTGCAGCGCACCCAGCCGCGTTCGCGTTTCCACTCTCGTTCGGCGCGCATGCGCGCAAAGACCGGGCCAAGCAGATTCTTCACTTCAGGATTGGACACCCCGGACAGCACATCCTGCGGGACTGGATTGATCGACAGCCGTTCGGTGGGTGCGGGGTGCAGTTCGACCGTACGGGACTCTTCGTCCGTCATCCGTTTGCGGCGTCCTACGCGGAACGCCACATCTTTCAACGCGGCCCGGCCGAGCAACTGCCGGTAGCGGGAGAGGATCTGCGGTTTGAGCAGGTGCAACTGCGCCGCCCAGGAATGTGAGGACACGCCAACCACCAGCGTATCGTTGTCGAACTTCTCTGGCCAGGACTTTCTGGCGACGAGCGGACCCACCACCTGCTCCCATAGCGACATAACCATGACCCGCCGCATGCTGGGTATCAGATGGCGATCCTTCAGCAATCCCCCGAGGACCGACTGGATGGATGCGTGACCGTGCGCCATGTTCCTAGTCTAGCGAGCAAGCGCAAAAAGGACCAGAGGGTAGAGCGCTTCAATACGATAATTTGTATAAAAGACCGAACAAAACTTCCACAAACAGCGACAGTGCCCCCGATGGTCTCTGTGGACTATCGGGGGCGCCGGAAGCGGCGGACACTGTGGACTACGCCGCCCAGCGCACGCGTGTGAAACGCTCGCGCGGCAACGGCATGACCTTCAGTGATCCTTTGAACGCCTTCTTGAGTTCTTTACCAATCCGTTCAGCCAGAAACTGCGTGGTGGTTAAAATGTACAGCTCGCCATCACGGTCTTCCATCAGCGCAATGCGCGCCGAGGGATTCGTTGCCCGTGCCCGCGCCTCCTCATTATGGATCAAGTTCAACGCATCGGTTTTCGCCACCTCGCTCCAGTCGTGGTGTACGATCACTTCGCCCTCGTACAATCGGCGCTCGACGCGCAGGCAACCCGGACACAGTGTCAGGTGTACATCCGGCTGATCACGGAGTGCGTTGGAACGGCGTTCGTCATACAACCAGTGGTCGGTCTCCAGGTAGGCGTGGCATCGTGAACAGACGGCTGGCCCCGGGATATCTTCCTGATCGGCAAACTGGCTATCCGGGAAGAACCAGTTGAGATCGCCGGTATACGCGGCGCGCTTATGATGCTCCTGCCGCATCTTCCGGGGTGACGGTCGTGGCAATCCCATGAAGTCCCCTCCTTGTGCGCATGAGTCACATAATGCGTGTCTCACATGCTTATTGTCCCCTGGCCTGTGGAAATCGCGTGCACGGAACCCCGTACACTGGGGCGCACCGCAACACCGTACTGTGGAGGGAGACGTCACAATAGTGTGTGAAATTCCGTGTGCGCCAAGATGATTTCGCACATTGCAGTCGAAGATAACAATAGCGCCCTGAGCAGTGTCATCGTCTTGTTCGTCGCTGTGCAGGAATACCCCGGCATAGGAGGAGAGCCATGGCCATCGATACCCACAACGTCTACGCATTGATTCTGGGGGGAGGACGAGGAACACGGTTATTCCCCCTGACCAAAGACCGTGCGAAACCCGCCGTGCCGCTGGCAGGGAAGTACCGGTTGATCGACGTGCCGATCAGTAACTGCATCAATTCCAAGATCGCCAAGATCTTTGTACTCACGCAGTTCAACAGCGAATCGCTGCATCGGCATATCCATAATGCGTACAAGTTCGATATCTTCTCCGATAGCTTTGTGGAGATCCTCGCCGCCGAGCAAACTGAGGGACGCATGGACTGGTACCAGGGTACCGCCGATGCCGTGCGGCGCAACCTCTGGCACCTCACGGATCCGGATATCGATCGCGTGCTCATCCTTTCCGGCGACCAGCTCTACCGTCTCGATTTTCAGGATGTGCTGCGCACCCACGAGGAAACGCGCGCCGAGCTCACGCTGGCCGCCACGCCCATGCGTCCGGAAGAGGCCGACCGCGTGGGGGTGTTGAAGATCGATCGCCATTTCCGTGTCGTGGATTTCGTGGAGAAGCCCGACCGCTCGCAGGTGCGCGATCTCATCGTCCAGGGTGAGGATCTGGAGCCGATGGGCATCAAGGCCTCCGGGCCGGTGGTGCTGGCTTCCATGGGCATTTACCTCTTCAACCGCACGCGCCTGGAACTGGCGTTGGATAACGAGATGGCCGACTTCGGGCGCAACGTCATCCCCTGGTGCATTCAGCACATGCGTGCCTTCATCCATCTGTTTGATGGATACTGGGAGGATGTCGGGTCCATACGCACCTTCTTTAACGCGAATATGGCGTTAACCGGGGACACGCCCACCTTCGATTTCTACGAACCTGGCAAGCCGATCTACACCCATCCGCGCTTTTTGCCCAACACGCGCATCCTTGACAACGCGAACGTCGGCAACTCGCTGTTTAGCGAAGGGTGCCTCATCCAGGGAGCGCACATCGAGCGCTCGGTCATCGGCGTGCGCAGTGTCGTCTGTCAGGGCAGCGAACTGAACGAAGTCATCATGATGGGACAGGATAACTACGAGACGGTCACCCAGCGCGAGGAGAGCGCCGGCCTGCCGGCGCGCGGCGTTGGACAGAACTGCAAGATCACCCGTGCGATCATCGATAAAAACGCCCGCATCGGCGATGGCGTGGTCATCACGTCGCACGCCGGAAAGCCAAACGAGGATGGCGATTGCTACTTCGTGCGCGACGGCATCGTGATTATCCCGAAAAATGCCGTCGTCCCCGACGGACGCAAAATCTAGTTGCAGATACCCGTGCCCCCCTCACCACTCTAGAAGGGGGGCTTGTCCCTCTCCCACCTATGCCGCCTTCCAGATCGTGCGCAAATCATGCGGGAGCTGTGCCGACACATCCTCCACTTCTCCTGGCGATATCTGCTCTTTCAACGCGTGAAACACTGTGCGCACCGCCATCTCGGCGGGAATATCGTTGCGGATATGATTCTGCACGTAGCGAATGAACTCGTCGCGATCCAGCTTATTCATGCCGCGGAGTCGCGCGGTCACCTTCCCCCACCATGATCCCGACTCCCACAGCGTCTTCCAGGCGGTGGGAAGTTGCGCCCACACGTCATCCGCCTCGTCGGAGGTCAAACGGTCGCGCAGCGTCTGAAACACGACGCTCACCACGTGCTCGGCATCTTCGTCAGTCGTGACCCCGGGCAACTTCATCAAGCGTGAAAGCAGTTCTCGTTTCGTCATCTGGGCCACCTCCCGCAACATTGTTCCCCGATCATGCCATTCCCGTCGTCGAACGCGTCCCGCCATGGCACACGCGGGTGTGAACCCAGCAAGAAGGGGTACGATATATCTGCGCCACAGGGTGAGGCGTATCTCGCATTCCAGCAACAGAAGGGCACAGCGATGGTCGGGATGAACGGTACCTGGAGATTGAACAGCCTCGCGCTGTTGGTGTTCGCACTCCTGGCATTTGCCGGATGCAGCAGCAGTCACGATGAGTTGTCGGCATTCACCGCGCCGCCGGCGCCGACCGCGGGCGTCACGCCGTTCGAGCGGTTCTTTGTGCAGACCGAGAACTACTTCACCACCCAGGCTGCCCCATTCGACCCCAGCGTACAGTTCGCCAACGTCCACTACCCTGTTCCGGTGGCTTATCAGTTGCCGCAGGACGTTGTGCCCCCTGCCACCTTTAAATCGCTTGTCGAAGAATCTGAGGATGCCATTCGCAATTGGGCGGCGGCCGACCCGCGCGTGACGGTGGTCAGCGGCGTGACGCCCAATACGACGGAACGCATCCATATCACACTGGCCAACAGCATCGAATACCAGGGACTGCAGGGCATTCTCGGTTTGACCATGCTCACCAGCGGGGCGAACGACCCCCGCTACTACATCACGATCGCCGTGCTCGACCCCTATACCCAACAACCGCTCACCGTGAACGAGGTGCGTAAAACGTTACTGCACGAACTCGGGCACGCGCTCGGGCTGGGGCACTCGCCCGACGAGCGCGATTTGATGCACGCCAAAGCTAACAGCAAACAGGGCGACGTGCCGCTCAAGTTTCTCACCTTCGGCGATGCCCTCACCATCTGGACCACGCTCAATAACCGGCGCATCGACTGGGTGCAAAGCCGACCGATCATCACCACCGCGCAACCATCAGTGCGCATCACCAGTGCGCCGGAAGTGCGCATCGCCGAGGATGACGGTGAAGTGGTCTGCATCTACACCAGATAACTGCACACCGTGCTGCGCGTGTTGCGCTGTTGCCTGCCCTTCGCTGAAGGGAACGGCAGGAATCCGGGATGTCGGCGGGAAATGTAACTACCAGTGCGGTACTCCCGTAATTCTTTCTCATCCCGGAGGCGTAGTATGGCGAGATATACAATTGGCGTGGACTTTGGCACCCTCTCGGCGCGCGCAGTGCTGGTCGATATTGCCGATGGACGTGAAGTCGCGTCCGCCGTCTATGAGTACGCAAATGCGGTCATGGACGAAACCCTGCCGGACGGCACCCCGCTGGGACCGGACTGGGCGTTGCAGGATCCCGCCGACTACTTGCAGGGATTGGATGTCACCATCCCCGCTGTGCTCGCACAGTCCGGCGTCAAACCCGAGCAGGTGATCGGCCTGGGCATCGACTTCACCGCCTGCACCATGCTGCCCACCACGGACGACGGCACCCCGCTCTGTTTCCTTGACGAGTGGGCGTCCCACCCCCATGCCTGGGTGAAACTGTGGAAGCATCATGCCGCCCAGCCGGAAGCAAATGAGATCAATCGCCTTGCGGCCGAGCGCGGCGAAGTGTTCCTGGCACGCTACGGCGGCAAAATTTCCTCCGAGTGGCTGCTGGCAAAAAGCTGGCAAATCCTCGACGAAGCCCCCGAAGTCTACCAGACCGCCGCCCGGTTGCTCGAAGCCGGTGACTGGGTCATCTGGCAACTCACCGGCAACGAGCGGCGCAACTCCTGCACCGCGGGGTATAAAGCAGTCTGGAGCAAGCAGGACGGCTACCCCAGCGCCGACTTCCTCGCGGCGCTCGCACCCGGACTGGCGAACCTCGTTGACGAGAAACTCTCTCGCGACATCTACCCGCTGGGCTCGAATGCCGGCGGACTGCTGCCGGAATGGGCGGCGCGCCTCGGCCTGCGCCCGGGCATTGCCGTCGCCGTGTGCAACGTGGATGCCCACGTTGCCGTGCCCGCCTGCACCGTCACCGAGCCGGGCAAAATGGTCATGATCATGGGTACCTCCATCTGCCACATGGTCTGCGGCACTGAGAGCAAAATCGTCCCCGGCATGTGCGGCGTGGTAGAAGACGGCATCCTCCCCGGGCTCTTCGGCTTCGAAGCCGGTCAGAGTGCCGTGGGCGACATCTTCGCCTGGTTCGTCGAGAACGGCGTGCCCGCCGCCTACGAGCGTGAGGCGCAGGAACGGGGCATCTCCGTCCACCAGTTGCTCACCGAAAAGGCCGCTGCTCTGCAGCCCGGCGAAAGCGGGTTGCTCGCACTCGACTGGTGGAACGGCAACCGCTCCGTGCTGGTCGACACCGCGTTGAGCGGACTGCTGCTCGGTTGTACGCTCACCACCAAACCGGAAGAGATCTACCGCGCGCTCATCGAGGCCACCGCCTACGGCACCGCCACCATCGTCAATACCTTTGCCGAGTATGGCGTGCCCGTCGATGAGATCTACTGCTGTGGAGGCCTGGCGATGAAGAACG
>JAGUZN010000436.1 GCA_020060775.1 Armatimonadota bacterium
CATTCCCTGCATAGAGCAGTAAACCGGCATTCGCCTTAGGGTATTCGTCCAGGGAGGCCTGCAGCAGTGGAGTCAACCCGGCCGGCAGGCAAGATGAATCCCTTGAATACATGTCATTCACCACGTGAATGGTATTTCAAGATAGACCTGCGGGCGACCGCACAGCTCGCTGCTCACGTTACCCGCATCTGTGGTACAATACACGTAGGGATCGGGGCAATCGGGGGACAGACCACGTGTCAACGGGACAGCAGACGTGACGGATGGGCATTGAGCAGCTGCTGCAAGAGCGTCGTGGCGACATTCTGGCAATCGCTGCACGTTACGGTGCACACAACGTGCGTGTTTTCGGCTCGGTCTCCCGCGGCGAGGCCGACGAGGCCAGCGACATTGATTTCCTGGTCGACCTCGAGCCGGGGCGAAGCCTGTTCGACCTGGGCGGTCTACTGATGGACTTGCGAGCGTTGTTGGGGTGCGACGTTGATGTGGCCACATCGCGTGGCCTCAAGCAGCGCATTCGGGAGCGCGTCCTGCGCGAGGCGGTGCCGCTGTGAGACACCGAAAGGACAATTCGGGCATTCTCAGCGACGCCGAGGCTTCTGTCATCATGCGGGCGATAATGTACCAGGCATGTTCACCAATAGTGTACCAGTGATGTTCACCGAAAGTGTACCGGCCTCCTGCTGAACCATGGTGGCGTGATGGCGAGAGTGTCGTCCATCCGCTATGCTTCCCGACAGCCACGCGAGGTGTCGGGAGGGAGTATGTCTGGCAGGAGAAAGGGCATCATGGACGTTCGAGAATTGTTGCGCCACATCCGTAGCAACCCCAGCGACCGTGGGGTGCAGCGCGAGACCGGGGTGCATCGACGCACGGTGAAGCAGTACCGCCAGTGGGCCGGCGAACAGGGGTTGTTGACGGGACCGCTGCCACGATTGGTAGATTTCCAGCCACTGGTGAAGAGGACGCTGTCCGAGACACCGCCCCCGCAGTGTGTGTCGTCGGTGGAGCCCTACCGGGAGGTTGTGAGCCGGCTGCACAAAGAGCGGGTCGAGGTGGCGGCCATCTGGCAACGCCTGCAGGAGCAGGGCTACACCGGCAGTTACTCGTCGGTGCGGCGCTTTGTGCAGGCGCTGGACCCGCGCCAACCCGACGTCACAGTGCGCGTGGAACGCAAACCCGGCGAAGAGGTCCAGGTGGATTTCGGGTTTGCAGGCACCATGATCGACCCGGAAACGGGGCAGATACGCAAGGCGTGGGCGTTCGTCATGACGCTGTCCTGGAGCCGCCACCAGTACGTCGAGTTTGTGTTTGACCAGCGGGTCGAGACCTGGCTGCGGTGCCACTGCCATGGGTTCGAGTTCTTGGGCGGCGTTCCGCTGCGCGTTGTGATTGACAACCTCAAGGCGGCCATCACGCGTGCCTGTTGGGACGATCCCCAGGTACAACAAGCCTACCGGGAGTGCGCCGAACACTACGGGTTTATGATTGCGCCCTGCCGACCGGGCACGCCGGAACACAAAGGCAAGGTGGAACAGGGTGGCGTGCACTACGTGAAACGCAACTTCCTGGCCGGTCGACCGCGCATGACCATCCACCAGGCCAACCAGGCTGTGCAAGTGTGGTGCCGCACCACCGCCGGGCAGCGAGTCCACGGTACCACCAAAGAACGTCCTCTGGCGCGCTTTGAGGAGACGGAGCAGGCGCGTCTGAAGCCGTTGCCGGAAACGGCCTACGACCTGGCGATCTGGAAAGTGGTCAAACTGCATCGTGACTGCCATATCGTGTTCGACGGTGCCTACTACTCGGCGCCCTTCCGACTGGTGGGTCAATCGTTGCGCGTGCGGGGTGGCTGTCGTCGGGTGACCATCCACACCATGGACTACGAACTGGTGGCCTGCCATTCACGCGCCGCCCGCCCTGGCGAACGTCACACCCACGCTCTGCATCTGCCGACCTACAAGGTGCCCGGCCTGATGCTTGATCGCTCCGCCTGTCTGACCCTGGCCGCGCAACTCGGCCCGGCCACCGAGCAGGTCGTCTCCACCTGGTTGTCCGATCCGGTCATTGAGCGTCTGCCCATGGTCGGACGGCTGCTCAGGCTGCGCGATCGCTTCGGCGATGAACGCCTGGAGGCCGCCTGTGCGCGGGCAGTGCGTTTCGATGATATCACCTATCCAACCGTCAAACGTATCCTGATCAACGGTCTCGATCAGGAGCTGCTGCTAGCCGAGACCGCCACGCTGCCCGCGCAGACCTTCGTACGCTCCGCCGATGAACTGGTCGGTCACCTGTGGGGTGGGGTACCATGGAACTGAAACATCACCTCGTCCCGGCTCTCCGCCAGTTGCGGCTATCCGGTATCCTGGAAACCCTGGACGTGCGCAACCGGCAGGCGATTGACGAACAATGGTCCTATGGTGAGTTCCTGGCCCGTTTGCTCGAAGACGAGGTTGAACGACGTGCTCAACGCCAATTGGGGCTGCGTATCCGACGCGCCGCACTCAATACCACCAAAACGTTGGAGGGCTTTGACTTCCAGTTCAATGCGACCATCAACCGTCAGCAGGTGCTTAACCTGGCCAGTTGCGACTACATTCGCCAGAAACACAACGTGTTGATCTGCGGCCCGGCCGGTGTGGGCAAAACCCACCTGGCCCAAGCCCTTGCGCACGAGGCTTGTCGGCAGGGCTTTGAGGTCCTCTTCGCCGACACTCACAAGATGCTGCGCCATATCAACGGTGGTCGCGCCGATGGTAGCCTCGACAAGCGTCTCCAGGCCTATCTGCGCCCGGATCTGCTGGTGCTGGATGACTTCGGACTCAAACCACTCCAACCGCCGGCACCTGAGGATCTCTACGACGTCATCCACGAGCGTTACGAGCAAGCCAGTATCCTGCTCACCAGCAATCGCGCTCCCAGCGAATGGCCTGATCTCTTCGGCGATCCTTTGCTCGCATCAGCCGGTCTCGACCGCCTGACACACCTGGCCCAGGTCATCATCATCACCGGCGCCAGTCACCGCGCCCACGATCGGCACCGGTCCCTACAGGAGGCGTCTATCGCACCAACCGTGTAACCACCCCCATCCGTCTATTCAGTCTCGCATCACGTCACACCGCAGGGTGGTACACTATGGCTGAACATGCCTGGTACACTATTGCCGCATGTGGCTGGTACACTTATGGCCGCATGTTGACAGCCCCCGAGGCGTCTTTGACGACCACGGCTGTGGAGTACACCGCAACGGCTCCCTCCCTGTGGAGATCCTCGAGTGCGCTGAGCCCCTCATAGGCCGCGGTCTCCGTGTCGAACACAACCACCAACATCTTGTCCATCTTTCCTTGCTCCTTTTTTTTGATTGATCCCGGAGATGCGTCTCCCAGAGGGATCATCTTTTGCTTGCCTCCAGTGTATCGCGCAATCCGGCGGGTGTCATCGGAGTTGCGCGGATTTGCGGCTCGACACTTGGACCATCCGGGTTGAAGGAGAGTCCGGCTGGTGTGGAGAACGCTACACACTTGTTGTAGGCCGGGAAGGAATCAAGATGTTGCCGCGATGCCATGAAGGGGGTATACTTGCCGTGCAATCTGCCCAAGCATCACTGCCATTCCAGACACTTGGGGATCTCATCTGTTTGGGAACTGAGGGTCAACCCTCCACTTCACCGCAGGATTGCCTGCGGGGCGCGTGTCGACAGCGGAGTTGGGATAGGCTTAAGGGAGCGGGGCCGATGGAACGCCGGTTCTCCGAGATTGCGGACATTCCACGTATTCAGATGCTGCTGGAGGCGTTTCATGCGATCACCGGG
>JAGUZN010000293.1 GCA_020060775.1 Armatimonadota bacterium
CGGAGGCGCGTGCCGAGCGCGAGGGGATGCCCATTTCCGTGCCGCCGCGCGTGTTGTGCACCGACAATGCGGCGATGATCGCCGTGGCGGGGTACTTCCATTACCGACGCGGACTGCGCGATTCCCTGGATCTCGATGCGTCCGCGAGTTTGCCGCTGGCGTAAGTACAGAGCACAATACTATACGATGACCGGCTACCGGATTCGGCGGCCGGTCATCGTGCTTAGCGGCTGCGGTTACGCCTCAGGCATCGGTGAGCACCACGAATTCCCACTGATGCAGCGGTCTGTCGAGTTGCAGTTGTCCGTCGCGGAGTTGGGCCGCATGCCGTTGGCCTTCACCATCGACATGCACCGCTGCCGTTGGCACGGGCATGCCTTCCGGCAAAGTGAGGGTGATTGCGCGGATGGCATCGGGACTGGTATTCCACACGGCGCCGCGCCAGATCGTCCCGTCCGTCAGGAACTGCGGAGTGAGCCAGGGTCCGCCTTCGGCTGCGCCGAGCGTGCTGTTCCCGGCGAGGTAGCGCAGCGTGTTGCGCAGTTGCACGGCGCGTTGAATCGTCATGGCGACCACGAAATCGTGGGGCTGCCAGGGCACGATGGCGACACGTCCCCCCAGCGCATTCTCAAAGAGTGTTAGACCATGGCCGACATCTTCGTGCGTGGGGTTGCACAGCATGCTGGCCAGGCGCACACCGGGGAGCAGGTCGCCCTGGAAGATCGTCGCGGCGTACGGGCCGGCATTGACGGAGATGCCGGCGCCTGTCCTCAGCGAAAAGGCGGGGTCGCGGCACTCTTCCACGGAATAACAGGCATCAGCCTGGGTGATCATCCGTCCATCCCGTACACCGATGTGGGGGCCGAATCCCCGTTGCAGCAGGATGTGCGCCGCCCCGCCGTCGAGCAACAGGCCCTGGGCCAGCCAGGCGTGCAGTTGCTCGTCGGTACAGCTCCAGGCCACCGGGCCGGCGATGGCGTTGACGGCCGGGGCGGGGCGGGCGGTGCAGGCCAGTCCCGCTCCCATCAGCCACCGGCCCCAACCGCGTGTGGAGCAGACGAGTGATTGCCAGTTCCCGCTGCCGTCGGTGTGTTTGCGTCGTCCCATCTCCTGTGACCAGGGGACGCCGATACCCATGGGCTGCAGGGACATGGGGAATTGGTCGGCAAGCCAGTCCAGCGTCGGCCGCCAGGCGCACAGGAACTCAGCGCGTTCCGGTTCGTCGTCGGGATCGTTTCCCATGAAATCGTACAGGCTGATATTCAATCCGGTCGACCCGAGGATATGCGCCAGTGCCATTTGCGCGCCGATCTGGCGGAAGGGTTTATTCCAGCGCCCATAGTTGAAGCACTCGATTTCGGGATCGCTCTCAATGGCCTCCGGTTGGATGCTGCGGTTCTGATCGAGGCGCATGATGAATTCCGGCAGGTCCGCCCCCGCACATTCGCCATAACCCCAGAAGTGCGGGCGATGGACCGGCGGTTGGTCGCCGCCGAACGCCTGCCACCAGCGCTCCCAGTAACGACCTTCCGCCGCATGCTGCCCCATTTCGCTGGACATCAAGCCCAGTCGGCAACCTTCTGCCTCGACAATGTTACGCCAATTGGTGATCAGGGCGAGTTGGGTGTCGTCCCACATATCCATCCACATCGCCCGCCAGGGGTGGGGCTCGCCGGGGGCGGTGCAATTGGCAACGATCGCTGCGCGGGTGGCCTGCAGGCCGTAACGCCGGTTGAACTCAGCCACATGCAGCGGGCAAAAACAACCGCCCCAATCGAGCGGGCCATGATTATGAAAGCGGATGTCGTCATCAATCCAGATCACGCGAAAATGTTCGCGGGCATAGCGCCGCAGCGTTTCAGCGTAATACGCGCGCCAATCGGCATCGAGCGGGCAGACGACGGCCGTACACTCAGTACCGTGTTGGTCGACCATGCCCTGCCAGCGTTGATCCGGCTTCCGTTGACGAAAGCGGTCCGTGTGCAGCAGCGAATGCCAGGGGTTCAGGCTGAGGGCCACGCCGGCCTCCTGCAGCGCCTGGCGATATGGCCGCGAGTGTTCGATCCACTGGTCAATCCGTTCAAGGGTATCATGGCCGTCATTCAACTCTTCGGCGAAGAAGAACAGCATGATTTCATCAGCCATAGCCAGGCGGGCGGTGGTAACAATTTTCTGGGTGATGTCAGCGGGCGATTGATGCAAACCGAATTGCATGCGTAAGGTGTAGTGGCTGGGCATACTGGTATGAACCTCGAGACTTTGATGTTATGCTAACCCTACACAGGGGTGGAAATGGTGTCAATACCCTGGCCGCTCAGGTACACGGTGGATAATACTCTCTATCGAAAAATTCGTATTGTGCAGTAGCTTAACGGCCTCTCGTATGTTATGCTAGTATGTACTGGCCGAGCTAGAGAGCGTGCATTCGTTCCCCAATTTCGGTGATGATCCCGTTTATCAGGTTACCGGCATGACCACCCCGACACAATCGCAGAAACAGGATGATGCTCCGGAGGGGCGCGACCGTTCCGAGGGGGTCGACGCATTCCGTCGGTTGCGACTCACGCAGGACCCTGCATTGCGTGATGCGATTGTATGCGAGCATCTGCCGCTGGTGTACAAGGCGGCACGGCGCTTTTACCGGCACGGTGTAGCGCTGGACGATCTGATTCAGGAGGGATCGATCGGCTTGCTCAAAGCGGTCGACTTGTACGACCCCGAATTGGGTGTCGCCTTCAGCACCTATGCCACTCACCTGATTACCGGGCAGATCCAACACTATTTACGTGATTGCGGCCACCTGATACGCCAGCCTGCGTGGGTGCAGGAACTACACACGAAAATCATGCGCGGCTCCAAGCAGCTGTTCCAGGAATTGCAGCGTGATCCGACTCCCGCGGAGATCGCGGAGCGGTTGAATCTGACGGAGGACTCGGTCAATGAGGTGCTTGCCTCGCTGAAAACGCGGCAGATTGTTTCGCTCACCGTGCCGACTGAAGAGGGCAGTGCGAGCGATCTGTTAGTGATCGACCGGCGCAAGATTCACCAGAAACGCTATGAAACGCTGCGCTTGCCCATTGAAGACCGGATCGTTCTCGAGGAGATGATCGACCGCCTGAAGGCGATTGAACAACGCGTGGTTCGCCTCTTTTTCTTTGGCGAGATGAATCTTTCAGAGATTGCTCGACGCTTGGGGATCTCCTCACACTATTCGTCGTACCTGCTGCGTCGGTCGCTCCAAAAGATCAAAGACGACATCAACGAGCAAGAGGCAGAGGAAGCCTCAATCTGGCGTGGGGGAACAGACGCCAAGGAGGCAGAGCCCAAGCATGATAGCCTGCCGACGGTGTCAGGGTTACTGAGCTTACAGGCTTTCCAGGTTCAGTTGTTGGTGGAGGTCGGGCGCGTCCGCCGGCAGCACAGGCGCGGTGTGCTGGTGCTTATCCAGCTCATTGCTGCCGACACAGCGACGGAAGGCCCGGCAGATCCCCCCCTGTTGCATGTTGCCCGATCACTGCGCCAGGCCACACATATCGAGGATGTAGTCGGTTATTTGGGTAACGGATTGTTCGGGGTCATTCACTGTCAAGTGGGGGCTGATCCACTGGCCTTTGCCGGTCGGCTCGAAGCGATGCTCACGCCTCGTCGCGATATGGGAATAGTGCAGCAGCCCTATACCGTGCATACCGGGGTGGCGGTCTTTCCCGATGGCGGGATCACGGCGGAAGCGCTTCTCAAGCAGGCGGGTGATTCGCTGGCGCGACGGACCACGTCGGCACTGTCATCTTGATGTTCCGCCTGCCCCGAATTTTTGCCGTGTGCGAGAAAATTCCTCCGACAAATATACTCAATATCGAAAATTCTAAGGAATAGTAATAAGTGGCGAGCCCCTTCTTATGGAATCGGTAGCCTGTACAACATGTGGGAGACCTCTCGTATGGGGGCGGCAACACGTCGAGTACGCCAGTGCGGCGATGCATAGGGCCGCAGAGATCGTGCTCACCAATACATCAGGTTTGCGAGGAGAACAGAACTATGACATTGTCAAAATTTGCCTCACGTCGTCGAGGGTTCACCCTCATCGAACTGCTCATCGTGATCGTCGTGATCGCGATCCTGGCGTTGATCGTCATTCCGCGCTTGATGGGCGCGGGCCGCAAGGCGAAGGAAGCCTCGCTGAAGGGCAACCTGCAGCAGCTCCGCAACGCGATCTCCCAGTTCCAGGCTGACACCGGCGTGTATCCGTCGGCGTTAACTGACCTGGTCGCCAAAGCTGATGGCAGCAATCTGGGCATCACAGACACGACGGCAAAAGCCAGCTACAAGGGCCCGTACCTGACCCCGAGCGGCGGCGTTAAAATTACCGGTTATCCCGGTCTGCCGCGTAACCCGTTCGTGGATGCCACCGAGACAGACGTCACTAAGCACTGGACCTATGAAAGCACTGGCGGTACGGTCAAGAGCGCCTTCACGGGCGAGACCATCGACAAGGAAGCCTTCACCGACCTCTAATACCTGTCGGGTTCGTCCACATTACCTTGCGTCCGCCCACGGTTTGCCGTGGGCGGACGCTTTCGTGTGCCTGGCATGGCGTGTGATGTGGAGGTGAAAGTCCTCTGCAGGCCGTGATGGCCAGAACTGCTAGCACGAAGCAAGGGTGCCACCGTGAGATGGGGTCTGCAGGAAGCCGATGATAAGCGATGGATTCGACGTACAGAAACCGGATACAAGGCCAATCCGGTGGGTAACCCGGCTATGGACGGGGACGTCCCGTGACCATCCGGATACACGGGTGAGTAAATTCGGCGAACGCCATCGTACAGTCACATGTATTGGCCGACGACTTGATGTGTCAGGTGGTCAGCGACGACAACGTGCTCGGCGCCTGCCCGAAGGTGAAGGCTAACGGAGACGCACCCGAGCATCGATGGGATGTCCGTGGATGAGTTAGGGACGTGGTTGAAAGCACACTGGCGGGAACTTCGGCAGGCGCCGCTTGACGGTAGCTATCGATTGCACCCCGTGTGGGCGTTAGACATCCCCAAACCGCATAGGTGAATCTGCCAACTCGGGATGCCGACGGTGGGGGATCGGCTCGTGCAGCAGACAATGCTGCAGGTGCTGACCCCGTGCTCGGTCTCACGTTCTCCTGCTCTAGCTATGGCTTTCGTCCTGGCAAAGGCGCCCACCAGGCCTTGCGGCAGGCGGCGGAGTAGGTACTGGAGGGGCGACTGTATGTCGTAGATCTTGATACGGCGCAATTCTTTGACCGGGTCAACCATGACATGCTGATGGCGCGTCTCGCCCGCCACGTGGGGGATAAGACCGTACTGCGAATCGTGCGCCGTTTTTCTGCAAGCGGGCCTGATGCGGTGCGGCGTCTGCGTCACCCGCGCGGAGGGAACGCCGCAGGGGGGCCGCTCTCGCCGTTGCTGTCAACCTGTTGCTGGATGGCCTCGAGAAGGAACAGGAGAAGCAGGGCCACTGCTTTTGCCGCTGTGCCGACGACGGCTATATATACGTGCAGTCCCCGGCGGCGGGGGAGCGGGTGATGGCGTCGATCTCCCACTTTCTCGTAAAGATGCGCAAGCTGCAGGTGAACCGTGAGAAAAGTGCTGTGGCGCTGGTCGACGAACGGAAGTTCCTCGGCTACCTCCTCACGAGCTATAGGTGACTGACCCTAGCACCGACCATCCTCCAACGCATCAAGGCGCACATTCGCCAGATCACGCGGCGGAATCGGGGCGTGAGCCTCGAGCAAATGGTGTGCGACCTGAACCAGTACTTGACCGGCTGGCCGGGGTACCTCCGCCTTGCGGCATGTAAGATCCACCTCCAACAGCTCGGTGAGTGGCACAGGCGTATA
>JAGUZN010000192.1 GCA_020060775.1 Armatimonadota bacterium
GGAACTCGTGCCGCTCGAGCGGGCCGCCAACTTGTCATTCGGCACGCTGATCCATACCGGCCTCGAACGCTGGCACGCCGGTACGGCGCTCGCGGACATCCTGGCGCTGATCGATCGAGTGTGCCGGGGACACGAGCAGGACGAGAGCCTGCACGAAGCCTGGCACCTGGCACGCGCCATGATGACGGGGTATGCCGCATGCTATCCCGATGAATCCTTCACCGTGCGGGCATTAGAACAGACATTTTTCGGGCAGCTGCGCCATCCCCGAACCGGGCGCGCCATCCGTGCGTTGCGACTCGCCGGCAAAGTCGATGGCCTTGTGGAGATGGATGGCCAGCTCTACGTCCTGGAGCATAAAACGACAACATCCTGCGACGGGGCGTATCTCGAACGCTTATGGCTGGATACGCAAATCACGCTCTACGGCTATGCCCTCCAGCGCTTCGCGGGCCTGCCCATTGCTGGAGCCATCTATAACGTGCTGGTGAAGGCGCGACTCCAGCAAGGCAAGGGGGAGACGGAAGAAGCCTTTGCTGCCCGCCGTGCCGATCTGCTGGCCAAGTCCAAAACCGGGAAAACGTCGGCTCAGCGCAAACTCCCGGAGTCGGATGACGAGTACCAGGCCCGTTTGCTGACCCGCTACCGTGACCCCGGCATGTTCCACCGGGAAGTCATCCTCTTTGCGCCCGAAGATTTTTCGGCGGTGGAAGACGACCTGTGGGAATGGGTTCTCCAATTCCGGGATGCCCGGCGACGGCAGGTGTTCTCCCGGAATACCAGTCACTGTTTCACGTATGGACGACCGTGTGCGTATCTCCCGCTGTGCCGGGCGCGCGGCGCAGACCATCTCAAAGCGACGTTGTACGAACGGCGACCGCCGCATGAGGAACTGGGCGAGACGCCGGTCGACACCGACCCCGTGTTCTAATCGCGCGAAAGGAGCGACGTATGTTACCGACCCAGAAGACCCCGCCCAGAGCGGATCTCGCCGATGTGACCGTGCTGCTGTATGCCAAACAGAAATACGGCAAAAGCACCTGGTGTGCTCAGGCCGACCAGGCACTCTTCCTGGCCACTGAAGCGGGGTTGAATCATCTGGAGACCTTCCAGATTCCGATTCGCTCGTGGGAGGAGATGCTGCAGGCCTGCGCGGAAATCGCGGCCGGCAAGCATCCCTTCAAAACGATCATTATCGACACCATCGATAATGCCTACCGCATGTGTACCGAGTATGTCTGCGCCAAGTTGAGTATCGCGCATGAAAGCGAGGCGGGATACGGGCGCGGCTATGCCATGGTGAATAACGAGTTTGCCCGTGTGCTGACCAAACTCTCGCTATTGCCCTATGGTCTCTACCTGACGTCACATGCGCAGGAACGCGAAATCGAAACGCGCGCCGGGACCGTCACCCGCGTGATGCCGACGCTGCCCGATAAAGCGCGCAAAATCGTGCTGGGCATGGTGGACATGATCCTCTATATCGATCTGGAAGCCGCGCACAACGAGAAAGGCGAGACCAGCTACCGGCGCGTGGTGCGCACGAAACCGACCGTGCATTACGAGGCCGGGGACCGCACCGGGCGCTTGCCCGACACGCTGGATTTGGATTACCCCACCTTTGTTCAGGCCTTTACCAAGGCGACTGACCGTGCTGAAAGGAGCGCATCATGACCAATGTTGACCACATCGACCTGTCCGATCTGAACGCCATGCTGGCGAAGGCGACGCCGAAAGACAACACCGCCACACCGGTGCCCACTGGCATCTACCAGGCCTTCGTACGCGGCGCGAGCGTCGAGGAGCACGAGGGCGTGCGCCAACTCAAGTGGGAATTCACGATCATGGCCGGGCCGCATAAGGGGCGGCGGCTGTGGCGCCGGAATGCCTTGAACACCCAGGAGAATCTCAACTGGCTGCTCGGTGACCTGCAAACCGCCAAACTCGCCATGCCCTCCGATATGAATGAGTTGCACGACCTCGCCCGCCAGCTCCTGCATCTGGTCTTCGAGGTGCGTGTCAGCACCTCCGTCGGCAAGAAGGACGGGAAGACGTATACCAATGTCAACCTGCGCAAACGGTTGTCCCTGCCGGTGCCCGAGGATTTACTCCCGGACGTAATGGAGGAGATCGACCTTGATGACCTGCCCTTCTAACCCGGTCATCGTCATCGACACGCGCGAGCAGCGACCCTACAGCTTCTCAACGCGTGTGGCGGGGAGTGTCCGCAAGGCACTCCCCGCCGGGGACTACAGTGTGGCGGGGCGGGAGACAGAGATCGCCATCGAGCGCAAAACCATGGATGACTATATCGCCACCATCGTGCATGCGCGCCCACGCTTTTTCCGTGAATTAGCGGTGTTGCGGCACTATCGGCATGCGTGGATCGTCGTTGAAGGATCACTCGACGATCTCCTGCGGGGTCGGTATGCCTCGCGCGCACATCCCCACGCCGTGCTCGCGCTCACGACGCAGCTCATGTGCACGTCGGGCATCCCCGTGCTGTTTGCGCATTCACGCCCCTGTGCGCGTGCGCTGGTGGAAGCGTTGCTCTTACGGTGCGCGGGGGTGGAGACGGAGGAGAAGATATGGCAAAACGCGCCTCAGCAGCCCTGACAGTGTCCGGGGAAGTCGTCTGGGTGTTTTACAGTAGTCCATCGTTCAGCGCCGGGTTGCTGCAGTCGGGAACGGAACGGCTCCGCTTCAGTGTAAAGGCCCCCGTGCGCGAACATGACCATGTGACCATGACCGGTCGCATGGTCACCGGGAAATATGGCCCCCAACTGGAGGTGTCGGAGTTGCGCTATCAGTTGGAACTCGATGCCCAGGGTCTGGCGCGGTATCTGGCCGTGAATCCGGCATTTCACGGCATCGGTCCGGTGAAGGCCGAGCAGATCGCCGTGATGTTCGGCACGGAGTTCGACCGTGTGCTGCGTGAAGAACCCCAGCGCATTGCGGACGCCGTGAAGTTGTCCGGGGACGATCTGGACACGCTCCAGCGGGAGTGGACTGCGCGCTCCACCATGAATGCGCTCTCCAGTCGGTTGGCGGCGTATGGGCTGACGCATCACCAGATGACCAAGCTGATCGAGCGTTTCGGCGGCAGTGCCATGACGATGATTGAACATGATCCGTATGCGATGTGTGATCTGGTCGATGGCTTCGGATTCGCCCGCGTCGATGAGATCGCGATAAAGATGGGGGTGGCGAAGGAGGACCCCCGACGTATCGCCGCCGGCATTACGGATGTGGTGACGCGAGAAACTGAACAGGGGCATTGCTGGATTTCCCGTGAAGAGTTGTTGCGGAAGGCCGAAGAAAAACTCACCTTGGATGATCTGGATGCCGACGAGCGCCTGCAGGCAGCGCTCCTGGAGGAAGTGCACGCGACGCATTTAGTCATGGTGGAGGATAACGCCATCACCCGCGTCGGCTTGACGAGTCTCTACCAGCGGGAGCGTGATCTGTATGAGATGTTTCGTGGCCTGCCTGATGAGAAGCCTGCGACATTTCATGTCGGCACACTCGATTCGCTACTGGAGTTGCTGGATTACTCGCTCACCAAAGCGCAACATACCGCCGTGTACCGGGCGTTGAACTCCCGGATCAGCCTGATTACCGGGGCGGCGGGGAGTGGAAAATCGTATACCATCGCCGCGCTCTGTGATGTGATGAAAGAACGGAATCGACGGGTGCTGCTCGCGGCGCCAACTGGGAAGGCGGCCAAACGGATGGAGGAATTGTCGGGAACCAGGGCCGCGACCATTCATCGACTGCTCGGCTATAAACGCGGCGAGTGGGAATACCACGCCGGTCATCCATTGGTTGCCGACATGGTGATTCTCGACGAGATGAGTATGGCGGATATCAATTTGGCCTGGCATTTCTTTCAAGCCATCGACCTGACAAAGACACAGGTGGTGCTGGTCGGTGATCCGAATCAGTTGCCGCCGGTTGGCCCCGGCAATCTGTTGCGCGACGCGCTGCAGTGCGCCTATCTACCGGTGCTCCAACTTGAACAGGTGATTCGACAAGCCGGACCGTTAAAAGAAAATTCTTCAGCGATTCTCCGGGGAACGTTGGCGCCGACGACGCCAGGCACGCCGGGGGTCGTGCGCCCCTGGTATGTGATCGATGGATTGACGGACCCGGAACGGGTGGTGGAAGCCTTGATCAAGCTCATCGAGGAGAAGATCGTCTCACTGGGGTTTCACCCGCTGCATGACGTGCAGGTGCTCACGCCGTATCGCAAAGGCCCATTGGGCGTGCAGCGCTTGAACCTGGAACTCCAACGCGCACTGCAACGCATGACGCGCAACGTGCAGTTGCCCGAGGTGACGGAGGAGTCGCGTCCCTGTCTGCTGCCCGGCGATAAGGTCATGCAGATGCGCAACAACTATGATCTCGATCTCATGAACGGCGCCATCGGCATTGTCCGCGGCGAAGGGGTGATCGAGTCGGACGGAGCCAAACAGCGTGGCATTGTCGTGGCATTTGACGGGCGTGACATCTGCATCCCGCGCGGCGGGGATGAGGAACGTCAGTTATCCCTGGCCTATGCGACCACGATTCATAAAGCACAAGGCAGTGAATTCCCGTGCGCTATTGCCATCGTGCATCGGCAACACGCCTATATGCTGCATCGCAACTTGCTCTATACGGCCGTCACCCGTGCCCAAAAAACCGCCATTCTCTTCGGGGATCGCGTCGGCATGCGGCGCGCGGTCACAACGACGGTGGTAGATGAACGGCGAACCTGGCTCGGGGTGTGGGCTCCTCCGAGGCAGCGCGCGCGGGCGCAACAGCGGTCTGCGAAAACCCCCGGGAATCGCCAGGGATAACCGCAACATCGGGATATGCGTGGGCGATACCGCGCGTATCCCGGTCTTCCTCTCACCTCGAGATGAGTACGGTCGCATTATGGAAACCTACGAACTTCTCGCGCGGCGCGTAGAGCTGCTCGCGCGTTTCTTTGTCAACCGACAGCTGTGTTTCGAAATTGAAGAGGCGAACGACAGCCGACATCCCCAGCCGATTACCGGCAGTATTGATGTTGCGGCGTTGTTGCAGGCCCATATCACGAACACCGCCTCGTCGGTGCCGCATGCCCGGGGCAAGGGAAAACGCGTCTCAGCCATCGCCTACACACGCCTCGGCGCCTATACGCCGATGGTCGATGAACTCACCAAATGGCTGTGCATCGACTTTGATGGCGGTCATCTGCATGGACATCCCTTGCTCGATGCCCGGGCCAGCGCGTTAGCCTACCTGGCACGCCTGCAGACGGCGCAGATTCCCGCCTACCTGGAGCGCTCAAAAAGTGGCGCCGGCTGGCATGTCTGGGTGCTGTTCGAATCCCCGGTGCCGGCGCGTGATGCCCGTCGTTTGGCGTTGAGTCTGTTTCACCCGGAAGAACATCCACTGGTCGATGGCACGCTCGCCATCCCCAACAAGAAAGGCGTGGATATCTTTCCGAAGATGGATCGCATCACCGCGAAGGGATGGGGAACGCCGGTCTACCTGCCCTGGTGGGGAGGGGCCAAACGGGGGAATTGCCAGTTTTATCGGCAGACCGTCGGGGGCGAATGGCGCGTTGATCCGTTGCCGACCTTTCAACCGTATCCATATGAGGCGTTGCTCACCTATCTGGCGACGCTGCCGGTTCCCGCCGAACCGGTCACTGTGGGACCACATCCGTATACCCCGGCCTATACCCGCCCGCGTACTGAGATTGAGGCGGTGGTCGCCGATGATTGGCGAGCGTGGCGTGAACGTGTATGCGACGCCATTGATTTGCGCGCGGTGTATGGCGATTGGCTGACCGGACGCACAGTACAAGCGGGGATGTATCTGGAATGCCGGGATCGACGTGCCGGTCGATCTGATCGGAACCCTTCAGCGTCGGTTCGCAATACGGCGCCTGGGCGGGGGGCGTTCCATTCCTTCATCTCCGGTGACACCTACTCTCTCTTCGACATGCTGGTGGAAGTCGGCATGGCGCGAAACTTCCGTGACGCCTGCGGGGTGGCCGAACGCCTCACCGGCATCGCGCATCCTGCCCCGACGAAGCCCATACCGAAGCGACTCGTGTTATTGGAAACGCCAGCCCCCAGTCCGCCGCCGGGGATCGATCAGGAAAGCGTGCGCGCCAAGCTGGTACTGTTCGCTCGCGAGGAAATGCCGAAGTTGATCGCCCGTGCGACACAACAGGTGATCGTGCTGGCGGCATCGACCGGGGCGGGAAAAACCCATGCGTTAGCGAGTGCCATCCGTGATGGGTTATATGGTGAGAAGCGCGTGCTGTATTTGACGCCGACCTGGACGGTCTTGTGCGAGATCGCCGGACGCTATTTTTCGACCACCGGCGAGGTGGCGCGTGATGAACATGGGCATGCCACCCCACCGGCGCCTGATGCCTTATTGCCTGACGTGGCCATCGCCTTTCCGCGCTCTCCTCACGAGGAGGCGGTCGGTTATTGCCACCATGCGACATTGGCGCATGAACTGGCGGCTCGACGGCATCAAATTCCCAGCGTGCTGTGTCCCGCCTGTCGCCAGCAACGGGCGACGGACATCGTTGACGCGTGGGAGGCCAGCGGAGACCGCAATTTTGCGCAGCCGGGCGACCGCGAATTTGCCATCGCCATGCAGATGCGTGATCTGCCCGATTGTCCTTACCTCGCCAACCGGAAACGGTGCGACGGCTATTTCGATAAAGAGACGAGTACCCGGGTCGACGGGGCGCGCGTGGTGTTGGCGAATCACGCGGCGTACCTGCATGCCGGGGATGCCCTCCAGCCGTATGACGTGATTGTCATCGATGAGGGAGCGGAAGCGAGCCTGGTCGAAACGGTGGTGATTACCCAACACGATGTTTTGCGCTGGCAGCAACAGGCGGAACAACACAGCCCAGAATTTTTACGCGTGCTGGCGCCGGTGTGCAAAGTCTTGCTGCAGGCCTTCACCGCCGGCATCTTCAGCGGCGTCACGCGAGGCACCGACCTGGGATTATTATCGGTGTTGCGCCGCATTGATCCGGAGATCGACGCGCATCTGCGTCGCCTCTGGATGCTGATCGGCGAGATGCAGCATCGCCATACCCATGCCACGCCCGCCGATGATGCGCTGACGGAATTGGGGGCGATGCGGGAATCCCCATTGCGCGCGCTGGCCGATCTCATCGAGCAACTGGCCGCACCGCCGCCGGACTTCGATCCGCTGGCAACCTGTCTCCATGTCACCCTGCCGCATGACGTGCGGATGAAGGACGGAACGTTGGAGACGGCGCCGGGCAAAATCACCATGATGTTGCCGCGCTATGCCTTGGCGGATACGTTGACCAGGCGCACGACGGTCGTGCTCGATGCCACGCCGAATGAGGCCTTTTACCAATTCATGTTCTCACGCCTGGAGTTACGGAACGAATATCGTGCTCGCCGATTGATCCATACGACGCTCTTCTACGATGCGCTCTATCGCAAAGAATCGTTAGGGCGGGGATGGCGGCGCGCGGCAGTCGAACGCTTCCTGGAGCGTATCTGCGCAGAGCACGCCAGCCCGCTGGTCGTCACGCCAAAGCGCCTCAACCCTGGCGTGTCGGAAAACACGGGGCGTGCGCCATTAGGCATTCCGGCTAATGCACGTGTCACCCATCATGGCGCGGCGGATGTCCGTGGGTCGAATCAATACCAGGGATGCGACGCCCTCGTGGTGATCGGCCATCATCGGCAACCCGACCAGCATTATCTCTGGCTGGCGCGGGCGCTCCGTCGTAAGCCCGGCCTGCGACGGGAGGAGGTGCTGCAGCATGGGATGTCGGAGGAATCGAGCGAGCGGGAGGACGGGGCGTTGGTGCCGATTGCCGGGTTCGCGACGGAGGCGGGCCGGGGCTTGGCGGCCATCTCCTCGTATCCGCTCGACCCGCTGGCGACGCGGATGATTCAGTCGAAATATTCCGCCGATCTCCTGCAAACCATCGGACGCATCAGGCCGGGAGTGTTGCGTGCTGATGGGCAACCCGCGCGCGTCTATCTGCTCACCGGCGTGCCGGCCAATGATCTCCCTATCGACTCGCTGACCTCACTGCTGGAATGGATGACGGCGCACGATCCGTCATGGCTTGCCACGCATCCCGCACCATCGGCGTTGGGGGGCGTACGCAGGGATTTCATTACCTCGAAGGACGCGCATAATCGTCGGCTCGCCGAGCGAAAGTACCGTGCCTGTCTGGATGCGGCACAACGGCTGCTGGCGCGTGGGGAAGTCGTAAGCAAACGCAAGCTGGCGGCGGAAGCCGGCACGAGCGAGTCGACGGCACACAAATACCTGCGACGCATCTGCGCGGAATTGCAGGTCGACAGGGGTGATGCACCCCTGGACTACTCTCCATCCTATAATAATACTTATATATATTTAGAGCATGCAGAGTATCCCAGGGGTGCATCACCTGCACTGCAAGTCACTCCACCGCGTCAGCTTCATCTGTCCGCTACCGCGCTTGCCCGCCTGCTGGAAACAATACAGATCATGCAATCCAGCGGGCAGCCGCTCACCCAGCGATCCTTAAAAGCCGCCGGAGGCTTCAGTGAGCATACCATCGCAAAATATGCTGATGTGATCCATGTCGCCAAAACGCTCGGTGCTTCCCAGTATACCCCCGACGCTGGTCATCTGTCCGGAGGGTCGTACCCACCGGCGTTTCATGCCATCGCCCAATGGGGTGAGCAACTGTTGGCATCGCCGTCAGCCACCGACGATCGCGAACTCCACGAAGCGATTCAACTCGTCACTGCGGAGCTGGCCCCCTGGTGGCCGCTTTCGCGCGCCGCTCTCGGGTTGATCGTCGACAGTTATCATGCCGCCTGTCCACCGTCTGCCTCCTCGGAAGGAGTCCGCGATGAGTAATCATGTGAGTCCCGTCGTCATCTGTCATCCCGGTCTGTGTGCTGACGGCGTCCCGTATGTGGCCACCGACCTGAGCGTGCTGACGCCTCTCGCTCCCCTCTCGGAGGGTGTGGAACTGCAGTACGCCTGGTCAGCATATCGTCGTCTCGACCCGCGCTATTACGCCTACCTGTTCTCGCGCATGGGACTGGCGAAAACGGCTGCCGAACGTCAGCTGATCTCCACGATATCCTATCACCGGTTACGCGACACGTTCGCCGGGTTGCACGGCTGGGCCCGCACCAGGTATGGCGATCACGCGCTGCGCGAGGCGTTGCAGCACCCGTCCGGGCAAGCCTATCCCGCGCCCATCGTTGGTCCCCTGACCCTGCCCGCCCTGGTCATGGCAAGCGACGGAGCACCGCATAGGTCTGCAGAGGCGGCGCGCACCGCACCGCACCCCTTCGCCTATCCGGCGGCTGGCGAGTATCGATTCACCCATGCGGTCACCTGGGGGGCCGTCTTGCTGGTGGATATGATCCGTGACCATGCACGGAGCCTGGGGTGGGATGACGCGTCGCTCTACCAGAACCGCAGCGCACTGGCCTTCCCCTGTGGACAGGAGTATGGCCTGGTCTGTTTTCTCGGTCCGGATGTGGCCGTCAGCGAGGTGACGCGAGGCTCCATCGCCTTAGTCTCCACGCATCCCGGGGGTGGCACCGTACGGTGGTATCATCCCACGGCCGATCACCCCTGGCGAACCAGATGCGGGGATGCCGTGTCCGTGGGTGGCTGAAATTTTTCTGGGATCGCCCCCGAAATCCCGGACGTTTTCCCCGGTTTTGTACATGTAGTAGATGGAGCATGCGAAAAAGGAGCGTCCACCATGCGCGTCGGCTACCGCAATGCGGCAAAAATCCTGCCCGCCAACGTGTTGGCCTTGCTACAGGAATATGTAGCCGGTGCCGTGTTGTACGTGCCGGCGACGCGATTCTCCCGCAGCCAGCGGCGCCGTTCCCTGGTACAGGTGCTTCGTGAACAGGGATTGACGATGCGCGTCATTGCGGAACGGGTCGGCATCAGTGAACGGCGCGTGCGACAAATTCTCGCCACCAGTCGGCGGAAGCAAAATTCAACGGACGTGCCGCTGTCGGTACCGCGTCGGCGGATAAGGTGACGAACCAGCCGCGTGATGACAGTGGCGAAACGCCTCCCTCCCGCCAGAGACGGGGGGAGATGACCCGGAGGAACGATGAGTAACCAGGGCAAACGGAAACGAACCTATGAAGCCCCGTTGGCGCCGACGAAAGAAGTGCAATTGGAACGCTGGCTGCGCAACACCAATCGCACACTCGGCCAGGAGCGGGATCTCGCGCGGTTGGGGAATACCCAAGGCCTCCAACATGGGGTCTTTGCTGACCGCTTCATGAGCGAGAACGAGCGCGAGGTGTTTGAGGGGATGATGGTGCGCTTTTATGCCAACTATGAGTTGAACGAAAGCGCCGACTTCGTCCAGCTCGAATTCGCCGGCATCTACATGCTCAAGCTGGCGCGCGCGATCCTGGCCGAGGATTGGGAGATCGCCGCCAAAGTGGATGGTCTGCTGCGCGCCAACCTGAAGGACTTAAAGGCGACCAAGCAGATGCGGGACGGGGAAACACCCCTCGCGCAGTTCAGTCCAGCGGAATGGGCGACGGAATTACTGGAGCGGGCGCGAGCCCGCCAGCGGGAAGAGGCGGCAGCGGCAGACGCGGATGACGGCGCCGGGGAGAAAACGCCGGAATGATTGCTGAGAATACTCTGGCAGGGGGGCAGTCTACGCGTCACTCCGGCGGGCGCGTCGCCGACCATTGCAGAGAAAAGCATAGTCTGCGCACTGTCACCAGCGAAGTGGGGCGCGGGTAACCGAGCGACAATGGCGACACGCTCACCGCTGCGGAGATGACCCGTGAGAAGGAGACACCATCATGAATGATCATACCCATCTGGTCAATTCCTGCGCCGCTCGGATTGGCCGCCTACGACTTCCGGTTCTCACTCGGCAATCCATCAAGCAGGTAGGTCTGCCAGGGCAGAAAGGTCACGCCGGCCTGTTCCGCGGCATACCGATAGGCCGGGTCGCCGATCACCAGCGGCTGGTACTCGGGATGGCGGCGGTGGAATTCACTCAGCGGGATCAGATCGCGGAGCGTGTAGTCGCCCCCCTTGATCTCCACGGCCCAGCGTCCAGCCAGGCCGCTGATGATCATATCCACTTCCTGTCCTTCTTCCCGCCAGTAGGTTATCTGGTGGCCATCATTGATGGCGCGGGCGATGCAGGCATTCTCCAGCCAGTGGCCCCACCGGCGTGGGTCGGTGGCAGGCGTCGGGGGTTCGTCATCGGAGACCACCGCCAAAAAGGCATTCGACAGCGGGACCAATTTGGGCGGCGTCGCCCGGCGTCGGAGTTCCGAACTGGCAAAACGCGACAGCGCCGCCGCCAGGAACGCCCCTTCCAGCAATCCGAGGTAATCGGCGATGGTGGCCAGATTGCCCGCGTCGGTCAAACTCCCGGCGATTTTTTGCAGGGAGACAATCTCGCTCGGATGGCCCAGGCAAATAGCGAAGACTTGTCGAAGCAGCGCCGGCTTTCGTACCGGATGCAGCATGAGGATGTCATTGCCGATGGCCGGGTCGATGATGGCATCGCGCAGGTAAGCTTTCCAGCGTTGCGGCGTCGCCAGTTGACTGATGCCGCCGGGAAAGGCCCCGTAGCGCACCATCGTCATGGCGGCGAGGTCAGGGGGGAATGCGAAGGCCTCCACCAGGTCGCGGGCGGTCCAATGCCGCAAATTCAGTCGCTCGAAGCGCCCGGCCATGCTCTCCCGCGCCCCGCCGCTGACCTGCAGCGACGACGACCCCGAGACGACCAGCTGCAACGGCAGCCGCGTGCGCGCCACTTCATCATAGGCGACTTTCAGCCGGCGCGACCAGTCCGGCATGCCCTGCACTTCGTCGACCAGCAGCACCGCCGGCCCGCGTTGCGCCATACGGATGGCCGTTTGCCAGTGACGCAACCACCAGTCCGGCAAGGTCGCATCGGGCGCGTCGGCGGCGATATACAGGGCTTGCTCGCCGAACTGCTCGGCGACTTCCAGCAACAACGTCGTCTTACCGACTTGCCGCGGCCCGGCCAGCACTTGCATGCGCCCCGGCGGCGCCTCCCGCAAGCGCGCGTGCAATTCCCGCCGTATGGTGTGAAAGCCCCCGTCCATCGTCGTACCTCGTGAATTAGTGAGCTATAGTGTACATATTTCCCCACTATTCGTCAAGGCAGGCGTTGCACCGGCGTGGCCCACTTGTCGGCGCGGGGTGGCGACGGGCATCA
>JAGUZN010000401.1 GCA_020060775.1 Armatimonadota bacterium
ACGGCGGGTCACGCCGCAAGGCCTCCAGCGTGGCTAACCCGGCGGCAACGGCCAGCGGATTGCCGGATAGCGTGCCGGCCTGGTACACCGGCCCTTCCGGCGCCATCAGGCGCATCAGGTCGGCGCGGCCGCCGTAGGCGGCGGCAGGCAAACCCCCGCCGATGATCTTGCCCAGCGTGCAGAGGTCAGGTGTCACTCCCGTCCACTCCTGACCGCCCTGCAAGCCCAGGCGAAATCCGGTGATCACTTCATCGAAGATGAGCAACGCGCCATGCTGATCCAGCAGTGCCTTCACCTGCGGCCAGTACTCCGGCTGCGGCAGCACCACCCCCATATTGGCGGGCGCCGGTTCACCGATCAGACAGGCGACCTCATCGCCGCGCGCCTCGAGCACCGCCTGTAATGCCGGCAAATCGTTGAATGGAATGGTGAGGGTGAGCGCGGCAAAGTCCTCCGGCACGCCCGGCGTACCGGGAATCCCCTGGGTGGCGATGCCCGAACCGGCATTGGCCAGCAGGCCGTCGCTATGTCCATGATAGCCGCCGGCGAATTTGATCACCAAATTGCGACCGGTGGCGGCGCGCGCCAGGCGAATAGCGCTCATCACCGCTTCCGTACCCGAATTCACCAGGCGCACTTTTTCCAGGCAGGGCACGAGTTCACATAGCTGCTGGGCGAAGAGCACTTCTCGCGCCGTCGGCGCGCCAAAACTCGTGCCTGACGCCGCTGTATCGCACACCGCCTGCACCACGGCGTCGGGGGTATGTCCCAGGATGAGCGGTCCCCAGGAGCCCACGTAGTCAATATAGGCGTTGCCATCCTCGTCCCACACGCGGCTGCCTTTGCCGCGGGCGATCACTGGCGGGGTGCCGCCCACTGCGCGATAGGCGCGCACCGGACTGTTCACTCCGCCCGGAATCACCATCTCCCCTGCGGCAAAGATTTCCCGCGATCGCGTCAGCGTGAACTCACCGGTCACTCGTCTCTCCGTTTCACAAAACTAAGAAATTGTCTTAAAAGGATCTGTTCGAGGATCGCGCCGTAGATTTTCGCGGCTGTCCCTGCCGGGACGACAAGGTACTATCCAGGGCCGATAGGGCGAGGAGACCCGGCAGGGACCGCCTCGAAAAGATCAAGCGAGACTGGACAGAGACTTTTAAGACAGTTTCTAAGTAGTATCATTCCTCAATTCGTGCGCGAGGTTGGATTCCCTGCAGGTCAGGGGAACGCTGGACAAACATCTCCGCTTCTTCGTACACTGATCAACATCATGGTCTCACACGTGGGCACAGTATATCTTGTTGGCGCAGGTCCCGGTGACCCGGGGCTGCTCACGCATGCCGGCGCCGATGCGCTCAGCCGCGCCGATGTGGTCGTCTACGACCGCCTTGCCGCGCCGGAACTGCTCGATCTGGCCTCACCGCAGGCCGAGCGCATCTACGTCGGCAAAGCCTCGGCGCAGCATACCCGCACACAGACAGAGATTAATATGTTGCTGGTTGACCTGGCGATGACCGGAAAAACCATCTGCCGTTTGAAGGGGGGCGACCCCTTTGTCTTCGGGCGCGGTGGCGAGGAAGCGGCCTATCTGCAGGAACACGGCATTTCTTATGTCATCGTGCCGGGGGTGACCTCGGCCATCGCCGTGCCCGCCTATGCCGGCATCCCGGTCACCGACCGCGGGTGTGCCTCCTCCTTCGCCGTGATCACCGGCCACGAAGACCCCGGCAAGCCGTCGTCTTCGCTCAACTGGGCGGGCATCGCGCGCGGGGCGGACACCCTGGTCTTCCTGATGGGGCTGGCGAATATCTCAACGATTGCCGCGCAACTCATCGCCCACGGTCGCTCGCCCGCAACCCCGGCTGCCGCCATCCAGCAGGGGACCACCAATGCGCAGCGCGTCGTCGTCGGTACGCTCGCCACCCTTCCCGATCTGGTGGCACAGGCGGCGCTCCGTTCACCCGTCATCACCGTGGTCGGCGAAGTGGTCCGGCTGCGCGAAACACTGGCATGGTTCGAACAACGACCGCTGTTCGGCAAGCGCATCCTCGTCACCCGTACGCGCGAACAGGCGGGTGAATTGGCGCGCGCCCTTGCAGCCGAGGGCGCTATCCCGGTGGAAAGTCCGGTCATCCGTATCGAACCGCTGCCCCCAGCAGCGAAATTATTGGAGCGCGTGCAGGCGGCTGACTGGCTCGTATTCACTTCCGCCAACGGCTTGCCACACCTGCTGCGTCAGGTGGAAAGCCTGGGTGCCGACATCCGGGCATTGGGACATGCCCGGATTGCCGCCATTGGCCCGGCCACGGCGCGCACCTGCCGGGAGCGCGGATTGCGCGTGAATTTCATGCCTGAACGCTATATCGCCGAATCAGTGGCCGAAGAGTTTCCTGATCCAACCGGGCAACGGATCGTCATCGCCCGTGCCGAGGAAGCGCGCGAGGTACTGCCGGATCTGCTCATGGCGCGCGGCGCACAGGTCGACGTCATCCTTGTGTACCGAACGATCGCCGAAGATGCTGAACTCCCCGATCTCGGCGAGATGGATGCCATCACCTTCACCAGTTCCTCCACTGTGCGCGCCTTCCGACAGCGCTATCCCGGCGCCATTGCCGGACCGCGCATCGCCTGCATCGGTCCTGTCACCGCCGACACCGCGCGCGAAGTGGGGCTGCCGGTTGATATTGTCGCCGATCCCTACACCATTCCCGCCCTGGTCGAAGCGCTGGCCGAGCTGTTCACTGACGAGGAGAAATCGTGATGACCTGCTACCGTGGACGGCGGCTGCGCCGCACCGAGACCCTCCGCCGCATGGTACGCGAAACAACCCTCAACGTGCATGACCTCATCTACCCCATGTTCGTCATGTCCGGCGATGGCGTTCGCGAACCCATCCCCTCCATGCCCGGACAGTACCGCTGGTCGGTGGATCTGCTGGTCGAGGAGTGTCGGCGGTTGGTGGATGTGGGCATCCCGGCGGTGCTGCTCTTCGGCATCCCCGAAGTGAAAGATCCGGTTGGCAGTGAGGCCTCGGCGGCCCATGGCTCGGTACAGCAGGCCTGCGCCGCATTGAAACGCGCGCTGCCCGATCTCTGCGTGATCACCGATGTCTGTCTCTGCGAATACACCAGTCACGGCCATTGCGGCATTCTCACTCCGCAGGGCGAGGTGCATAACGACCTGACGCTGCAACGCCTGGCCGAGGTTGCCCTCTCCCATGCACAGGCCGGAGCAGATATCATCGCACCGTCCGACATGATGGATGCGCGCATCGCCGCCTTGCGTGCCGCACTGGATGATGCGGATTTCTGCCAGACGCCTATCATGAGCTACGCGGCGAAATATGCTTCCGCTTTCTACGGCCCCTTCCGCGATGCCGCCGGCTCCGCCCCCCAATTCGGCGACCGGCGCGGCTACCAGATGGACCCATCCAATCGCCGGGAAGCGTTGCGCGAAATCGCCGCCGATATCGCCGAGGGCGCGGATTTCATCATGGTCAAGCCGGGGCTGGCCTACCTCGACATTCTGCGCGATGCGCGCGAGATGGTCGACGTGCCGCTGGTCTCCTACAACGTGAGCGGTGAATACAGCATGGTGAAAGCCGCGGCACAGCAGGGCTGGCTGGACGAGCGCCGCGTGGTGATGGAAATCCTCACCGGCTTCAAACGCGCCGGCGCTGATCTCATCCTCACCTACCACGCGCCCGAAGTGGCATCCTGGCTCAATGGCTGAAGACTATCGCCACGTCGTCGGGATGGGGGGGCGCGGCGGGCAGCGGCGGTAGGTCAAACGGGGGTACCCGGCCGTGAACGCGGCAACGACGCGTTCATCACGCGGCAGGCAAAGCGCATGGCGAACCCGCGCCGATTTCCCCGCCGCCATCGCCAGAAAGCCGTTATAACAGGTGGCGAGCGGAATGGTCGCCGCATACAGCATGGCATTATGCGAAGCCAACCAGGCATCGCCTTCGCCGGTCGGGTGACGCCGGGGCAACGTGAAGACCAGCAACGCCGGCGCATCGTAGAAGAGACGATCCTCCCCATCCGATACCAGTTCAGCCAGTTCCGCCCGCAGTAGTTGAAGTTGCTCGTGTGTCTGACCGGTCAGGTGCAGCAACGCCAGGGTGCCTGGAACATGTAGTATACGCAGCAGCATCCGGTAGAAAACGAGCGTGGCCTCGCGAATCGCCGACAGCGCCGCCGGGTCGGTGTAGACATGCGCCCGCACCACCCGCGCATTCAAACCGCTGGGCGCCAGCGCTGCCGCCGCCAGCAACCCCGCAAGATGTTCACGAGCGACAGGCTCCTGGCGATACTCGCGCCCGCTGCGCTGTTGGCGAAAATGCTGCAGCAGCGCCTCCGGCATGACCGAACCGGCGGTCGCATGTGGGGTTTCTGCCCCCGGCATGCGAATCGCATCGGCCGGACAGATCGAGTAGCAATGCCCACAACCGATGCAGCGCACCGCATGATCATCCGCTAACCGCGGCCCTGCTGTAATCGCGCGAGTCAGACACACCTCGGTGCAATGCCCACAGCGCCGGCATGCGTGTTCATCAATAGACACCATCGTCACATTATACACATATGGTGGCTCGGATAGACAAAATCCCGGCGGTGAACCGGGATTCCGTCATCTCCATCTGATCATCTGTTACCAGACGCGGCGGGGAAAGCGGGTGTAGGTGATGGTCACCTGGCGATTCGTTTTCACGTTCCGCACGGTATGCTTCACACCATTCGGCCACTGTACTTCCAATGTCACTCGTTCGGCGTACTGCGCCAGGCCGAAATGCAGAGTCAACTCGTTCTGGTTGTTTTCCCCTGTACCGGCTTCCACCTGGCGGGTAAGTACCGCATCATTAACCTTGATGCGCACCTGTGCGCCGATGGCCGAACGGTTCACCACGTTCCCATCGCCGAACAGGCGCACTTTCAACCATCGATGATCGTTCCCCTGGTTCACATACAGCCGACCTGCCGAAATCACATCCAGATCGCCGTCATTATCAATGTCGGCCCAGGCATTCTGATAGGTCGGTTCTAGCTTCGCCAGTTGCGCGGACGCCGTGGCATCGGTGAACACGAACTGCCCGTCGTTGCGGAACAACACCGGATAGTTCGGCACGCCGAACGAGGCCACGCCATAGACGGAAGTGAAGAAGAGATCCAGATCGCCGTCATTATCGTAATCGGCGGTGGCGGGACTGGCGTACGACTCCTGGTAAAAGACGCCGCACGTGCCCAGATCCTCGAAGGTGTACCCCTCCTCCGGACCGCGGTTGCGCAGGAAGCGCGACTTCGGTTGATCGCCCCGGCTGTCACGGTGGGCAAAGTTACCGACAAAGAGGTCGATGAGGCCATCGTTATTGAAATCACCCCACGACGAGCCGATCGTATGCCCGCCCCCGAACCCCGGCGACGTGCCCACCGCATTGTACTTGTCGGCAACATCGACAAAGGCGCCCTTGCCGTCATTCTGCCAGAGTACATTGGGCTGCAAACGATAGTTGGATACATAGATGTCAAGATCACCATCCTGGTCGAAATCGCTGGCGCTGACGCCGCGCGCCCGGTAGCGCGTCTCGCTCCAGGTGAGTTCGAACGCCTTGCCCTCGCGGTTCGTCAGGATGAGCTGGGGGTAGGTGATGCCCGCCTCCCAGTTTTCATACCCGGCAACGTAGATATCGACAAAGCCGTCGCCATTGAAATCGCCAAAACACGCCCCGCGCGGGTAACAGGTCGGCAGCTCGGGCAGCGCAAACTGGGTGAATCCCTTGCCGCCGTCGTTCCGGTACAACTTGAGGTGAGCCCATGCGAACAGATCAACAAAGCCGTCGTTATCGATATCCGCCGCAAGCACCGGCCCCACGCCGCCGGCGATCTTGGCAAACCCCTGGCCCTGGTTGTTCTTCCAGATGCCGCTTGAGGTGCAGAGGTCGACCCAACCGTCATTATCGATATCCGCCCAGCAGGCCGCTTCGTTGCCCGGCTCAACGCCGAGTTCCTTGGTGCGGTCCACAAAGGTGCCGGATTGCGGCGCCTCGCCTTGCGCGCTCCCCAGCGTGGCCATGGCCAATGCCAGCGCCATCCACCAGCCCATGCGCAATAATTGCGTTCCAACCCCATTTACGGTCATACATCTCTCCTTGCATAAAAAGGCGAAGCACTCGACGATACCCATCGAGCGAAAGCGATCCGAGATTTAATGTTATATTCTCCCCATGCGCTGCCGAACCTTTCGTACGCCAGCCCGGGATACACACAAACCCTGTCTACGTGGTACTTCAGTCAGCAGGGCACATGACAAGCTTCTTAGGTCGGAGCGCCGGCATCCCTGCCGGCCCGATAGATCAGCGTCCATGGTTGCTCCCGGCGGTTGCATAGACAAAAGGTGATAGTCGAGCACACCAATCACTACTCACCAACTACTATCCACTATCCACTCCGACGAGGGGTCCTCCTTATCCACGCATCCGGCAGTTTATGCTACGAAGCTGTCGCCGCGCCGACACCTCATCGGCGATAATGAGTTCAGCGGTGAGGCGCCGCCGTCCGTGGCCGTGTTGCTGAACAGTACCGCAAAGAGTTTGCGTGCACTCGAAAAGGCGAACTAATAGGAATTCACCGAGAAATGTGGAATATCGAGGTAGTCTGAACGCAAAGGAGCCCCCCTTGCTCCCGGTCAGTGTGCGTTCATGCCCGATTGTGCAACCATGAGGGTAGCTTATGGCAGTCTCGTCCAGAGCGAAAAAACCGGAACCCGGGACCAGCATCGTCCAGGTGATGTCTATCATCGTGCTCGTGGTGGCGGCCGCCGCGTTAGCCATGTTTCTCTACCGCATCTCGTTCTCCGGCGAGAACCTCGGTGAGATGATCAGTGGCATCATCCCCTCGCACCATTATCCGCTGATCAGTGCATTCTTCTGGTTGATGGAGTTATCGCTATACGCCGGTCTGGCCTGGTGGAAGTCCGGCGGACAACCGATCTGGACGATCAGCGGCGTAGTGTGGGGCATCGTCATGCGCCTGGTGATCAACTTGCTGGTGGCCGTGGTCATCAGCGCACCGGCAGGCCTGTCCACATTCCGCACGCTGGGACGCATGGATGGCGAACTGTGGGTATACCGCCTCATCGGCATCGCCGTCTCTGCCGGTATCCTCTTCATCGTCTATCGGCAATGGATCGCGCCCGACGATACCCCGACTGCCGCCAGGGGCAAAAGCGCTGGTGCAGGATCAAAATCAAGCTTTGCGTTCTCACAGAAAAAAACAACCCCTGCTCCCGCCGCCCCACCCCGGCGCCCAATCATGCCGCCGATCGTCCCGCAAGCCGGCCAAACGCCGCCGGAGGGATTCGTAATGCCACCACCACAGCCCGAGGTCTTCGGGGTGGCCACCGTGCCGGGTAAAGTGATTCTCGACGCCGTGCCTGAAGCCCAGGCATTCCTGGCGCCCGATACCAAAGTACCCATCCCGCTCTCGCTGATCATCCCACAGATGAAACGCTGTACCGTCTGGCTGACCTGGCAGCAGGTCTTTGCCAATAGCCAGCCCGGGCCGATGAGCGCTGATGAGCAGCGGATGCAACTATCACTGCGGGATCGTTGGGTCCGCATCGACCCCAAACACTATGCGCTGCAGGTTCCCCGCGAGTACTATCGCCGACCAGTCTCGAAGCCGGCCTGGTTGTCCACGCCGGCTGTCCCGCAGGAGGAACATTTCCACCTGCACGAACAGGATGCAGAATAACTATGGCCGCGATTAACTACTCAACAAAAGAAATCACCTGTAAGTTGGTCTATTATGGGCCTGGTATGTGTGGAAAAACCACCAACTTGCAGTTCCTGCATACGCACTGGCCCGGCGAACGCCGGGGCGATATGGTGTCATTGGCAACCCCGGGCGAGCGCACACTCTACTTCGATTTCCTCCCCCTCGAGGTTGCCGAGGTAAATGGCTTCAAACTGAAGTTCTCGTTGTATACCGTCCCGGGACAGGTCATGTACAACGCCACCCGCAAACTCGTCCTGCGGGGCGCTGATGCCGTCGTCTTTGTCGCAGATTCACAGTGGGAGAAAATGCAGGAGAACCTGGAGAGTTTCGAGAACTTACAGGAAAACCTGGCAACGTACAACATTAAGCTGGACGAACTCCCCTTCCTGCTGCAGTACAATAAACGCGATTGCGTCGACGTCGCACCGACATGGTATCTGGATTATATACTCAACAGCCGGGGCGTCCCGGCCTTTGAGGCAGTGGCCATTGATGGCCGTGGAGTCGTCAAAACGCTGCATACACTCTGTCGCTTTGTCGTACGAGAGATGGTGCATCGCTTTGAACAAGGGACCTTTTGATGGGGGAAGCCGTGAGCTTTGAAGACTTGATCCTAACTGAGGAAGATGTGATCCTCCTCCAGCAATCCCTGCATCGGTACCTGGATGACACCGGCGTCCGCCTGGCGATGTTGATCGCCCGTGACGGAAACCTGCTGGTGAAGCAAGGCGATGCCCAGGGCATGAACACCGATGGTCTCTGCGCGCTCGCGGTTGGCGCCTTTGCCTCGTCCGAAGCGTTAGCCCGCACGATCGGAGAAGAAAACTTTAATTCGATCTACCACCAGGGGGTGCGATGTAATGTCTACATCTCCACGGTGGGAGAGGGCTATCTCCTTCTGTCGATTTTCGATTATAATGCGAGCGCGCCATTGGTCAGGCTGCAAGCCAAGATGACGGCCGAGGCTGCCATGCACACGCTGGCTCGGGCCCAACTTCGCACGCAAACGACTAAGGTGAAACCGGCAGGTGAACCTGCGGTCGATGCTGCCGAGCTGCGCTAGCAACCATCCAAAATAAGACGCTGGAGCACTGTTGCGGGATGTTGGCAGGGCGCGAAGTGCGGTTGTTGTTTCACTGGAGCCTACCCCAAGTACATCGCGGGGGAGGCTCTTTAACGATGAGCTATGCGCGCGAGAACGCTCGAACACGCGTATCGCCGGTTCACGCGCGAGGCCGAGAGCAGGCGTCAGGCAGCACCTCTGAACCGCCGCAGCGGTGCGCAGAATCGCCGGGACAACCTCGCAATATCCTGCGAGGGATACCTCTTTCATGGCACTGACCGATTCGGGTATACTATGGGGGCGTGTGACGTAATGAGTGTCCCCCGCAAATTCACTTCACGCCTGCACCGGATATCCATCATGGCGCAGGGATAAATAGGGGTTCATCATGGCTGTTAAAGGGACTTTCGGAGACATCACGTTCGTCGAACTGATGCAACTGGTACACCTTACCCAAAAAACCGGGCGACTCGAAGTGTCGCTGCCGGACGGACGCTGGGCGATGATCATCTTCCGCGAGGGTGTGGTATGGCATGTGGAACCACGCGGCTTCAAAGGCGCCACGCCGGAAGAAGTCATTTTCATGCTCGTCGGCATGGAAGAAGGCAACTTCGTGCTCCAGCGCATCCAGGTGCTGCCCGCACTGGAACGCACTGTCAACCTCTCCACCGAAGCGCTGATCATGGAAGGGACCAAACGCATCGATGACGAAAGTGCGCTGGCCCAGGAAATGGGTGAAGAACAGACAAAGCTCAAACATGTGCTGCGGCTGAAGCCCGGAGCCGAAGCCAAAGTGCGCTATGTGCCGCAGAGCGTGAAACGGGTCTTGCTGGTCATCGATGGCAAACGCACCGTGAGCGAAGTGATCCGCGACTGTCAGCTTGAGCAAAGCCAGGCGACAAAAATTATCAAAGATCTGGTTGACCAGGGCATCCTCGAAGCATCCGAGCCAGAACAACCGGCTCCCGTGCCCTGATGCCGGTCAGCATCAATAATGGTGACGAGGAGGGAGTCGGATTACGGCCCCCTCCTCGTTATCTAAGAAATTGTTTTGAAAGGAATCGGTTCGCGGATCGCGCCGTAGATTTCCGCGGCTGTTGGTCTGGGGGCTCCGAGGCGCTATCAGAGACCGATAGGGTGAGGAGACCCCAGACCAACAGGCGTGAAAAGATCAAGCGAGACCGGACAGAGACTTTCAAAACAGTTTCTAAGAAGCCCGCGATGCGATCACGTCGAACGGTTGGAGAAGGTGATCACAAAAGTGCAACTGATCGAGCGATCTGTCGTATGGGGAGAACGGCATGCGCAGATCACGGTCGAACTCCTCCAGCGTGTAGCACAGCAACCCTCGCCGCTGTAAATGCTCGATGAGTGACGGCAGCAGTTGCACCGTGCGCCATGAGCCATCGCGCAACAGCACGATGCTGCCTGCATCGATCTGGCCCAGTACCGTCTCCTCAACCTGCAGCGCTCCCGGCGTCAGAAAGTCGCCCGGATCATCGGTCCATAACACGGTGGTCAACCCGGCGGATGCGGCAGCCGCCATCGACAAGACATCATACGCCCCACCCGGAGGGCGGCAATACCGTGGCGGGCTCCCGAGAATGCGCGTAATCGATTGGTTGCACAGACACCACTCGTTGGCAATCTCGCCACTCGGAATGCTAGTGAGATTCACATGATGGTAGGTGTGGTTGCCGACCACATGCCCCGCCTGCGCCATGGCGCGCACCAACTCCGGATACTGCTCCGCCTGCTCGCCCACCACAAACCAGGTGGCGCGCACGTCATATTTCCGCAGAATGGCGAGAATTTGCGCGGTATACTCCGGATGCGGGCCGTTATCAAAGGTCAGAGCGACGGCGGGAATACGGCGGTGCCCTCGCAGGATCTTCCGATAGCGCAACCCCTTCCGCTGCTCTCGGGCATCCTGGGCATGCAAGGCTTCCGGGGTGCAATACTCCTCCTGTAACGCTCGCTCCCAGAATCCCTGTAATCGCTGCGCGGCAGGCGGCTCCGCCGGCAGTGGTGCTACGCGGTCCACCGCCATGCCGGATAGTCCCGTCATGACGAGCAATATCACCAACATCCCTGTCCGTAACACCACGCTCACCGCTTGTCCCTCCTCTCGCTGCGCACCGCCTGATGCATAATCTCATACTAACCGATCACTCGCCGTTTCAGGATGCGATATTGCAACTAAGCCGTCGGCAACGGTAAACAACGCTGCGTGAACGCACGATAAATGACGTTCACACAAGGAGATGAGCGCTTGAGCATGGAAGAGAAACGAACACATCATCAATAGCCAAAGGAGGGCCTCCTGATGAATGCTCCTGTTCACCCCCACTCGCCATACGAGCCTGCGACGCTTCCCCCGCCCCCCATCACAACTCAAGGTGCGCCGATGCCGCAACGTCGGCATTCCAGCATCACCTTTTGTATCGTGATGTTCTGGATCTTTTGTGCGTTTGAATGCACGGGTTTATTTTTTTTCCAGGAGCACTGGGCAGGGAAACTGATGGCACTTGACTGCATCGTGTTTGCCGCATTGATGGCGATGGCTGCGGTCGGGTTAACACGTGTATCGCCATGGTCACAACAAGCCGCGATTACTGTTCTCTTCGCGCGTATGGTGACTAGCGTCGCATGGACGATAATCATGATTCTGCACCCCCAAATGTTCCGTTGGGGCGATGATGTTTCTATGGGCATGATGCCATGGATGTATGTTTTTTCGAATATTTTTATGACTCACGCAACCCTGATCAGCATTATCTTGAATGTCACCCTGATCTACCTCCTCACACGCCCTGACGTAAAGGCAGCCCTCGCAAAAGCCAGACAATAACCATTCTTTCCAGATAGTAATGTAAGCGCTATCTATGCGCCGGGGCCAGTCTCTGCTATACTCATCACGCTTGGCTCTGCCATCGTCAGCGTATATAGCGCTGGTTTCTCACCGTAAATTAACCGTATTGCAGTAGCAATGATCGCCCGGTATCCGCCAATCTCGGCTACGATATGAGAGGAGGAGAACCATGATCGAGGAAAGCTACGACTATATCATCGTGGGTGCTGGCCTGGCCGGGGCTTCAGCGGTTCGGGGAATTCGCGAAGTCGATGACGAGGGAGCCGTTCTCCTCATCGGCAGCGAGACCTTTCCCCCTTACCACCGGCCTCCGTTGACCAAAGGACTCTGGCTCGGCAAAAAGCGCGTCGAAGATATTTTCGTCCTCAAAGAGGATTTCTACATCGAATCGGGCATCGACACCGCGTTCGATACGACCGTCATCGCCATCAACCCGGATGCGCACACCATCACCGATGACCGTGAGGTGACCTACGAGTACGGGTCGCTGTTGCTGGCCACCGGGGGAACCCCGCGCAAACTGCCCATCCCAGGCGGCGACCTGGAAGGCATCATCTACTACCGCGCGTTGAGCGACTACATCACCCTGCATCAGGCCGCCGAAGCCGGCAAATCCGTCCTCGTCATCGGCGGGGGATTTATCGGCTCGGAAATCGCCGCCGCCCTGCATACCAATGAGCTGGCCGTCACCATGCTCTTCCCCGAGCAATACCTCGCCTCGCGCGTCTTTCCCGCAGGGCTGGGCCTCGCGGTCACCGAACAATACCGGGAGAAAGGCATCACTGTGCATGCCGGCGATGTGCCCACCGACATCGCGCGTCAGGGCGAGGGCTGGGCCGTGACGACGCAGAACGGCCTGCGCCTGGAGGCCGACCTCCTGGTGGTGGGAATCGGCATCACGCCTTCCGTGGAACTGGCCAAACAGGCTGGTCTCGCCGTCAGCAACGGCATCGAGGTCAACGAATACTTGCAGACCTCTGACCCCGCCATCTTCGCAGCCGGCGACAATGCGCTTTTCCCCTACCCTGCATTGAACATGTCGCAACGGGTTGAACACTGGGATAACGCGAAAACCGGTGGAAAATTCGCCGGGAAGAATATGGCGGGCGCAGGCATCCCCTACGACTACATGCCCTACTTCTACTCCGACCTGTTCGAATTCGGCTACGAGGCGGTCGGCCAGGTCGATGCGCGCCTGCAAACGGTGGAAGACTGGCAACAGGAGTATCACACCGGCGTCATCTACTACCTGCAGGATGGAAATGTGCGCGGCGCGATGATGTGCAATGTCTGGGAGAAGGTCGATGCCGCACGCGATCTCATCCGCACGGGTAAGACCCTGACACCGGATGAGCTGCGCGGAGCCATTCGGTAAAGGTGACCGTCATGGGCATGGAGTCGTTACGCGGTCAGACCGCACTCATCACCGGCAGTGCGCGGCGCATTGGGCGGGCCATCGCTCTGCGCCTGGCCGACGAAGGCGTGAATATCGTCATCCACTACCACCGCTCCTGCGAAGATGCGCATGAGCTGGCGGACATCGCCCGGCAGAAAGGCGTCCAGGCCTGGCTGGTGCATGTGGACCTCAATCCCCCTGACGCGGCTGAACAGGTGATCGCCGAGGTGTGCTCCCAGGCCGGTTCGCTCGACATCCTGGTCAATAACGCCTCGATCTTCCCGCCTGATACGCTGGATGACATCACCTTCACGGCGTTGATGGACAACATGCGCGTGAATGCCTGGTCCCCCTTCGCACTCTGCCGAGCCTTCGCCCGTCAAGCAGCACGAGGGAAAATCGTGAACCTGTTGGATAGCCGCGTCACCGGCTACGACTGGAAACATGTCTCCTATATACTCAGCAAACACGTCTTATGGGAAATGACGCGCATGCTGGCGTTGCAGTATGCGCCGCAGATTACAGTCAACGGCATTGCGCCGGGGCTCATCCTGCCCCCACCGGGTGAGAGTGAAGCCTACCTCGACCGGCTGGTCGATACCGTGCCGCTGAAGCGCCACGGCGACGCTGAAGACATTGCCGACGCCGCTCTCTTCCTATTGACAAGTACCTTTATCACGGGTGAGGTAATCTATGTTGATGGTGGGCGCCATCTGCGCGAAACCGTGCAATTCCACGCCCAGGTCCCGCATCACGAGTGACGATCTCGTAAGTAAGGACTGACGATCATCATGCCGCTCGATAAGATCATCATCCGAGATTTAACTGCGCGCTGTACCCTGGGCATCACTTCGGAAGAGCGCAGAGGAAAACAGGAAATCGTCATCAACCTCGTACTACTGACTGATGTAAGTGCGCCTGGGAGAACCGATCGAATCGAGGATGCGGTGGATTACCGCGCGATAAAGAAAAACGTCCTTGCCTTTGTTGAACAGTCCGAGTTTGCCCTGGTTGAGGCATTGGCCGAACATGTCGTCGCCCTGTGCTTACAACACCCGAGCATCGAGGAAGTTCAGGTCACCATTGATAAGCCTGCAGCATTGCGCTTTGCCCGCAGCGTGGCGGTGGAAATTACACGGAGGCGTGCGTAACACTATGGCCATTGCCTACATCAGCGTCGGATCAAATATCGACCCTGAAGCTCATTACCGTAAAGCACTCTTGCTGCTGCAAAGTTATGTCCGCATCGAGCGTCTCTCCACCGTCTACCGCACCCTTCCGGAAGGCGACCCGTCCAGCCCGCCATTCTATAACGGCGTGGTGGAAGTCGAGACGGCGCTGCCGCCGACCCTGTTGAAAACCGTCGTGTTGCGGTATATCGAAGAGCAACTCGGGCGCACGCGCAGCGCTGATAAGAATGCCCCCCGCACCATCGATCTGGATCTGCTGGACTATGATGGGCAGACGATCCATCAGGAGGAGGTACACCTGCCCGATCCGAACATTCCCCGGCATGCCTTCATCGCTGTGCCGCTGGCCGAACTGGCGCCTAACTTGCGACTCCCGGGTTCGCCGCTACCGCTGCGCGACATCGCCGACCAGTACAGCAATGCCCCTCTGGAGCGGCTTGAAGCCTATACGGCGCAACTGCGAAAGGATCTGTTGCATGGATTACCGGAAAGTTGAAGGGCTCATCCGAGAACTGCTCATCGAACTGGGCGAAGACCCGGACCGCGAAGGTCTGCACGACACGCCCCACCGCGTGGCGGCCGCATACGACTTCCTCACCTCGGGCTACCGTGCCGATTTCGAGACGTTAATCAACGGCGCCATCTTCACCCACGAAGCCAACGATATGGTCATCGCCCGGGATATCGAACTCTACAGCCTGTGCGAACACCACATGCTCCCCTTTTACGGCCGCTGCCATATCGGCTATATCCCGCGCGGACGCATCATCGGCTTGAGCAAACTCGCGCGTATCGTGGATATGTATGCCCGCCGCCTGCAGATCCAGGAACGCCTGACCCAACAAGTGGCGCAGGCCATCATGAATGCCGTCGACCCTCTCGGCGTCGGCGTCATCATCGAGGCAAACCACCTGTGCATGATGATGCGCGGCGTGGAAAAGCAAAATTCGCAGATGACCACCTCAGCGGTGTTGGGCAGTTTCCGCGCGTCACAGGCCACGCGCAACGAGTTCCTTACCCTCATCAATCGCTCGTGACGAGGAGATCGCGCATGGATGACATGCAGGCCAACTGGAAACGTCAGGCAGCCGAACATGCCGTGGCGGAATGCATTCGCTCTCGCATGGTCATCGGCCTGGGCCACGGCAGTACAGCGATCTTCGCACTGCGCCGCATCGCGCAACTATTGCACGAGGGGCGTCTCACCGGCCTGACCGGCATCCCCTGCTCCACCCAGGTGCAGCACGACGCCGAGGCGCTGGGCATTCCCCTCGCCACCCTCGATGACTACCCGCAGATCGATGTCACCATCGATGGCGCTGACGAAGCTACGACTGAACTCCAGGTCATCAAAGGCGGTGGCGGAGCGTTCCTGCGGGAAAAGATGGTGGCGCAGGCGAGCCGTCGCGAAGTCATCGTCATCGATGAAACCAAACTCTCCTCTCGCCTGGGGGCGCGCACACCCGTCCCCGTGGAAGTGGTCCCCTTCGGCTGGCAGGCCCAGGTCAGATTCCTTCGAACGTTAGGCGCCACGGCCGTGGACCTGCGATGCCATGACGATCGCACGCCCTGGCGCACCGATCAGGGCAACCTGATCCTCGACTGCCGGTTTCCACCATTGGACGATCCTGCCGCCATCGCGCGCGCATTGCAGGATCGCGCCGGCATGGTCGAGCACGGACTGTTTCTCGGTTTGGCCACCGATCTCATCATCGCTGGGGCACAGGGGATCACCCATCTGACACGCACATCGAATGACCAGGGTACAATGGACGACAGACGATGAACACAAATGAAGCACAACCCATCTCCATTATCATTATCGGGGCGTCGGGCGACCTCACCCAGCGTAAACTCATCCCGGCCCTCTTCCACCTCTATCTGAAGGGCAGGCTCCCCCGGCACTTCAACATCATCGGCCTGTCCCGCACCCCCTATCCGCACGACCAGTTTCGCGCTCACCTGCGTGAGGGCTTGACGAGCAACGGGTCGCCGCAAGAGTGGGAGGCTTTTGCCGAACATATCTCGTACGTGGCGGGCAACTCCCAACAGCCCGATGCCTATACGCATCTGCAGGCGATGCTGCAGGAAGTGGAAGGGGGGCACAGCGCTAACCGCATCTATTACTTCGCCACCGCCCCTGATCTCTTCCCGATCATCGCCGGCCATCTCGGCGATGCCGGCATGGCCGATGAGCGTGATGGCGGCTGGCGGCGCGTCGTGGTGGAGAAGCCGTACGGCGAAGATTTGCATTCCGCGCGCGAACTGGACCGCGTGATGCACTCGGCGTTTCGGGAAGGACAGATCTATCGCATCGACCACTACCTCGGCAAAGAAACGGCGCAGAACATCCTCTTCTTCCGCTTCGCCAACACCATCTTCGAACCGGTGTGGAACCGCAACTACATCGATAGCGTGCATATCGCGGTAGAGGAATCGGTCGATATCGGGCGGCGCGGGGCGTACTTCGATCAGGCGGGCATCCTCCGAGATATGTTCCAGAATCACCTGCTGCAGTTGCTCTCGCTGATTGCCATGGAACCCCCGGCCTCCTTCCGCGCTGATGCCGTGCGCAATGAAAAGGTGAAAGTGCTGTCGGCCATTCCGCCCATACCGCTGAGCCAAACCTTCCGCGCCCAGTATGCCGGGTATCGCCAGGCCAAAGGCGTGGCCGACGAGTCGCAGACGGCTACCTATGCGGCGCTGAAACTCTCTATCGATAACTGGCGCTGGAAAGGCGTGCCGTTCTACTTGAGCTCGGGCAAAGCGCTGGCGCGGCGTACCAGCGAAATCCGCATCCTCTTTCAATGCCCGCCGCACGTCATCTTTGAAATGCCGCCCTTCAACCCAAATCAGCTCACCATCATCATCCAACCGGATGAAGGGATTCACCTGCAGTTCGAGGTGAAAGAGCCCGGGTCGGCGCAACAAACGCGTTCGGTCGACATGGAATTCCACTACAAATCGTACTACGGGGAAACACCGTTGCCCGATGCGTATGAACGCCTGCTGCTCGATGTCATCATCGGCGACGCCTCCCTCTTCCCCCGCAACGATGCCATCGAAGTGGCATGGCGGCTGATCGATCCCATCATCGCCGGGTGGCAACATGCGCCTGATGCACCGCCGCTCATCTCGTATGAGCCGGGCAGCACAGCGCCGGATGGCGTATCGGCCTTCCTCGGCCATGCCTGCCGCTGCCGGCCAGGTGGATGTCAACGGGAGGAGCCAGATGAAACGTGAGATTGAAGTGTTCCCGGATCACGCGGCACTCGCGCTGGCCGCCGCTGAACGGGTGACGGCATGGTGCAGCGAGGCAATCGCCCAGCGCGGCGTTTGCCGAATGGCGTTAACCGGCGGAGAATCGCCCAAACCGCTCTACGCGTTGCTGGCACGTCCCCCGTTCGCCGAGCGTCTCGACTGGTCGCGCATGCAAATCTTTTGGGGTGACGAACGTTGTGTGCCTCCCGACGACGAACGGAGCAACTACCGCCTGGCGTGGGAGAATCTGCTCAACCGCGTGCCCATCGCTGCGGAGCAGATACATCGTGTCCGGGGTGAACTACCGCCCGCGGATGCGGCGGAGCAATATGAGGTGGAACTGCGCGCCTGCCGCATGACGCCCGCCGGGACACTCGATATCATCCTGCTCGGTATGGGCGCCGATGGACACACCGCGTCACTATTTCCTTCAAAGGATCGGTTCGCGGATCGCGCACAGGTCAAGCGAAACCGGACAGAGACTTCTCAGACAGTTTCACAGGCCGATGCCCTGCATGAGCGAGAGCGCTGGGTCGTGGCGCAACCGGCGAAAATGCCTCCCCTGGTGCCGCGCGTCACGCTCACGCCTCTGGCCATTAACGCCGCCCGCCATATCCTCTTCCTGGTCACCGGCGAGCAAAAAGCGAAGCGCGTGGCGCAAGTACTGGCTGGCCCCTATCAGCCCGACGAATTACCCGCGCAAGCCATCATCCCGCAACACGGCGACCTGCACTGGTTCCTCGATCACCCCGCCGCCTCGCAACTCTAACCACGCCATACACCGGCAAGCAAAACGCTCTACGGGGCGTCTATTCAGGCACACCGCGCACTTGTCCCCCGTTGTATCCGCCGTAGCTTCATGCGGAGGGGGAAGCCGTGGCGAAGGCGGAAACCGGGGAAGGGATATCCCGGAATGCTGATTCGGTGCTGTCTTCGTTAATCATACCCGGACCTCCCCTCTATCCCGCAGGGATGGCGGATGTTAGCCAGGGATGAGCGCCAGCGAACCCCTGGAAGGCAGCATAAGAGATACGCAAGCCCTGACAGGGCGCAGGAAGCAAACCTTCTCACCCTCTCATGGTATCAGCATGACAACGGAATCAAAGCTCATCCCAACCAGGAACCAGAAACCAGAAACTAACGCCCCTTACCCGCTGATCCAACCCTTGACTTCATTCACCGAGGGCACGCGCCCGGTGGACTTCACCACTTCATCCACCGCCACTGCCGGGGTGGACATGATGCCCGCAGTGATGATCTCCTTGAAATCGGTCACCTTGACCACCTCCGCCTCTGTGCCCGTCTCCGCCAATGCCTGTTTTACAATCTCTTCGGTCTTATGACACTTCGCGCACCCGGCGCCATACACGGCAATCTTCATGTGCTCGTCCTTTCTATCATGGGATAAACCACGATCCCGGGGTAATCAACCAGTTGAACAGATACCCAACAATAATGATACCGCATGCCACGATAAGCGCAAAGAGGGCGATCAGACGCGTCTTCAATACTTTACGCAAGATGATAAATTCCGGCAACGATAACGCGATCACCGCCATCAGGAAGGTGAGCACCGTGCCCAGCGCAACCCCCTTCCCCAGCAACGCCTGCATCACCGGCAGCACGCCCGCGGGATTGGAGTAAATCGGCACCCCCACCACCACCGCCAGCGGCACGGACCACCACTGCTTGTTGCCCAACGCCCCGAGCAAATGCTCCTGCGACACATAGGCGTGAACCACCGTACCAATGAGTACGCCGATCACCAGGAACAACCAGACACGCCCCAATATTTCTTTCCAGGCGACAAATCCCGCGCGGAAACGATCTTCCATCACCATCTGGGAAGGCTCCATCGCCAGGCGGTGTACCGCCGCCTCTTTCACCCACGCTTCCACATAGCGTTCCCCGCGAATACGTCCGATCAGCCACCCGGCAAATAGGGCAATGGATAGACCGGTGATGGCGTAGAGTGCGGCGATGCGGATGCCGAACTCTTTAACCAGAAAGAACAGCGCAACCTCATTGACCAGGGGCGCGGCGGTGAGGAAGGTAAAGGTCACTCCCAGCGGGATGCCGGCCGTCACGAACCCCACAAACAGCGGCACGGCGGAGCAGGAGCAGAACGGCGTCAACACGCCCAGCAATGCAGCAAGCGGATGTCCGAACCGCCCGAGACGACCGGCCAATAGTGCGCGCACCCGCTCAGGCGCGAAGTAAGAGCGCACAACCCCCATCACGAACACCACCAGGGAAAGCAATAAAAAGACATGCGGAAACTGATACAGGGCAAAGGCGATTGCGCGTCCCATGCGTTCGGCCTGGCTCAACTGTTCGGTTGGGATAGGCTCGGTACAACAGTTATCCACGGCAGCCAACCCCGGGTCGCCTGCCGGGCGTGGGTACTTCAACACAGAATAGGTATACCACTCGGCATACTTCGGGAGATTCTGATCAAACTGATACCACCCAACGATGACCAACGCGAGCAATGCCAGTAACCCCAGTGATTTCCAACGAAGGGTGAAACGGCGTGGTGGCGGTGCAACGGGTTCCTGCTGACTGATAGTGTCTTCTGATGTAGTCACGCTTAGTACCTCGTGTGACGACCAGGGGGTCACTCGATCGGAGAGTAATTGCTCTCAAGTATACCACATCACGCAGTCGACATGGTATCATAGTAGTGATAAAAAAATTAATGCGCGTACTGCGATCGGGATGCAGAGCAGTGCAAACCGTGAGAGGAAATCTAGCCATGCCGGCACGTCGTCAAGGTAAAGAACCGAGTTGTCCCTGTGAAGGGAAGACGCTCGAACGCTTAATTCGCCCCGCGGTGTTGCTGCTGCTGGCGCAAGAGCCCATGTATGGGTATCGCCTCGTCCAGCAATTGGCGGAAATGCCGATGTTCGATGGGCAGAAGCCGAATGCGGCCGGCGTCTACCGCTGCCTCAAGACCATGGCGGATGAGGGGTTGGTCATCTCGGAATGGGAGTTGTCAGAATCTGGCCCGGCCAAGCGCCGCTACTCCATAACCGCGGCTGGAGAGGAATGTCTGGCAAGCTGGTTCATCACCCTCGTACAGTATCGCGACGCCTTGAGCGAATTCCTTACTATTGGCCAACGGGTGATCGATCGCTGGCGTGCGGAGAAAGCCACCGAGACCCCCACCGGTTGAAGTACGCCTGATGCGAACCATCGTTATTGTTTCAACTTCAACGGCTCACTGCAGCAGATGATCTCGCAGTTCGGGCACGAGGCTTTCCCTTCGGCGGTCCCGTCGGCACATGCCTTCACCACCTGCAACTCGAGGCCACACCCCTCGCACATGTATACCTGACCGACCTGCATTTCACGACACCCAGCCATACCCACCTCCTGTCAGAGGAGATAATACCGGCAGTCGATCCATGTAAATGACCCACAATATAACAAGGGTGACGGAATAATGCCTGGCTGTCACACGTTGTCGCCAAGGGAATCCATCAATGACTGCGTTTCCTGCCGGCGTGCCTTCGTGGCCTCGGCATCAACCGACAGCGAGATGGACAGCACATCCCCTGCGTGAGCTCCCGCGGGCAACCACGCGGCCGGCGCCTGCACGGTCGCCGATCCATCTTCCGCCGACAGAATGGCGACCCCCTCGTGAATACGATCAATAAACACGATCACGGTTGACAGTGACTGCATGGGCGATACCCCTCCTTGATGGCCTCATCACGCGTGGCAAAGATGCAGCGGTTATGCTCGGCCGGCAACGAACGGCAGGTCGCGCGGTGGAACACCCGGCTGCGCGTATTGCCGATAAAAGTGACAGTTAGGGAAACGTCGCGAGATGGAGGCATGGCGGGCACCGGCGTCACGTCAGGCATCGACGGCATGCCGGACTTTGCCACGGAAACCGTGTTGCCATCCGTCGTCAACACCAGCGAGCCCTGCGCATCCGTCCGCAACACGCGCGCCCCCACCTGGCGCAACGCGGTGAGCGTTTCCGGATGCGGGTGGCCGTAATCATTGTCGCGTGCGCATGAAATGACGGCGATGGCCGGGCGTACCTGCCGCAGAAAGGCGAGGTCCGTGCCGTCGCGCGCCCCGTGATGCGACACCTTCAGTACAGTTGATCGCGGCCAGGAAGCAACGGAACGTCGTTCCTCCTCCTCCATATCTCCCGTCAGCAGGATGCTCACCTTGCGATAGGTCACGCGCAATACCAGGCTGGCATTGTTGGCCTCATCCGTGCGACTGAACAAATCCGCACTGGGCGCCAGCACCTCAACGGCCACGTCCCCGTAGGCTTTCTTGGTGCCGGCTCGTGGCTTGCCATAACGCAGATTCAATGATTGAATCGTCTGCAGGAAGGTGCGCTGCTGGGGTGAACCATGCACGTATCCGCTGTCCCATACCTGCGCCACCGGCATCGCCTTCAGCACGGCGGGCATGCCGCCGATATGATCGGCATGCGGGTGGGTGGCCACCAGCAGATCGAGGCGCGCGCACCCCTGGGCACTGAGGTAACGCACCACTGCATCCCCGTGCGCCTCATCACCCGCATCCACCAGCACCCAGTGCCCCTGGGGGCAGTGCAGCACAATCGCGTCCCCCTGCCCCACGTCGATCAGATGAAGAGCCAGTTCTTCCTTCTCCGGCTGGTCGATTAACCAAACCGCCAGGATCAGGATTATTACCGATGCCGTCGCGATTACTACCCGGCGTTTTTCCTGGAAGCTTTTCAAGAAAAAATTTCTTGC
>JAGUZN010000335.1 GCA_020060775.1 Armatimonadota bacterium
AGCCTACCGCACCTATGCACGCACAGTGGCCGAGCGCTATCGCGATCGCGTGCGCTACTATCAACTGTGGGAGCGCCCCTGTGCGACGACGCTGTTGGCGATGCCGGATGACGTATATGCTCTGTACCATGTGGGCGCACAGGCCATCCGCAGTGCTGATGCGGCGCTGCAGGTGATTGCTCCGGAACCGGCCGATGTGGATTTGGGCTGGATCGCCTCGTATCTGCGCGGCGCTCAGGGGGTGAAACGCCCTGATATCGTACTGTTAACGCCCAGCCGCCACGTCCTCACCCCATCAAAACTCTGGTGGCGTTTACATGTGCTCCGAGAACGGGTGATCACCGCGGACGCGCCGGCGTTGTGGGTGGATATCCCATATCGCGCGGACAAGGCGGATGCCGTCACGCTGATGGCGGCGGCCCTTGTCGACGCCGTACCGGTGGTGTTTGTGACGCCGCAACCCGGTGAGAGTATGCCGTTAACGCTTGCACAAGCCAGGCATTTGTTCGCATTGCGGGGGTATACATGTACCGGCGCGACTGCACTTGGCGAGCAGTTAGTGTGTGCGCAGTTTCGTGATGGAGAGCAGCGCCGTGCGCTGTTGCTGCCATCCGCACCTGCCACGGTGCGCATCAGCCCCGCAGCCGCAGCACCGCATGGCGACGGCTTAATCGCTGTCGGTGAAACAATCACCCTTACCGAATCCGGCCAATTGCCGAGACAGCTCGACGTGACCCAGCCCATGACGCTGGAGATGCGCGGCCCGGCCGTGCTGGATAACGTGGACCTGCCCGCACACCTGCCTGCGGTGCGCATCACGCCGCACCCCGTGTCCGGCAATCCCGTGCGTCTCGCCATCGCGGATGGCCAGGCGTGCGATCCGGCGGCACTCTGCGCCATGCCCGACTTTTCCGGCGGACGTTTCCGTACGCTCATTCTGGATGGACGCCTTTACCTGAGTACGATCCGCGACCTGCAACCCTGGATACACTTCGATGTGCCGGACGGGTTCCTGTATTTCAACGAAACGCGCACGCCGGTGGAAATCACCGTCACCGTGCTCGGTGTCCGGCAGCGCAACAAGACGGGGTTCAACCTCTACTACGATGGCCGGGATGGTATGTCGTACTCGCGCTGGCAGTGGATCGATGTGGGAAGGGATCGCCTCTTTACCTACAAATTCATCCTGTCCGATGCGCAGTTCGCCAACCGAGATGGCTATGATTTTCGCCTGAACATGGCCGGCAGCGAAGAGAACGTGCGCGTGGCGGATATCACCGTACGGAAGCTACGGTGATATCCGCGGCACCCTCACTGTACTTGTGATTCGCGGATGAGTTCCGGCAGCAGTTGCTGCATCTGCCAGATGTCGTCTTGTTCTTCTTCCAGGTTGTGCTGCAGCATGGTCGCGACATCCTGCTGCCCGAGCTCTCGGGCCATATCCACCATGCCTTGATATGCGCCGATTTCCATCTGCCCGAAGCTGATATCGGTCATGGCGACATGGACATCCATATCGGCCGGCGACATATTCGGGATGGCGCGATGCGTTATCTGATCTTCACGCTGCAACGCATCGACGACCGGGCTGAGCATCGCTTCATCCGGCGCCGAGCCCATGATGAGCAGGCACTGGCGTAAATTATCCAGCTGGTCACCGATCTCGTGGATTTGCTGTGCGATCATCGTGCGTAACTGCTGGTTGCGTAACTGGTCTGACCAACCATTGAGCAGATTGCGGTAATTGCGCGCATCGGCATATATCTCCTGCATATGCACCATCAGATGCTGATCCAGTGGCATGAGCAGCCTCCTTCCCTCAGGGCATCGCACTTTCACGCGCTCCGACGCATGCCCCCCTCGCCCTGCCAGGTGAAGAGGTGTGCATACTCATCCGGCAGTTGGGCGCGTGCATCGGCGATTTCCCCGGGGGAGACGGCGTCGAGCACCACCGACACCACCGCCTGCGCATGATAGATGGCATCGGGCAGATCGGCACGCTCACGCTGGGAAACGCGTTGATAGAACTCGCGCAGGTCGAAACTCTCGCGCTGGGTGGGTTGGGTGAGGTACGCGCCGATTTCATCCGGCAACTGTGCGGCAAGATTCTTTGCTTCCTCACCATATAGTCGTTCACCAAGGGTCTGCAGGGTTGCATGAATGGCATGCACTGCTTCCCCGGTCGAGGCCAGGCGCGCGCGATGTTGCACGTGGCCGACAAAGTCATCGTATTGCATGGCATCAACCTCCTGTGATGTCCGCTGCGGATGACTTCAGTGTAGAGCAGCGTCGACGGGAATCACGCGCCGAAGCGCGACAAGCGTTGAACGGAGTGACGGGGTGTGGCAGGATGCGTCCACCGGTGGGGCCCACCGGTGGACGCGAGTGCGAGGATCAGCGACTGAATACCGGCGCCTGGGTCACGCGATACGTATCATACAGGCTGTACGCACGCAGCGCATTCGCCATTTCATCCGGTGACGCCGGCGAGGCCAGGGTCACCTCGATATCCACCGGCTTTCCGGGTCGCACGTGGACGAAATTGTCCGCGTAGCGGGCATCCAGACCATCCAGTGAGAGCCAGGTCCACAGTGCAGGATGCTCGGCGCTGATGGTCACCGTGTACTGATGCCCTTCGCCGCGCACGCTGGTCTGCAATCCGGGGTCGACCAGTTCGAGGTGCTTGGGACGGGAGAAGGTCACCAGGTTAGTGGAGACACAGGCGTCGTCCACCCACAGCTCCAGCCACAGCAGCAGGTTGCGCGCACCGTGCTGCGCCAGGTATTCCTGCAGCGCTAATGTGGTCACCGGCGTATTCGCGCGTTCGGCAATAGCCACTTCCTGGCTTGCGCCGGCCAGTACGCGTCCCGCGGCATCGGTTAGTTGCCACACCACGGCGCCGTCCTGCGCGGATAATTCGTCGCTGGTCACGTGGATGGCCACCTCGCCGCGCTCGGGATCCTCCACACCGCTCACCAGCAACGGCGCATAGAACCGCTTCGCCAGGTAGTGCAACGCTTTCCACCGGCCGTGATAATCGATGGAGGCCCAACTCGCCACCGGCCAACAATCGTTCAACTGCCAGTACAGCGTGCCCATCGTGCAGGGCATCTGCCGCCGCCAGTGCTCGACGGCATAGGTCATCGCCATGCCATGCAGGATCTGGCTCAACCACAGCGTCATGTCAAAATCTGTCGGCAGGCGGAACCACTCGAGCAGGTAGGTCATGATCGTGCTGTTGCCGATGTGGCTGCGCTGGTGGTGCTCCATAATGTAGCTGGTCACGTTACGCTCATCCGGTCGCGTATACCCGTACACCGTGCGCGGCTCCGGGAACGACTGGAAGCCGAACTCGGAGATGAAGCGGTGGTCGCAGGTGCGATACCACTCGAACGGTTCGCGGCCGTGCCATACGCTCCACAGGTGCGCATCGCCCCAGCGCGGGTTATTAAAATCCTCGCGGTCGCCATACGGCGAGTGCGGGCTGCCCGGCCAGTAGGGGCGTTCGGGATCAAGCAAGTTCACCAGCGAGGGCAACAGGCTGTCAAACAGCTTCAAATAGTCTTCCCAGCTCATGTGGCTGTTCGACCATTCTTTGCCTACCAGGCCCTGCTCCAGTTCATTATTGCCACACCACAGGGCGAGACACGGGTGGTGGCGCAGGCGCGTGATATTGTCAATGACTTCGCCCATCACATTCTGCGTGAACACCTCATCGAAAGTGGGGTAGGTGGAGCAGGCGAAGATGAAATCCTGCCACACGCACAACCCCAGTTCGTCGCACAGGTCGTAAAAGGCGTCATCTTCGTAAATGCCGCCGCCCCAGGCGCGAATCATGTTCATGTGCGCCGCCGCTGCGCTCTGCAGCAGATCAGCATACTGCTCGCACGTCACGCGCGTGTTGAAGGTGTCAGCCGGGATCCAGTTTGCACCTTTGGCAAAAAACGGCACGCCGTTGGCGGAGAACTGGAACGACTCGCCCCAGGCATCCTGAAAGCGCTCGAGTCGCAAGGTGCGCAGTCCGATACGTTTGGTGGTAGTGTCCAACAGCCCGTGCTGCGGATCGTAGAGTTCACAGCGGACATGGTACAGCGGTTGCTTACCCATGCCGTTCGGCCACCAGAGTTGCGGATGCTCGACCGAGATATCCGCGCGGATGCGGTCGCCATCCAACTCGCCAGACGCGCGCGCGACCACTTTGTCGCCGAAGAGTACGGTGAACTCCCCGGTGAGTGCCTGCTCCTGCAGGTGCTGCACGCTTGCGGTCGCCTGCAGCATGACGACATCCGGCGTAGTGTGATCCTGCTGGATGTGCAAGCTGGTCAGGCGTGCAGTATTGAACGCCACCAATTCGATAGGACGCCAAATACCGCAGGTCACCAGCACCGGCCCCCAGTCCCAGCCAAAATTCGCCGGTTCCTTGCGCACCCAGCAGCGTCCCTTGGGTTCGCGCGGCGCGCCCCACGATGGCAGCGTGCGTGCGGTTTGGCATGCCTGCATGTGTGGGGTGGGGGGATCAAAACGCACTTCGAGTGCATTCTCGCCGGCGCGCAGGTGCTTTTTGACATCAAACTCCCACGTGCGGAACATGTTGTCCGTGCGGGCGATGAGCACGCCGTTGAGGGTGATCGTGGCCAGGGTGTCCAGACCGTAACAACGCAGCAGCACCCGGTCATGCGTGAGCAACTCTTCCGGTACGGTGAAGCTGCGCCGGTACAGCCAGGTCTCTTCACCAATCCACTGCAGGCGATCTTCATTGTCGCGATAAAACGGATCTTCAATTACACCGGCGGCGAGCAAATCGGTGTGGATCGTTCCCGGCACCATGGCGCGAATGGGGTCACCCGTACCCGACTGGGACACAGCCCACGTGCCATTCAGGCTGATAGATGGCATGGAAGCTCCTCAGAACATAGAATCACAGTGAAGAATCAGACATGCGGGCAGCACGAATCGCACGCGGTTCCCGCCATGCCTGCATTGTACGCAATCGTCCCCGGGTTGCCAACGACGGGGGATGGATTATCTTGGCGAACCCATCGGTATTGTGTAACCGATACGCCCTGTGCTGGCCACAACAGGGGTCGGTGAACAATACGCTTCGGCTGGCATCATGAGCAGCCCACGTGTGCGCACGAGCGACTCGTGAGAATGTGACCGTTACACGGATTGGAATCGTGCAGGTAACGTGGACGCGCTGGGGGCATATCGTACGATGGGATGCAGTGTCAGAAGCATGCGAAGTGCCGCCGGATACGAAGATCACCCCGGTGGGCAGCTGCGCGGATGAAGAGCGCGGCCCGGGTGAACGCATTCGCCGTCGCGCGACACATTGCGAAGATCGCACTGGGGGCACGCCACTGCGCGCATGCCCCCGTGGCAGAGCAGTTACTCGCGCACCTTCAGCGGTTCCAACGGTTCGCAGCACTTCCCGTAGAACGGGATGACGGCGTCATTCCCCGCAAACGCCGCCCAGTGCACGGCATTGCGGATGACCTGCATCACTTCGGCATTATGGTAGATGGGATATGTTTCGTGCCCGGGGCGGAAGTAGAAGATCTTCCCGAGCCCACGGTTGAAGCAGCAGCCACTGCGGAAAACCTCGCCGCCTTCGAACCAGCTCACGAACACCAGATCGTCCGGAGCGGGGATATCGAAGTGCTCGCCGTACATCTCGGTCTGCGGTAGTTCGATGTACGGGCCAAATCCGGCGGCAATGGGGTGCGAGGGGTTAACGACCCACAGCCGCTCTTTCTCTGCCGCCTCACGCCAGCGCAGCGAGCATGAAGTGCCCATCAAGCGCTTGAAAACTTTGGCGAAATGTCCGGAATGGAGCACGATCAACCCCATCCCGGCCAACACGCGCTGCTGCACGCGATCGACAATCTCATCGCTGACTTCGTGATGCGCCAGATGCCCCCACCAGGTCAGCACATCGGTCTGATCCAACACCTCGGTGGTCAGGCCATGCTCCGGTTCGTCCAGCGTGGCGGTGCGCACCGAAAGTTGCGGATCCTGCTGCAGAGCAGCAGCGATCACGGCATGCATGCCCTGGGGGTATAGCGCACGGCACACTTCATTCTTCTGCTCGTGGCGGAATTCATTCCAGACGGTGACCCGAATCTGTTTGCTCATCATTGGCTCCATGTAAATTTGAATTTCAGGTACTAAAGATCTTGTGGATCGACGTGTGAAACTTCGCGTGTTCCGGCAAGGCCTACGAAACAAGCTACAACTGTTAAGTGCTGGCTACACGCTCCTGTCCCTTGTCTGCCTCCATGGCATTTTTTGTTGCCTGATCCCGCTCGAACTCCAGCTCATCGATGCTTTTTGTATGCAGCCGGGCGGCGCCGGTATAGTCGCGCGTCGGCAGTCGTTCATTCGTGGCCGTGCGTTCACGGGCAGCGGCAACGGCCCCGGCGTACTGCGGCAGCCATTGCGCCTGTGCGATCAACATATCGTCTGCCATCTGCCACACCTCCGGCGGATTGCATACCGCACCGGTGAGCGGGTCAAGCAGCATCGCCTGCCGTAATAATTGCTCATCGCCATGCACCGCTGCCTCCACCGCCAGCCGCTGCACGCTGATGCTGGTGTTGCACACCGCCGCACATCCCATCGGTAAATCGCCCACCATCGGGATATTGACGCCGTTGCCGTCGATATAGCCGGGCACTTCGACAATCGCATCGGCAGGCAGATTGGTGATCACGCCGCGGTTCGGCACGTTGAAATGCCCGCGGTAGACGCGGCCGGTTTCCAGCGCCTCGATGATGTACGATCCGTGCTCGTGTCCGCGATCCTCCGGGCGGAAGGTGAAGGGCGGCGCCTGCATCCAGTTGGGAAAGTCATGCTCGAACCAGTTGCGCCCCTCCGTGCACACGCGCAAGTACCCGCCCGTTTCGCCGTTGATCCAGCAGCCCAGGTCCACCCAGTTGAGCAGATCGTCCGGGCGCTTGCGATACCAGGGCACGTACTCACTGAGATGGCCGTTTGATTCAGTGCTGAAATAGCCGAAGCGGCGCAGCATATCGATGCGCACTTTCTCCGTACGCCGCACTTCCGGGTCGCGCTCCATCGCCTCCAGCAGTTGTCCGGTCAGCTCTTGCCCATGATGACGGATCTGGATATACCAGGTCTGGTGGTTGATGCCCGCACAGATGATGTCGACCTCGTCTTGTGGCAGACCGAGCACGCGCGCGATGAGTTGATGCCCGCCCTGCACGCCATGGCACAGGCCGATGGTCGTCACGCCATGGCCGTAGGCGTTGCACGCCCAGGTGTTCATGGCATTCGGATTGGAGTAGTTGAGCAGCATGCCCTCCGGAGCGCCAACCTCCGCAATGTCTTTGCAGATCCCGAGCAGCACCGGAATCGTCCGCTGGCCGTACATGATGCCGCCTGGCCCCAGCGTATCGCCCACGCATTGGTCCACGCCATAGCGCAGCGGGATATCGATATCGGTGGCAAAGGCATCCAGACCGCCCACCCGCACAAAGGAGAAGACGTACTTCGCCCCGGCTATGGCGTCACGTTGCTCGGTGGTGGCGAAGACGCGCGCCGGCAACCCGGCGCTGGCAATGTCGCGCTGCACCAGGGCGGTCACCATCTCCAGGTGATGGGGGTTGATGTCCATGAGCGCGAATTCGGTGTCCTGCAATTCGGGAACACACAGGATATCCCGCACCATCGCGCGCGTGAATCCCACGCTGCCGGCGCCAATGACGGTAACTTTGAGCGGCATAACATACCCTCCTGAGTATGAGGTTCATACGGATGGCCCATGTGCATGTCACACAAGTGACATCGCCGTAACAGTGTGAGCCGCAGGGTCTGAAGGTGACATACGCCTGTCCATCTGCACTATTCGTGTCCCTCAACTCATGTCCTGCAGGGAGTCTGGACGTGACAACGAATTGTTACAACAAATAATGCGAGGTGCATCATGCTTTCGCGCGCGATCATCGTCTTTGATCCCCATCCGGATGACGCCGACTGGTGGACCGGCGGCCTCACCCTCCTGCTGACCGGTCGGGGAGAGACCGTCATCTACGTCTGCCTGGGTGAGACGGACGAGAGCACCCGCGCGGAAGCCCTCGCCTCCGCAGCCATCCTCGGCGCAGAGCGGCGATTTCTCGAATGCTCACTCACCGAAGGAAACCGGCGAGATATCCAGTTAACCGTGGCGGAGTTACTGCGGGAGATTGATCCGGCGATGATTTTCATCCCGCCCCGCACCGACTACCATCGCGAGCATATCCTGGTCTCCCACCTGCTGCACGAGATGTGCCATTGGAGCTCGCGCTTCAACCTGGGGGATTTCGAAGCCTACACCTATGACTCCACCGAAAACCGCGAGGGGGTGGAGCTCTACATCGATATCACCACGGTGATGGAACGCCACCTCGACTCGCTGCGCTGCCACCACACCTTCGACCGCCCCACCATCCCCGAAAACACGCTGATTCGCACCAAGCAAGGACGGGCTATGCAACTCGGCGCCATGGTACCGGTTGCCGACCCCGTGCCGTATGCGGAAGGTTATCGCCTGTTGCGCGGCCATCCCCGCACCATCAGCACGCTGCCCGCCTTGCTGCCCGAACAGTTTTACTTCGCCAGCGACCGCGTACTCGCGTTCCTCAACACCATGCCTTGATGCACTGTCCCTGCATACCGTGAATTTTTAGCTTCAGGCGATATTTGTTACAATAACAGTGATTCGCCTGGGGGATACCACATATCAAATGCTCGATCTACTCCTGTCAGCGCCGGTCCTTGTCAAAGTCACGGGTACGCTTGGCCTCATTCTGCTGATCAACCTGCTTCGCGTTCCACTCATGTACGCTATCCTGCTCGGGGCTCTGATCCTCGCTGTCTGGAGCGGGCACTCCCCCGCCGCTATCGGCGATATTGCCTGGCAGCAATGCCTCTCCACCGACACGCTGCTGTTGATGGTGGTCATATTCCAGGTCATCTGGTTGAGTTCGCAGATGGAAGCCGTGGGCACGATGCGGGATCTGGTGGCCGCATTGCGTCGGCGTTTTCCGCATCGCGCGGCCATCGCCATGCTGCCCGCAGTGATCGGATTCCTCCCCATGCCCGGCGGGGCCATCTTTTCCGCGCCACTGGTCGATCAGTGTGACGTCGACCGCAAGGTCGCCCCGCTGCTGAAGACGCAGATCAATTACTGGTTCCGCCATATCTGGGAATACTGGTGGCCGCTCTATCCGGGGGTGCTGTTGGCCATGGCCATCACCGGGCTGGAAGTCTGGCAGATTATGATCGTCGGGCTGCCGTTAACGCTCGGCTCTATCGCGGCCGGCTATTTCTTCCTGTTGCGCAAACTGCCGAGGACCAATGGCGACTGCGCTGGTGACGCGGCGGAAGCGTGCGCCGATAATTTTGTAAAACTGTTGCTGCCCGTGCTGGTGGTCATCATCGGCTACGGCATCGTGCGCGTGAGTTATGCCGGGTTGCTCTGGCAGTGGCCCGCGCTGCCGCCGATGAACCGCTACCTGCCGATGGTGATCAGCCTCATCGCCGCCATGCTCGCCCTGCAGCGGCAGCGCCCGCTTGCGCCCGCGCAGTGGCGCGCCATCCTGACCTCGCGCAAGACGGTGATGATGGCGCTTATCGTGCTGAGTCTGCAAATCTACGGCGCATTCGTCAGCGCCCGCCTGCCCGGCGGCGAACCGATGATGCAGGTGATGGATGGCGAATTGACACGTTGGGGCATCCCATTTCTGGCGGTCTGCATGCTCGTGCCCTTCATCAGCGGGCTCACGACCGGCATCGCCGTGGGGTTTGTCGGCGCGAGCTTTCCCATTGTCTTCAGCCTGTTGGGGGAGAACCCTTCGACCGCGCTGGTGCTGACGACCACGGTGCTCGCGTACGGCTGCGGCTATATCGGCATGATGGTCTCGCCCATTCACGTCTGCCTGATCGTCACCAATGAGCATTTCGAGACATCCCTCTTCCGCAGCATGTTCGGCATCCTCCGCCCCGTGACGGCGATGTTCGGGGTGGTGCTGCTCGTCTACTTTGCGATGAAATGGCTCATGCCTTAGGACAGATCAAGCAAGACCGGGCAGAGAAGTTGAACACAGTTTCTAAGTGTTGTGAAAGAGAGAACCGGTATGCCACACGATCATCATCGACGATGCGACCTGCCCTTTCGCTGGCCTGAACCGCCACTGGATATCGTGCTGGTCGAGCCGGAAATCCCGCCGAATACCGGGAACATCGCCCGCCTGTGCGCGGCCACCGGCTCGCCGCTGTCGCTGGTGGGGCCGCTCGGTTTTCGCCTGCACGACCGTGCCTTGCGCCGTGCGGGGGTGGATTACTGGGATGCGGTGCATATCGCACGCTACGCGGATTTTCACGCCTATCGGGAAGCTCGACGCCCGCCGCGCTGTTTCTTCTTCAGCACCCGGGGCGCGCGAAGCCACTTCGATGTGCGGTACGCGCCGGGCGATGCGCTGGTATTTGGCAGCGAGAGCCGCGGGTTGCCCGATGCCTTGCTCGATGCCTGGCCGGATTCCGTGATCCAGATCCCCATGCGCACTGATCGCGTACGCTCGCTCAACCTGGCGAACGCTGTGGCCATTGTACTGTATGAAGCGCTGCGCCAACTGCAGCAGTAATCGGCATGTATCTTGCATACGCCGTCATCCTCCCTTTGCCTGAATGGTGATTTGACGAAAAGCTGTGAGGCGATGACCGGTGCCACGAGAAGGCCATCGCATCCGTTCCATGAGCAAGCAGTAGCTAGGTGTTGGGGGTGTCAGCAGGAAATCGAGTATCGATGTGTAATTATTCGCAGTGGCGCGATGATGCGCTTGGATGTCAGACGAGTAATATCTGACAGAGCAGTCTCGTGGGACGACAGAGAGGATAAGACATGGTGCATCCGACACAGCGCATCCATCGTGACCTTTACCGCAGCGACCGTGAACTGGTGGTTGTCGCGTTGGGCGGCAACGCGTTGATCCAGGCCGGCGAGTCGGGAACCGTGGAGGAGCAGACGCGAAACGCCGAGACCATTTGCGGCTATCTCATGACCCTGGTCGAACGCGATTACAATATCATTATCACACACGGAAACGGACCACAGGTGGGCCAGCAGGTACTCCGTCACGAACGCGCCAGGGACATGGCGCCGGAGATGCCCCTCGACGTGGTGGTCGCGGAAACGCAAGGAAACATCGGCTATTTCCTCCAGCAGACGCTGCTGAACCACATCAACCGGCGGGACCTGTATCGGTATGTGGTCACCGTGATCTGCCAGGTTCTCGTCGAACGCGACGACCCGGCGTTCTTGAATCCCTCCAAGCCCATTGGCACCTTTATGACCAAGGAACAGGCCGAGGCTATGAAGGCCAAACATGGCTGGCAAGTGGTCGAGGATTCGGGACGCGGCTACCGACGCGTGGTACCGAGTCCCATGCCGGTCAAGGTGATCCAGCGGCACATGATCCGCCATTCGGCACGAGAGGGGAATATTGTGATCGCCGGCGGAGGCGGAGGCATTCCGATCCGGTTCAGGGATGACGGTGATTACGAGGGTGTTGAGGCGGTCATCGACAAGGATCTCACTTCCGCGCTGCTGGCCACGGAAACGGAAGCCAATCTGCTGATCATCCTGATGCCATATGCCCAGGTGGCGTTGAATTTCGGCACGGATCGGCAACAAAATCTCTCTCGCGTGAGTGTGGATGAGGCTAAGCAATACCTGGCAGCCGGCCAGTTCCCGGCGGGAAGCATCGGCCCCAAAGTCCGCGGAGTGCTGAACTTTTTGGAGAATAGCGGCAAGGGTCGGCGGGCCATCATCACGCGAGCCGATCAACTCGACGCCGCCCTCGACGGCAAGGCCGGTACTGAGTTCTACCGCTGATCGCTCAGCGAAGCGAGCTTTCTGCGTGCAAAAAGCTGTGTTTACTCGATCTTTTTGCGGAACGTGCCGCAAGTAGTTCACGTGCGATCGCCAGAGCTTTGAACACAGTTTGCATGACATCACGTGCCTGTCCCCGCTGTGCAAGTTAGTGAGATCACGACGTCTGGCTGCTTCGCAACACGAAAGTATCTATATGCCCGCAAGGGAAGGAACAGCATAATGCTCGTCGAACCCGTTATAGTCTGTGCTAAATAATCGCATATCGCTCGATATCGGCAGCGCCGTTGAGCAATGCGAATCCACACTCGCGTATCGTTTGAGAGGAGTTCTCCCAGTGGACAAGCTGAAAGACATGAAACATTTGCTCTACACGGATGCGTATCATCCGGTAGAAATCGAGCGCTATCTGGACCCGACGATGGACCCCCCCATCCTCAAGTGGGACCCGGAACTCGGGTACTTCCACCAGAACCAGGCGTTGAAAGACGGCATCGATGGAGCGTGTACCGCCAGCACCATGGATCCTACGTATTTCAACCGGACCATGATCAATTATGCGGATCAGCCCTGCCGCATCGCGACCTACGGCGACAGTTACACCCTGTGCGCGCAGGTGGGCGACGCCGAAACCTGGCAGGAAACGCTGGCCGGGCATCTGCGCGAGCCCATACGGAACTTCGGCGTGGGCGGGTATGGCGTCTTCCAGGCGTATCGCCGGGCCATGCGCATGGAGCAGATCAAAGAGATTGCGTCGGAATACCTGATCCTCAACATCTGGGATGACGACTACAAGCGCAACCTCGACGCCGCGCGCTGGATTCGCGTCGGCTGGATGGTACGCGACTTGCCGCGCGGTCTGAAAGACGGCTACCCGGTGCACGGTTTCCCCTGGGCGCATCTGCGTTACGACGTCGACGCAGGCGCATGGGTCGAACGCCCCGGCATGTGCGAGAAGATTGAAGATTTGCGCAAGCTCGTCGGACAAGAGAACTTCTACAATGCCTTCAAGGACGATCCGGTTGCGCAACTCTACTGCCTCACCGAGGGCGGAGAAGCACCCGTTGAGCCGCAAGAAAAGCTGGCAGAAGCGTTCGGCGTCAAGGTCGATCTGCGCAATCCGGAAACGCGCCAGGCGGATGCCCGCAAGTTGCACACCATCTACGGCATCCGGTCCACCATGTATACGGTCGACAAATTCCGCAAGTGGTGCGATGCCAATAACCGCAAACTCATGGTGCTGTTGAGCTACGATGTGCCCACTGTTCAGGCATTTTGCGATGGCAAGCCGCGCTTCGATGAAGAGTTCCTGGAATTCCTCGATCGCGAGAACTACCTCTACGTCGATACCCTGACCAGATTCCGCGATGAGTACCTGCAGTTCCGCGGCAGCATCGACGAATTCTGTAATAAGTACTACGTCAGCCGCGCCGGCGCCCAGGTGTTCGGGCACTTCAACCCGCTGGGCTACTTCTGGTTTGCCCACGCTATCCGCAAGGATATCGTGAACTGGCTCGATCCCAAGCCGCTGACCTATCGGGACTAGCGACGATCTCACCACGTCTTGTGGGGGATCGTGGAGCATGGCTCGTGGCTGGCGAGGCGGATGGCCGTGAGTGTATCAGCAGTGATACAGGCCAGAACTGCCCATGTCGCCAGCCGCGGGCCAGTCCCGCGAGACCTGACATACAGCGTATAAGACAACAGCTGCTGCGACGATGACCGGCGCCACGAGGAGGCCATCGTGTCCGTCCACTGTGAACAACTCCTGCCGGGATTCTGGCGATTCGAAGACACCTGTAACGTCTATGTCTTGCAGCGCGGCGAAGAGGCCATCGCGATTGACTTTGGCAGCGGCGCGTGGTTGGAGCATCTCCCCGCACTCGGCATACCCCGTCTCACCCACGTGTTCCTCACCCATCACCACGATGACCAGTGCGCCGGCCTCGCACGCCAAGCCTGCTGGCCGTTCACCATCCATGCGCCTGGCGGCGAGGAGCAGTTCATCGATCCTGCCCATGCCGGGGAGTCGCACCGTGCGCCGTGGTTCATAGAGGGCTGCCCGGCCAGTTACGATGCCCCGCGGACGCGGCTGGCGAATGTGCAGTACGACATCGGCGGGTTTGCTTGGTTCTTCGTGAACGGCTTCCGCCTGCGCTTTGTGCACACGCCCGGACATGGCCCCCATGCGCTCTCCGTGGTCTTTGAGCACGCCGGACGGCAGATCGTTTGCTGCGGCGATGCCGCCCATGCCGGCGCCACGATCTGGGAGCCCTACCATCTGGAGTGGGACCACTGGACCGGCTCGGGCGCTCTGGCCGCCTGGCAGGGCATCGAGCGATTGCAGGGCCTCGGTATCGATCTCCTCTGTCCCGCGCACGGGCCTGTCGTCACCGAACAGCCACGCCGCATGCTGCAGGCATTGAGCAAGAAACTGCTCGATTTCTACCGTGCCAAAGGTCATGTCAGTCCGGGTGAGGTGAACCGCGATCTCCAGCCCGAACAGCTTGGCCACGACTGCTTCCGCTATCTCCCGCACCTGTACCAGTTCGGCGGCAACGGCTATATGTTGATATCGGAATCGGGCGAAGCGCTGGTAGTCGATCCCTGGTCGAGCGATCTCGATACGCTGGCCTGGCTGTGCGACCACCTGCAGGTGCGCCCCACGGCGATGGCCGTCAGCCATTATCACTACGATCATTGCGACGGCATTCCCGCCGTGCGTGAGCGCTATGCTGCAACGGCCTGGCTGCATCCCTGGGTTGCCGAGCCCTGGCAGGATGCCGCCCGCACCATCCTGCCCTGGCTGTTGCCGATCGATCTGCAGCCGTTTAACCTCTGGCCGGAAGACGGGGTCTGGCAGTGGAACGAGTACACCTTCGCAATTGCTCCCTGGCCTGGCCAGACCTGGTGGCATTGCGCGTTCATGGCCGAGGTTGATGGCCGACGCGTCCTGTTCGGCGGCGATACCTTCCAACCGACAGCATTATGGAACGGTACCAGCGGCTTCTGCGCGTTCAATAATAGCCGCTTCCTGGATGGCTACCTCCCCAGCGCAGAGCTGGCCCTCGCCTGGAAACCGCATATTATTGCTGCCGGGCATACTAACTGTTACGCCTTCTCCCCGTCGAAGTTTCGCAAGATCACGCGTTGGGCGCGGCAGGCTGATCAGGCGGTGCGGGCGCTGTGCCCTTCCGGCGATCTCGAGCGCGACTACTACATCGTGCACGAGCGTATCGCCGAAGCCGGCTACCGCACGCCCGGAAATCGCTCGGTGCCCGCGTAGCGCGTTTGAGGTAATCATTATGGCAACACCCGTCATCCTCATCCCGGTCGGCAGTTTCTCGCATGTGCAACCGCCCTCCGATGAACCGGAGGCCTTTATCGGATGCGAGGCCGCCTATGCCGAAGCCGTTGCGCTGGCCGGCGGCACGCCACTGCTGGCGCCCGGTCTGCTGAAAGAGGATGCCGGTGCTGATGCCCTCGACCGCGCTGATGGTCTGCTGCTCGCCGGGGGCGGCGATTTTCACCCGCAACTCTACGGCGCCGATGTCGATGCGCAGACGCGCCAGCCTGACACGGACCGCGATGCGTTGGAGATTGCCCTCGTCTGGCACGCCATGCGCCGAAATATGCCGGTGCTGGGCATCTGCCGCGGCATGCAGGTCATCAACCTGGCGCGCGGTGGTGCGTTGCTGCCCCATCTGGACGAGGGGACGCACGACGCAGTGCAGCATACCGTACATATCGAGCCCGAGACGCAACTGCGGCGCCTCGCCAACGCCGCTTCTGCCCGCGTAAACAGTTGGCACCATCAGGCGGTCGATCGCCTGGGCAACGGATTGTGCGTCAATGCCCGCGCGGAGGACGGCATTGTGGAAGGGTTGGAATCGTCCGAAGCGCTCCCGGTGCTGGCCGTGCAGTGGCACCCTGAAGAAGATATGCCGCTCCAACCGCTCGCCATGGCGCTCTTCCGCTGCTTGATCAGCGAAGCCGAAACATACCGCGCCCGCCAGCACGATGCCGCCTGCCACGGTCACTCCGACCCGGAATAGCGGGATACGGTCGGTCGTACACGAAAAAGTTCACATGATGCCTGCACCAGTGATAAGCAGTATGGAGGTTTCACCGATGATGACCCCACGTGAACGGGTGCTGGCACGGCTAAACGGCCAGCCCGTTGATCGTGCCCCCAATTTCTCGATTCTGATGATGTTCGCCTCCCGCTATATCGGGAAGCCGTTCGACGCCTTTTGCACGGACTATCGCGTCCTGGTCGAAGCGAACCTCAAATGCAACGAGGATTTCGGCATCGACCTGCTGAACACGATGTCTGATGCCTATCGCGAGACTGCCGACTACGGGGCGCCAATCAGTTTTCCGCACAACAGCCTGCCGCTCTGCCACGCGCCTCTGTTGGCGAATCTTTCGGAGTGGAAGAAGCTGTCGCATTTTGATCCCTGGCAATCCACCCGCATCCTCGACCGCATCAAGGCTGTCGAGTTGTACAAACAGGAAGCCGGCGATCACTATCCTATCCTCGGCTGGGTTGAAGGCCCGATTGCCGAACTGGCCGACCTGCACGGTTTGACGGATGCGCTCATCGCCCTGCAGGAAGAACCGGAACTGGTGGAAGACGTATTCACGTTTCTCGTCGATGTGGCGATTGATTGTGCTCGCACGCAGATCGATGCCGGCGCCGACATCATCGGTATTGGCGATGCCGCCGCCTCGCTGTTGAGCCCGCACGCCTATCGGGAGCGGGTGTTGCCCTTCGAACAACGCCTCATCCGCGCCATCCACGCTGCGGGCGCCCGGGTGAAGTTGCATATCTGCGGCGATGTGACGCATCTGCTGCAGGACATCTGGCGCACTGGCGCGGATGTCATCGACCTCGATTGGATGGTGGATATCCGTTCCGCGCTGTCCATCTGGCCCGAAGGCCCGATCGCCTGCGGTAATTTCGACCCTGTGGCCGTCATGCTGCAGGGCACGCCGGACGATGTGCGCCGTGCGACGCGGCGCAACCTGGAGGAGGGCGGCGACCGCATCTGCATCGCTCCCGGCTGCGAAGTCCCGCCCGACACCCCGCACGCCAATCTCCTCGCCCTGCATGAGGCGATCTGCTCCGCCGCCGGAATCTCGGCAGAAAGCTGACGGAAAGATCACGATTCACAGGCCACCGATGGAGATCCCAGCACCAGCATTTTCGCAGCATTGGACAGCACTCCGCCATCAGTGCAGGCGTGTCACCCATGCCGTGCGCAATATCCCGCTGAGCATGCGTGTGGGCGAAACCGTGCATAGCGCTCGCCTGCATGAACTCCGCCCGTACCAGGTGGCGCCGGGATGGCGCATCGGCGTGCATACGCACTCTTTTTACGAAGCGCACTTGTTTGTTTCCGGCCTGGCGTACTACACCACTACCAGCGAACAGCCTGTAGGACAGGATAGCGTGGTAGTACATGGACCTGGTATCCCCCATGCCTGGCTCGTGGGTGATGTGCCCGTACTTCGCTTGGTGCTGTGGTTCGATCTTGCACCGGTTGCCGCGTTGCCGGCTGACGCCTCGTGGCCGGTGTGGCCGGACGTGCTGACAGAGGCCGCCTTGCTGTTGCATGATGCGGGAGCAGGATACGCCGGCTGGGCCGACCGTGCAGTGCACCGAATGACCATCCTCTTTTCTCGTCTACTCGCACTGGGAGCTGCCGAGGGGGATATGTCTCACGTCGCCGGTGCCAGGGAGAGCCTGGTGAAAAATGCCGAACAATTCATGCGCGATAATCTTGCACAACCACTTACTCTGGCGGATATCGCCTCGCATGTCGGCCTGAGTGTGAGCAGCGTTGCACACCAATTCTCACGTGAGATTGGCCAACCGCCAATGGCGCGTTTATTCGGTTTGCGGATGACGCGCGCAGCAGAGTTGCTGATGGACACGACACAGTCCCTTGCTGCTATCGGCGGTCATGTAGGCATGCCCGACCCCTCATATTTCTGCCGGCGTTTCCGAGAGCACTACGGGGTGACGCCAGGCCAGTACCGCAGGCGTCTCGCCCACCACCCGACCGATGCCGTCTGAATGCATCCGGCAGAAAATTGCAGAATATTACCATCGGCTTGCATAAATAGTGCATGACATCCCACACTCCCAGCGCTATGATGATTCCTGGGTAATACATCATCATGCAGATCGGTATTGGCTCGTATACTTACCCCTGGGCAGTTGGCATCGCCGGTTGGCAGCCGGATGCCCCCATGACGGCTCATGCCTTGCTGGAACGGGCGATCAGTCTTGGCGTCAGGGTTGTGCAGTATTGTGATAATCTGCCTCTCGGCCAGGGGGATGTCCAGACGCTTTGCACTCGTGCTGCGGAAGCCGGCGTATGCTGTGAAGTGGGCACGCGTGGGACATCGCCGGCGCATTTGCATGCCATGCTCACGTTTGCCAGGCGTATGGGCTCGTCCATTGTGCGCATGATCACGGATACGGCGGATGATCACCCGACCGCTGACGAGATCGTGCGTCGCATCAGCGAGGTCATGCCTGCGTATGAGGGGGCTGGCGTTGCACTGGCGATCGAGAATCATGATCGCTTCACCGCACAGGCGCTCGTACACATGCTGAAGTGTATCGGCAGTGATCATATCGGCATCTGCCTTGACACCGCCAATTCCTTCGCGGCACTGGAAGGCCCTGAAGTCGTGGTCAATACGCTGGCGCCCTGGACGCTGAATCTGCATGTCAAAGATTTCGTCGTATTGCGTTCCCCGCATCAGTTAGGGTTCGTTATTGAGGGGCGCGCTGCAGGGCAGGGACAGCTCGATCTGCCCTGGGTGCTCGACATGCTGCAGCAGGCTGGACGCAAGCCAAACGTCATCCTTGAACTCTGGACGCCGCTTGTCGGCTCGCTGGCAGAGACTCTACGCTGTGAGGAGCGTTGGGCAGTGGAGAGTCTCGCCTATCTTCGTTCGCTTCTCCCAGCCGATTCACCACAAGGAGATCAATCATGACCCGTGTTGCACTCATTGGTGCAGGTGGCAAAATGGGCATCCGCCTTCTCGGTAACCTGCTGACGACCACGTATGAACTATTGCCGGTAGAGACCAGCGATATCGGCATTGCCCGCGTGCAGGAGAAGGGATTGTCGGTGCTTCCCGCGTCCACGGCACTGCCGCAGGCTGATCTCATCATCTTTGCCGTGCCGGATGCGCTGATGCAACCGATCACTCGCCAACTGGTTCCCCTGGCCAAGTCCGGGGCTGTGGTGGTGATGCTTGACCCTGCTGCCGCGGCAGCGAGAGAAGTTACCCTGCGCGACGATCTGCATTACGTGGTCTGCCACCCGTGCCATCCCCCGCTGTTCGGCGAGCAGGACTCGGATGAAGCCCGCAAAGATTTTTTTGGCGGTATTGCCGCCAAGCAGGATATCGTCATTGCGCTGATGCAGGGATCGGAAGAGGCATTCGCACAGGCGGAACAGCTGGTCAAGCAGGCCTTTGCACCGGTTGTCACCTGCCACCGCATCACCGTTGAGCAAATGGCCATCCTTGAACCGGCCATGGCTGAGGTCGTTGCCGCCACGGCCGCCGTGCTGATGAACGATGCGCTGGAAGAAGCGGTGAAGGCGGGCGTGCCCCGTGCTGCCGCCACGTCCTTCATGCTGGGTCACGCGCAGATCGTGATGGCGATAGCCTTTGGCGCTATTGGTTCGCCGTACTCGGATGCTGCCAAGGTCGCCATTCGCTATGGGCAGGAACACATCATCCAGCCGGATTGGCGGAAAGCCTTCGCCCCCGAGCATTTGCAGATGGTGATCCAGCAGATGTTACATCCGGAGGGATAGCATGATCATCGACGCGCATGCCCATCTCGGCGATGATCAGGTCTTCGACGAAGCATTCACCGAGCAGGCGTTGCTCGAGAGTCAGCGCCTGAATGGGATCGCTCTCACACTGGTGCAGCCTGCCACCGCGCATGACCTGGACACCGCCCGCCGATACCACGATGCGATCGCGCACCTCGCGATGCGCTATCCGGGAAAATTCATCGGCATCGCGAATCCGAATCCGCATTTACCAGACGACAGCTACGAGCAGGAAATCCGACGGTGTGTGGGAGAGATGGGGTTTTGTGGGATTAAACTCCATCCCTTCGCGCACGCGGTGAATCCGGTGGGCAGGCATGGGCGGCGTCTCTTTACGCTCGCGGCGGAGCTCGAGGTGCCGGTCATCGTGCATACCGGACCACAACTGCCCTGGTCTGCGCCGTCACTGCTTGATCCAATTGCCGAGCTGTATCCGCATCTGCCGATCATCCTCGCACATGGCGGCGGCATGGCTTTCGCCGAGGAGGCGACTCAACTGGCATCGCGCCATGCCAACATATTTCTCGAGGGCAGTTGGACCGGTGGATTCGTTATCCGCGAGTGGGTCCGGCGGTTGGGCGCATCACGCGTGCTGTTCGGGTCCGATCATGCCGACAATGCGGCGAATGAACTCCATAAATACCGGAACATCGGCCTGGCGGAAGAAGACCTGACATGGATTCTGGGTCGCACCGCCGCTACGCTATTCCATCTCAGAAGCGGTACGGAAAGGGGCTGTTCGCGGATCGCGCCGTAGATTTTTACGTCAGGGCGTGCCGGGACGACGAGGCACTATCCAGGATCGATAGGGTGAGGAGACCGGGCATGCCCTGGTGGAAAAAGATCAAACGAGACCCGACAGAGACTTTCCGTACAGCTTCGCAGTACGGAGGCAATATGACGCCCTTGCGCTTTGCTGTACTCGGTTGCGGATTCTGGTCGCAGTATCAAATCGCTGCCTGGCGTGAACTCGAGGGTGTAGAGCTTGTTGCCGTGTATAATCGCACGCGCGCAAAAGCCGAGAAGGTCGCCCGGCAGTTCAGCGTGGCCAGGGTGTACGATGATGCCGAGGCATTATTCGCCACGGAAACCCTCGATTTTGTCGACATCATTACCGATGTCGATACGCACGCGACGTTCACCGCGCTGGCGGCACGTGCCGGTGTGCCGGTGATTTGCCAAAAGCCGATGGCTCCGACGCTGGCCATGGCCGAAAGTATGGTGCAAACTTGTCGCGCGGCGGGTGTGCCCTTCATGATCCATGAGAATTTTCGCTGGCAGACGCCATTGCGCAAGGTGAAGCATCTGCTGGAAGAGGGGACACTCGGCAAACCGTTTCGCGCGCGCATCCTCTTCAACAGCAGCTTTCCGGTCTTCGACAACCAGCCGTTCCTGCGCGACCTGAAACAGTTTATCCTTACCGACGTCGGCAGCCACATTCTGGATGTCGCTCGCTTCCTCTTTGGTGAAGCTCGTACGCTCTACTGTCGAACCCAGCGCGTCAACCCGACGATACAGGGGGAAGATGTTGCCACGGTGGTGATGGAGATGGGGGATGGGGTCACGGTCTCCTGCGAGATGAGTTATGCCAGCCGGTTGGAACACGAGCGCTTTCCTGAGACATACCTCCTCATCGAATGCGGGGGAGGTTCACTCGAGCTTGGTCCCGATTGCTGGATTCGCCTGACGACCACCGAGGGTACGCACGCAAAACGTTATCCCCCGCCGTACTATCATTGGGCTGATCCGCGATACGCGTTGATTCACGCCAGCATCGTCCCGTGCAATGCCGACCTCTTACGCGCACTACGCACCGGTACTCTGCCGGAAACCTCCGGTGAGGATAATCTACAAACCGTGCGCCTGATCTATGCCGCATACGATTCTGCCGTTGCCGACACCGTCGTTCTCCTTGACCGGCAACGGAACGCAGCAGGATAGGCGCGGTCTCATCCAGGGTATGGCACACCATTCGCCGTACGGTATAGCAGAAGGCACCCATCAGTATTGCATGGGTACGTAGAGCCTTCACGGAATCTGTTCGCACATCACGGCACCCTGGTGTGCATGCCGGAAAAGTGGCCGAACATCCCGAGCCGTTACCCTGTCACCGGGAGAAACTCCTATTGACAGCGTCGCTCGACTTTGCTATTGTTTGCGTACAATTGTTGGGAGACTGTCCGGAGCGTGATGGGCACGGGCCGGCAGTAAGCCGGCAGACGATTTTCCGCAAGTCGTCCTGCCGTTTTTTTGTTGGTAATGCATGAAATCGTGCATCGTGAAAGGAAGTGACACCGTGAGTGAACATCGTGAACTTCTCGAGTGGATTGATGAATGCGCAAAGCTCTGCGAGCCGGATCGCATTGTGTGGATTGATGGTTCCGAAGAAGAGAAAGAGCGGCTCACCCAGGAGGCGTTGACCACCGGTGAGCTGTTGCCGATGGATCAGGAAAAATGGCCGGGCTGCGTCTATCATCGCACCGCCGTCAACGATGTCGCGCGCACGGAAGACCTCACCTTTATCTGCACGACATTACAGGATGATGCGGGCCCGACCAATAACTGGATGTCCCCGGAAGAAGGGTATCGCCGTGCGGGCGAGATCTTCAAAGGGTCCATGAAGGGCCGCACCATGTATGTCATCCCCTTCTCCATGGGGCCTGTCGGTTCGCCCTTCAGCAAAGTCGGCGTGGAGCTCACCGACAGCATTTACGTGGTGTTGAACATGCGCATTATGACGCGCATCGGCACCCCTGTGCTCAAGCACCTGGGGACCAAGGGGGAGTTCACGCGCTGTCTGCACAGCAAGGCCGAACTCGATATCAAGCGCCGCCTCATTCTGCATTTCCCGGAAGACAACGCCATCTGGAGCGTGGGCTCCGGCTACGGCGGCAACGTGCTGTTGGGCAAGAAGTGCCTGGCCCTGCGCATCGCCAGCCACATGGGAAAACGTGAAGGGTGGATGGCCGAGCATATGCTCATCATGGGCATTGAAGACCCCACCGGCCGCATCGAATATGTCGCCGCTGCCTTCCCCAGCGCGTGCGGAAAAACCAACCTCGCCATGCTGCTGCCGCCCGAAGGCTTGCAGGCGAAAGGCTATCGCATCTGGACGGTCGGCGACGACATTGCCTGGATGCGCATTGACACCGATGGCCGCCTGTGGGCGATCAATCCCGAAAGCGGGTACTTCGGCGTCGCCCCGGGCACCAATATGAAGACGAACCCCAACATGATGAAGACCATCCAGCGCGACACGATCTTCACCAATGTCGTGTTGGGCAACGATGGCGATGTCTGGTGGGAAGACGGCGAGGGCGCTCCCCCGGCAGAAGGTTGGGATTGGCAGGGACGCCCCTGGAAGCCGGGCATGCTGGACGAGAATGGCAAGCCCATCCTCGGTGCACATCCGAACAGCCGCTTCACCGCGCCGTTCTCGCAGTGCCCGACGGCCTCGTTCCGCGCTGAGCACCATCACGGTGTGCCCATTTCCGCCATCATCTTCGGCGGACGGCGGGCGCAGTTGGCCCCGCTAGTCTATGAATCCTTTGATTGGGAGCACGGCGTGTTTGTGGGCGCCACCATGGCCTCCGAACGCACCGCTGCCCAGTTTGGCAAAGTCGGCGAAGTCCGCCGCGACCCGATGGCCATGCTACCGTTCTGCGGCTATCACATGGGCGACTACTTCGAGCACTGGCTCGATATGGGCCGGCGCATGTCACAGCCCCCGAAGGTGTTCCACGTCAACTGGTTCCGCCAGGACGAAGACGGCAAGTACCTCTGGCCGGGATTTGGCGAAAACCTGCGCGTGATCGAGTGGGTTCTCGCTCGCTGCCGCGGCGAGGCTGATGCACAGGAAACCGCCATCGGCTACGTGCCCACCGTGAATAGCCTGGATATGACCGGGCTAGAAGACCTGCCGCAGGAAAACCTGAAAAAGTTGTTCTCGGTGAACCGGGAGGCCTGGAAAGAAGAGCTGAACCTGATCGAGCCGTTCTTCGAGAAACTTGGCAAGCGCCTGCCGAAAGAAATGCGGGAACAGCAGGAATCATTGCGCACGCGCCTGGAGGCTCCCATCTCCATGTTGCGCCCCGGCAGCGAGATTCGTGGGTTAGCCAACGAGCTGAACGATATCATCGAGATCGAAAATCCGGCGGTGCTGGAGATGCTCTCGCAGTTCGGCAAGCGCATCTACTTCCCCAAGGGGATCTTGAGCCAGAGCGCGGAAGCGAAAGAAAAGGCGAAAAAGTTCGATGCGACCATCGGCATCGCCTATGAAAACGGCAAGCCGATGTACCTGCCGAGCATCATGAAATACTTTGCCGGTCTCACCCCCGGCGAAGCGCTCACCTATGCCCCGGCCACCGGCCGCCCCGACCTGCGCAAGCTCTGGCAGCAGCAGTTGCTGGAAAAGAACCCCAGCCTGCAGGGCAAGCGCTTCAGTATGCCCATCGTCACCAATGGCGTCACCCATGCACTGAGCCTCGTGGGAGACCTCTTCCTGGACAAAGATGACATGGTGCTGCTGCCCGACAAATTCTGGGAAAACTACGATCTGCTCTTTGGCGTGCGCCTGTCAGCCCAGTTGGCCGTGTATCCCTTCTTCACCGAAGAGGGCGGCTTCAACGTCGAAGCGCTGCGCCAGGTGCTGGCCAACCGCGTGGGATGCAAGACGCTGCTGGTGCTCAATTTCCCGAACAACCCCACCGGCTACACCATCACTGTCGCCGAGGCCGAGGCCATCACCAACGTGCTGCGCGAAGCTGCCGAAAATGGCTGCCAACTGGTCGTCGTCTGCGATGACGCCTACTTCGGTCTCTTCTACGCAGAGGATGCGCTGCAGGAATCGCTCTTCGGGCGCATTGCCTCGCTGCATGAAAATCTGCTGGCGGTGAAGGTCGACGGACCGACCAAGGAGGAGTATGTCTGGGGCTTCCGCACCGGCATGCTCACCTTCAGCACCAAGGCCAAGTTGAGCGACGAAAAGCTGTATGCGGCGCTGGAGAAGAAAGCGGCCGGCGCCATCCGCAGCGCCATCTCCAACTGCGCGCACCCGTCGCAGTCCGTGCTGGTGAAGGCCATGGCCGATGAGACCTTCGCCGCCGAATGCCAGGAGAAGCGCGCCATTCTGGAAACGCGCGCGCACACCGTACAGACCATCCTGCAGAACCCGGCCTACGCCGATCTGTGGGAACCCTATCCCTTCAATGCCGGCTACTTTATGTGCCTGAAACTGAAAGGGATCGATGCGGAAACGTATCGCAAACACCTGCTGGAGAAGTACGGGGTTGGCGTGATTGCTGATGGCAAGCACGACATCCGCGTGGCCTTCTCCGCCGTGGAAAACGCGCAACTCACCGAGCTCTACGACGTGCTGGCCAAGGCCGCCCGTGAGCTTCATGGTGAACAAGTGCAGCTCGTGCACGGCTGATACCGCCAGCGCGTATCGCGAGTCAACAGCCCCTCCTCGGTTTCCCGGGGAGGGGCTTTCTGCATTTTCGTACCGCATCAAACCTCGCGTATGTCCACCACATGCGCATGCGCGAGAGAAGAGCATCATCGATGTCGAGGTCTATTGCGCCATGCCGATCTCTGCACCAAATGTCGGGTGATGCGCGGCGGGCACGGGGAACGATACTCCTGCAATCGTCTATCCTATCTCGACTTGCGCAAGGGGGATTGCATCATGAATCTTGTCACAGGCGCATTTACAATGGTAGATCGCGCGGAAAATGCCGTACGCGCCCTGCTGGACGCAGGCTTTAGCGATGACGATATCGGCGTGTACGTGCACGACTCTACCAAGGGCGGTCGACTGGCGGATGATCTGGGACGCGAGTATGCCAGCGGCACCGTCCCGCCGTCCGACGTGGTAGCCGATCGCGCAACGGTCTATGACCGCTTGGGCGATCGCTTCAAGGACATCATTGTTCGGGCCCCCATGCCCGACGAGGCCATTGGCTGGTACGATAACCACCTCGACAGGGGCGATATTCTCGTCACCGTCGTCGCGGGTGATCGCATGGATGACGCCAAGCGCATCATTCAAGATCATGACGGCGTGCTGTACCATCACGAGGAACCGATGCGTGAGGCACGCCCGGTCACCGAGACGCGCACCACGGCGGAAGAGTTGCACGTGCCGGTCATTGACGAGGAAGTGGTCGTGGAGAAAGAGACCCGCAAGGTGGGTGAAGTGGTCGTCACTTCGCAAACTTCGCAGGAAACGGTCGATATCCCCACCACGGTGACTCATGAGGAGATTCGCGTGGAACGACGAAAACTTGATCGGCCGTTGACGCCGGATGAGTACAAAGGCGCAACGACGAAAGAGGGGCAAATCCGCATGCCCATCGTGGAAGAGGAAGTTCACGTGATGAAGAACCCGGTGATCCGCGAAGAGCTGATCATCACCCGCGTGCCGGTGAGTGAACGCAAGACCTTCCATGAGACGGTCATGCACACCGAACCGGGTGTGGAAGCCACCGGGGACGTGGAAGTCGAGGGCCTGACGGAAGAGGAACGCAAACGCCGTCGCCGGCCCGCCGCGTAAATCTCCACGCTACGCGTAACACCAGCACCCATCCCGTCCCCCGGGATGGGTGCTCCACATGCAGGATTCTCGGGTGCTTCGAGGAATGAGAATGAGGAATGCGATCGTTGCCTCTGTGGAGGAATATTATGCCGCACCGTCCCGGCTATGAATTTATGCAAGACACCCGTTACGCGCGCCTGGAGCCCAGCGCGCAAGCGCAAGGCCTCCCACAACCGCCGCTCGCGTTGCCGGCAGATCCGGCGCTGCCGCAGATTTCCCTGCCAACCGCCGATGCACTCTGGATGCCGAACGTCGATCTGGCCGAAGTGATGCTGGGGCGCACGAGCGTGCGCGAGTACGCATCCACGTCGCTTACACTGGAGGAATTGGCCTGGCTGCTCTGGAGCACGCAAGGCGTGAAGAAAACACTGGGGACGCGGGCATCCTTCCGCACGGTGCCCTCCGCCGGCGCTCGCCATGCGTTTGAGACATATCTGTTGCTGCATCGCGTGCATGGGATCGCGCCTGGCCTGTATCGCTACCTCGCGCTGGAACATGCCCTTCAGCCGGTGCCGCGCGACGGCGACAGCACCGAGGCGATCACCACCGCCTGCCTGGGGCAGGGCATGCTCGCCTCATGCGCCGTAGCGTTCATCTGGGTCGCGGTCGCCGAGCGCATGACCTGGCGCTATGGACAGCGTGGATATCGCTACCTGCATCTCGATGCGGGCCATGTCTGCCAGAACCTGTACCTGGCCGCGGAAGCCATCGATGCCGGCGCTTGTGCCATTGCCGCCTTCGATGATGACGCCCTGCATGCCGCACTCGGCATCGACGGCGATGCCCTCTTTGCCATCTACCTCGCCACCGTCGGTAAAAAAGAACACGCGTGACGCCAATGCCGACAGACCGTTGGGCATGATGACCGCCCCGCACAGCCGGCGTGCATGATGCGAGGGGTTATGGGAAAGAGTTTGTGCGGGGGTATGCACATGAGCTGGCTATTCTGGACCCTGCTGATTGTGGGGTTGGTCTTAATCATTTGGCCGTTCCTCGCGGTCCTTTCCGCGGGTGCGGCGGTCTTTCTCTGGGTACTTGGCGCCGTGCTGTTGTTCGGCGCGTTAGTCGTCGCCCTTTCGTACTGGAGTGTGCGGCCCGCGCGCGCGGGCGCGAGTGCCGGCGCGACGACGTATGGCGGCGGCATGACGGGATCCACCGGCAGCTACGGCTACGGTGAACCCCGCCGCGGCGAGCCGTACCGGGAAAATCGCGACGATCTGGACAATCGTGATCGGGGAACCTGACGACGTGAAGGCTATGCGTGACACGGGTGAGATGCAACCCTGCCCGTGTCACGCGACCGTGGCAGGAGCAGCGCGCGCAGGCGCGAATTATTACCTGCATATCCGCTAGAAATGCTCATCAAGGATGGCCTTCATGAACGTTGAAGAAGCGATTGCCTCGCGCTACTCAGTGCGCAGATTCCTCCCTCGTCCGTTGGAACGCGCCACGCTGGACGCTGTGCTCGTCGCCGCCACACAAGCCCCGAGCGCAATGAACGCGCAACCCTGGGCCTTTGGCATTGTGGAGGGCGTTGCGGCGTTGCAGGCCCTCTCCGACCGTGCAAAGGCGTATTTGCTCGAGCGTCTCGATCAATATCCGATGCTCACGCGCTATCGACGCATTCTCGCCAATCCTGAACATACCGTGTTCTATGACGCGCCTGCGCTGGTCATCATCTATTCCCGCCCCCGCGGTCCGCAACCTGAAATGGACTGTTGTCTGGCGGCCATGAACTTCATGCTCGCCGCCTGGGAGCGCGGGCTGGGCACGTGCTGGATCGGATTGGCCGGCATGCTGCTCAACGATCCCGCCGTCAAAGAGGAGATGGGCGTGCCGCAGGACCACGTTGCGGTCGCGCCGCTCGTCATCGGCTATCCCGATGGTGAAACGCCACGCGTGGCGAAAGAGCCGCCCGTCATCCTCTTTCACCGGTAAAGGCATCAGCGGAAGCCCAGTGCCGGCAGCAGCACCAACACGATGAAATTCTGCAGGAAATGCATGGTGACGGGGGCGACCAGGCTGCCGCGCCAGAGGTAGATCAGCGCGAACACCACCCCCATGAAGCCGATGATGATCACGCCCAGCGATCCCTGATACCCGTGTCCGAGCGCGAAGATAATGGCGGAAAAGATCACGGCCGTACTCAGGCTGCGGGTGATCGCCGATAACCGCAGTATCAGATATCCGCGAAAGATCGTTTCTTCCACCACGGCCACAACCGCCACCAGGATCACCGCGAGCACCAGCTCGCCGGTCGTGTCAGGCAATGCCAGGGTACGCCCGGGGTCACGGGCACTGAGGCCAAGAGCGCGCAGGATCTGCTCGAGGAAACTCACGGCGATGACCAATACCGGGTACAGCGCTACCCCGATCGCCACTTCGCGCCACCACGCCGTGGCCGTCCAGCCCACGCGCTCATCGCGTTCACCGTTGCGCCAGAGAAAGAAGAGGATCAGGGCGAGCAGCGCCAGGTCGCGTACAATCGTGGAGACGGCTAACACCGTAAAACTGCCGCCGCCTTGCTGCGAGATGAAGTACGCGAGGATCATCGACGGGACAATGAAGGCGAGAAAGACGACCAGCTCCAGGGCTTGTTCCTTGCGGGTCAGGCTGGCGCCATACCCGCGTTCCGCTTCGCTCTCATACCCCATCGTCATGATGCGTGCTCCTGCGTATGACGGTTATCCCTGCTGTGGTGATCCCGCCACCCACCGGGCGTGTGTGGCGGGACGCTTGCGCTTCACGAGCCGCTGGCTTTCCGTTATGCGGCCGGCATCGTGCCCCGGCGGCCGGCCAGCGTGCTGATCGTCACCAATCCCAGGCCGGCGATGAGATTATTGATCGCCCACGCTTTTAACGTGACGTCGTTCATTGCTGTCGCCTTCTCCATGGTGCGTCCGATCTTTGACGGCACGCGTTTCCACATGGTGTGTTGCATCTTGCGTATCCGGTTGGCTTTCATCACCAGGCCCAGCACGCCGTCAATGACATAAATCCCTCCGAGAACCCATCCGAACATGCGCATCGCTTACTCCTCCTCACGGCCTCATCACTACTATCTGGCGTACCCAGCACCGCATGCCCGCAAGGACGAGTCGAGTGACGGCAACGGCGTGATGAGGGAAAAGGTGGACATCCTCTGCCAAAGCGGCACCGTCCCCGGGTGTTCATGCGATGCTGTCGGAAAAAAATGACGCGTTCCCCCCTGTACCGCCACAGATAATGGGGGCAACACTGTCGCGGGCGCCGCGATACCACAGGGAGAACTGTATGGCGCTTGATGTCCCGAGCCGAGGAGCGGTAGCGGTGATGGTTGCCCATCCCGACGATGAAACGCTCTGGTCCGGTGGCCTCTTGCTCATGCATCCTTCCTGGCACTGCCGCATCCATACCCTTTGTCGTGCGAGCGATGTCGAGCGTGCAGCGCGTTTCCACCAGGTTTTGCAGATCTACGGCGCCGCAGGCGGCATGGCGGACTGTGACGATGAACCCGCACAATATCCTCTTGATCCTGCCCGCGTTGAAGCGGAAGTGCTGAACGCGCTGGGAAGCACTCCGTTCGACCTCCTGCTCACGCATGGCCCACAGGGGGAGTATACCTGGCACCGGCGTCACGTGGAGGTGTCCTCCGCGGTGATGCGCCTGTGGATGGATGGCCGTCTGTTGGCACGCCGAATGTGTCTCTTTGCCTACGAGGATGGGCAAAAATCTTTTCTCCCGCGACCGCGCGCTGATGCTACCGTGCATCTGGCGCTGCCCGCGGACATCTGGCGTGAGAAGTATCGTCTGGTGCACGAAATCTACGGCTTTGCGGCCGACAGTTGGGAAGCGCGCACCACGCCCCGCACCGAGGCGTTCTGGCAATTCGCATCACCTGAAGCATTAACGTCGTGGTTGAACCGGAGGTCGAACGACCGATGAAGATGTTGGTGTTGTACGAGTACCCTCCGCTGCCGGGAGGACTGTCGACACAGGGCGATTTGCTCTGTCGCGGGTTGCGGGAGGTCGGCATCGAGGTGCATGCCGCCCATCTCGAATCCGCATTGGAAAAAGAGTGGTATTACCGCTGGTTCGCGCCGGATGTCGTCATCGGCATCGGTTACTGGGGTTACACCCCCAATATCATCCTGCATCCCCAGCGGTATGGCCTGCAGCCGGTACCCTGGTTGGTTGCCGACGGCTATATCGCCAACTATCGCGATGTGCTGAATGCGTTGCCCATGATCCTGGTGACGTCGCAATGGGTGCGGCAGACGTATATCCGCGACGGCATTCGCGGCGATCACATCCACGTATTGCCGGTGGGGTGCGATACGGATGCTTTCATCCCGCGCGACCCGGCGGACCCGAAGATTGCCGTGGTACGTGAAGCGCTGGGCATTGCTCCTGGTGAACGGTTCATTCTGACGGTCGGGGGCGATGGCGCATCCAAGGGCGCCCAGGAAGTGATGCAAGCGCTGGCACAACTGGGTGACGATGTGCCCCCCTGGAAATATGTGTGCAAAGTGTGGCCGCAGCCGCGCACCGAGTTGCAGAACCGTGCTGATTTGCAACTTGCGCACAAACTGGGACTCGAATCTCGCGTGACCTATGTCACGGACCGGGTATCACGGCAGTATATGCCGTATCTGATCGGCGCCTGTGACATCTATGCCGGACCTTCGCGATTGGAGGGATTCGGCATGCCGCATGTCGAGGCCGGCTCCTGCGGCAAGCCGGTGATCGCAATTGACGCGATGGCGTTTCGCGATACGCTGGTGCATGGTGAGACAGCCTTGCTGGCGGGCGTTGCGCAGGAAAATGTCATCACGGAAACGATCCTGGGCGAGGATGCGGGCTACGAGACCGGACATCGGGTGGTGTTCAATCCACCGCGCGTGGCGGACTATCGCGCGCGCGTCGATGATATTGCGGAGTATTTGCGGCAGTTGCTGAGCGATTCCGAGTTACGGCAGGCAATGGGATATGCCGCCCGCCGTCGTGCGGTGACGCTGTTCGATTACCGCGTGGTGGCGCGGCAATGCGTGGACACCATCCGGCACGGACTGCAGCGACCGGTTGCGCCTATGGCCGCGCCGATGGAGATGCCGGCGCCAGCGCCGTGATGAGCATTTTGAGGTGAAAACAGGTGAAAGGGCATGAAGGACGCAGCACGATTCGCACCGGTTGTTAACGCACAACAGGCAGCCCTGGAGGTATTGCTCAATAACGCGCATGGCCCGTATGGCGGGTTGCCGCGCACGGCGGGGTGGGGGTATCCCGAACCCTACACGCGCGACCTGATGATCTCATCGCTCGGCATGCTCGCATCGGAGAACGAGGAACTGCGCGCGCTCGTGCGACGCGTGTTGCTCACCGCCGCCAGTCATCAAACACCGCATGGGCATATCCCGTCGTTGATCCACGATCCTGACGATGTGGGGGCCAGCGATACCACGCCGCTCTTTCTCATGGCGCTGGCCATCTATCGCCGGGTGACGGGCGAACACGACTTCCTGGAGGAGGCGGCGGAACGCTCGCTCACCTGGATGGAGTACCAGACGCCGGGCGATCGCGTCATGGTGGGGCAATTGCCGACCAGTGACTGGCGCGATGAGCAGTGGGTGCTCGGGCACGGGTTGTTCGTCAATACCGTGGTCTATGCCTACCTGCGCCTGTTCCGTCAGCACGGGCGCGCCGCCCTGCTGCGCCTGCAGATCGGCGATCTCGCCATCACACAAGAGCGCCAGTACCGCTTTATTCACCAGCATCTGGTGTCGTCTGATAAGCCGTACTACCCATTATGGTCCTACAAGGTGTTCAGCAGTGAGCGCTTTGATCTATTAGGCAACAGTCTGGCCATCCTCTGCGGCATTGCCGCGCCTGAGCGTGCACAACGCATCATCACCTGGGTCGAAACGGAATGTGCCGCCATGCGTGAGCGCGGAATACTGGCCGTGGGGCTTCCGCCCAACCTCTTCCCGTTCATTCTGCCGGACGATCCTGACTGGCTGCCGCGCTACGAACGCCTGAACCGTCCCGGCGAGTATCATAACGGCGGCATCTGGCCGTTCATCTGCGGGTTTTATATCGCGGCGCTGCAGGCAGCCGGGCGCAACGAACTGGCGGAGAACGCCCTGCTCGAACTGACGCGCGTCATCACGCTGGCGCAGGATACCTCGCTGGCCTACGGCTTCAACGAGTGGGTTCGCGCCCAGGATGGCACGGCGCAGGGGCAGGATTGGCAAACGTGGTCGGCCGCCATGTACCTCTACGCGGCCGCCTGTGTCGAGCGCGGTTCCACCCCGTTCTTTGACGAGGTGCGCGCCGTCACCGACGCGGGGAGAAATATCGACGCAGCCTAATTCCCAAGGTAGCTGAACAGGTCGCGCGCATATTCGGCAACCTGTAGTGCGGCACGGTCCGGCAAGCGTTGTACCAGGGAACGCAGCGGGCGCAGTTCATCACGCAAGGCCGAGTACATCAGCCGGTACTGCTGCGGATTCTCGGCGGGGTGTACACGCGCCAACTCCATCACCTCGCGTTGGATCTCCTCCATCACGCGCATGGCGGCCGCACGCGCATGCGCGTCTGTTGGCGTGGGCGGCAGCAGAGTCGCGACGACCTCGCTCAATAAGGCCTCGATCAGTGCCGCATCACGGATGCGCGCATGCGCGTACAGCGTTCCCCCGCCATTCGCGGCGGCGCCGAGGTCGAGCATCGCGGTATCCCACTGCTGCAGCGTGACACGCGTCTCCAAAAATAGCTGCCGGTGTTCGGGCGAGAGATCCTGTGCGCGGCGATCGTTGGCGTGCTGCACATAGCGGGCAAACACGGCATGCGCTTCATCAAGGCCGGCTTCCGAATCATCTCGACTGCGCACGGTGTGGCGGGCGACAAAGGTCATCAATGGCATGCGGGCAATCGCATCCGCCGTGAGGCCGGTCGTCGGGTCCACCGACGGCAGCGCAGCCTCGGTGTCCGGTGTTTCCGTGACAGCGGTTGATGGAGACGATGGCAGGATGGCGTCAGGCAGCGATGGGGCACGCTGTTGTTCAAGCCACCATGCCGCGCCGCCCAGGCACGCGCCGAACGCGATAGCGAAGACCACAGTCCACCAGGAAACGCCACGGCGGGAGCGCGCATTGCCCTCGCCAGGTTGGTTTGGATACTCAGACATGCTGCATGAGACCTCCATCATGGAACTGCACAATGCGCAGGGGGAAACGACAAGGGGTGCGCTTTGGTCATTGTACCACATTTGTCCGGTGCTATACTGGGACTGGCAGGGGCGAGAACGACACTGCGCTCTGCCCGTGCCAGTACGCAATAGCGAGGTGCAGGGGAATGAGACGACATCTGTTACTTGCCACAATGGCAGTTGTCTGCTTCGGGCTGGGGCTGCTCGCCGGCTTCATCACGTTGTCCCGCGTAGAGGCGCAGGATACGCGCGCGACTCAGCAACCGTATGCGACGCCGGGATTAGGAACACCGGCCACACCTTACGGGTCGTATGTGATCTTGCCACGCTGGCAAATCATTGCCGTTCCCGCACCACAGCAGCAGGCGCCGCTCGTACTACTGCTCGATTCGGAGACGGGCACCTCGTTCGTGCTGCGTTCCGATCCTAATGCCCCGGGCCAGTACCGGTGGGTGCGCCTGTCGTTGTGAACCTGACTTCGACCACAATCGGTGATTAATCGAGCAGTCCGCGCGAGTGCAGCAGGTCGCGCAACGCGTGCATGTCGTTGATCAGCGTCTGCCGCAGATCCTGCCGGTGCAACGCCGCGGCGGGGTGGTAGAGCGGCACGAACAGGATGCCATGCCGCTCGAACGACTGTCCGTGCACCTTGCTGATCTGCAAATGCGGATCCACCAGCATTTCCAGCGCAAAGCGCCCCAGCGGGCAGACCACCTTCGGCTGGATGACCTGGATTTGCGCGCGCAGCCAGGGGCTGCATGCCTCCACCTCCTGCGCGGACGGATTGCGGTTCTCCGGGGGGCGGCAGCGATTCACGTTGGCGATGAACACATCAGCGCGCGCCAGCCCAATATCGGCGAGCATGCTGTCGAGAAACTTCCCCGATGGACCGACAAAGGGGCGGCCGGTTTTGTCTTCCATCGCGCCGGGGGCTTCGCCGACGAACATGATGGCGGCCTGCGCATTACCTTCGCCGGGCACGGCCTGGCGACGGCTCAAGGCGAGTCCGCAATTGCGGCACACCCGAATCTTCTCCGCGAGCAATGCCAGCGCCTCATCAGCCTTTAATGCGCGCCCTTCCTCGGCAAACAGATCGGGCAATTCACGCCGGGCGAATCCGGCATACAGGCCATCCTGTTCGTCTTCTGCCGTCATGCGGCCATCCCTCGTCGATGCGTCAGGTACTGCGTAAACCATTCGGCGGCGACCTGGGCGACTTCCTCCAGCGCGCCCGGCTCCTCAAATAAATGCGTCGCCCCGGGAATGGTGACCAACCGCTTCGGCGCGGTGAGGAAGTCGTAGGCGGTGCGATTGAGTCCGATCACTTCCAGATCATGCCCGCCGATGATGAGCAGGGTGGGGGACTGTACGTTGGGCAGGGCGTCGAGAGCCAGATCCGGACGTCCACCGCGCGAGACCACGGCTTTGATCGTGTCGCCACCGAGTGTCGCCGCCGCATATAGCGCCGCTGCCGACCCGGTGCTCGCGCCGAAATAGCCGAGGGGGAGGTCAGCGGCCTCCGGGCGCCGCATCAGCCAGCGGGTGGCATCGACCAGACGTTCGGACAACAACCGGATATTGAAGCGCGTTTCGTAAACGGCATCTTCCTCCTCGGTCAGCAGATCGAAGAGAAAGGTGCCGATGCGGTGACTGCGCAGTACATCGGCGACATACGTGTTGCGCGGGCTCAACCGGCTGCTGCCGCTGCCATGCGCAAACACCACGATGCCGCGCGCGCCATCCGGCACGCCCAGGCTGCCCGGCAATGTCACCGGACCCAGCGTCATGTCGACGGGTATGACCTGTGATTCAGCACTCACGATGAGAACCTCCTGTACCTTTTGGCTATGCGGCGCGCGCTGTTCGCAATTCCTGAGCAATAAGCGGCTGCACCGATATCACGACAATGCGATCATCGGACATCCGGCAGGCCTGTGGGACGCTGTCGGTGCAGTAAATCCGCGTCACGCCGTGTTCCCATAGCTGCTGCCAGCGCTCGCCGGTGAACAGTCCGTGGGTGACCATGATGCGTATCTCTTCAGCGCCGGCCTGACGCAACTCTCGGCAGCAGGCCAGCAAAGTGCCGCCGGTGTCCAGCATATCGTCCACAATCACCGCGCGCGGCTGCGGCGTGCCCTGCAACGCTGACGACACGCCCTGCGGCGTGCGCACCTTCACACAATGGATGAGCGGAGTATCGATGCCGGCCGCATGGCGTACGGCCTCACTGCGTGCCAGCGCGCCTTCATCCGGCGCCACCACACTCGCATCACGCCACCCATTATCCCTGATCACCTCGGCAAAAAGGGAAGCCGGAGACAGCGAGGTGACCCGCATGGGCATAAGCGTGCGCGCTTCCTCGCTATGGATATCGATGGTGATCACCGCATCGATGCCGGACGCCTGAAAGATCTGCCCGAGCCAGGCGGCGGCCATGCTCTGCCCCGCGGCATCATCATCCTGGCGTGTGTACGCCAGGTACGGCAGCAGCGCCGTCACGCGCGCCGCGCCCTCCTTCTTCAACGTGTGACACACCAACAGCAGGGAGAGGAGGTGCTCGTCCGGCGGCATGTTGGCGCCGAGCAGCAGGCTCGGCAGACCGCGCACCGGCGTGCTGACCGACACGTATAATTCCCCATTGGGGAAGCGTTCGGTCGTGACTTCACCGAGCGTGAGTGCGCCCGCGCGCGTCAAGGTATTTGCCAGGGGGCGGTAGGCAGGCTGGGCAAAGAGGAGAGGATCTTCGCGCAGCAGGGTGATCACTTCCTCATCGGTGACCTGGCGAAAATCGTCGTAGTACGCGCCAACCGCGCCGAGGAATATTTCCGGAATATCGACGGCCGCGACCTCCGCCCCCTCGGAACGCAACAATGCCGCAGTCTCGGGCGGGATGATGGGCACGGCGATGACGACCTTGTTGGGGTGGCGCTGTTGCACATCAGCCAGCGCGGCCCGCATGGTCAGCCCGGTGGCAATGCCGTCGTCAACCAGGATGGCGGTCTTCCCTTCCAACGGGATTGGAGGTCTGCCGTGCAGATACCGCTGGCGTCTTCGCGCTGCTTCCTCGCGCTCCCGGGCGGCCGCACCCTCCAGCCACTGGGGATCGACGTGCGTGCGCTCAAACTCGTTGCAGATTAACTGGCCGCCTTCCGAGGTGGCGCAAATGGCATACTCCGGATTGAACGGATGCCCGATCTTGCGCGGGATCACCAGGTCGAGGGGAAGGTGTAGTGCCTTGGCGATTTCTACACCGAGCACGACGCCGCCGCGCGGCAGCGCGAACACCACGCTGTCAGTATGGCGGTACGGCTCGAGCACCTGCGCAAGCTGCTGGCCGGCATCCCGCCGATCACGAAATCTCATCTCAACCTCGCAGAAACACGCGAATCGCTCTTGTGCTCATTATCCACCGGCATCGGTGGAATGGAGGGTTACAAAATAGACGTGCGTGTGGCGAGGCTGCACGGTTACGCGAGAATCTGCTTGCGCTGATACACCGCGACAAATGCTCGAATGATTTCAGGATCACAATGCGTACCGGCGATGCACTCCAATTCAGCGACGGCCTCCGCAACCGGCCAGGCGGTTTTATATGGGCGGTCATGAATGAGCGCATCGAAAATATCGACAACGGTGACGATGCGCGCCTCAATCGGGATCGCTTCGCCGGACGTGCCGTCGGGGTATCCGCTGCCGTCCCAGCGTTCGTGATGGCTGCGGGCAATCATTTCGCCGGTCTTGAGCACGGAGTAGCGACTGCCGGAAAGGATCGTGGCGCCGATCATCGTATGCGTCTTCATCTCCGCGAACTCTTCCGGGGTGAGGCGCGCCGGCTTCAGCAGGATGTTGTCATGGATGCCAATCTTGCCCACGTCGTGCAGCGGGGCGGCCTGCCGGATGATATCGATATGCTCTTCAGGCAATCCTAACTCGCGCGCAATCAGCGCGCAGTTGATCCCCACGCGCTGCGTATGCTCACCGGTATCGTCATCGCGATATTCCGCCGCACGCGCCAGGCGCTCCAGCGTCTCCAGCCGTGCCTCCTCCACTTCGTGGGTGCGGCTGAGCACCATCTCTTCCAACGTCTCCTTCTGGTAGAGCAGCATGCGGTGCAAAGAACGTGTTTCCAGCAGGTTCTGCACGCGAAGCATGACCTCCGTCATATCGAACGGTTTGGTCAGGAAGTCTTTCGCCCCCATCGAGAGGGCGCGCTGTTTGGTCTCGGGATTCAAATCCGCGGTGAGAATGAGCACGGGTAGAAAAGTCCCCCGGGGTATGATCTGCTGGATCATCTCCAGAATCTCAAAGCCGCTCACAAACGGCATCATCAGGTCGAGCAGCACCAGGTCGGGTTGATAGCGCGCGAATAGATGCAGCACTTCACGCGCATCATTGGTGCTGTGGATCTGTTCGTACCCCGAGCGCTGCAGGATGCGCTCCAACAACAGGGTATTAGCCTCCTCATCATCCACAATCAGTATGCGTGACTGATGTACGGGGTCGATATGCTTCACAGGTGAACTCCCATGGCTTCTGGGCAAATATCATCTATGATAGCGCCTAATGCGATCAGTTCACGCCGCCTTCTCGTGCAACGATGGGCGTTAAAGTCTCGACCTGTACAGTTTGGGACAATGTGAGTGTTGTTGATACTTCCCGTGCGATTACGGATTGCAGAGACCACGGCCTGTTACCCCACCGCCTCCACGACAGGATTGTGCAGGTGCCGGCACTCGTGGCGCGCCGCCTCCCTGAGGTGGTGGAGGAGGGCAATCGCCGCACGCGCATCGGCATCGGTTGCCGGCCGCCCCCCGTAGGTCATCTGGATGTAGAGGGAAGTGAGGTCGTGGACGTGAGCGCCCATGCACGGGGTCAGCGCCAGTAATGCCACGGCAAATTCGCTGGCCGTCAACCCGACCGGCTTCATCACCCCCCAGCGCCGCAGCCAGCGGTGCATGCGCTGATAGGAGGAAGCCACGATGCGTTGCGCTTCCTGCGGCGTCAGTGGTCTGTCCGGCAGCGTCGGCGGCACATCCCGGCGCAGATAGAGGATGATGAGGACCAACGCCAGCAACGCCAGCACCACGCCGCCCACCGTCAGCCGGAACAAGGGATCGTGTCGCAGGCGATCGGCGAAGGTGTCCAGCGCAGTGCGGAGGCGGGTGGCAATCGCGCCGAGGCTCCAGCCGCTCGCCGCATCGGGAGCGTCCAGGCGTGTGGCACCCGCGGTGGGGTCGAGGGTGTACCAGCCGTAATGCGGCAGGTACACTTCCACCCAGGCGTGGGCATGGTTCGCCAGCACATGGTACACCGCTTTGCCCGGTGCACCGCCAACCTCCTGACGTTCTCCCGTGGCAAAGCCGGAGACCATCCGCGCCGGGATGCCTGCACTGCGGCAGAGCATCACCATCGCCCCGCTGAAATGGACGCAAAACCCGGTCTTCCGCTGTAGAAATGCCACCGTAGGGTCGATATCTTTCGGCGTCGGCGCCGGCTTCAGCGTGTAGCGGTATTCGCGCGCGAGGTAGGCCGACAACTGTTGCACGCGTTCCAGCGCATTCAGCTTGCGCTGACGCTCCTGCAGGATGGAGGATGCCAACTGCCAGATGCGATGCGCATCCTGCGTGGCAGATGACTGCGGGGAGTGCGCCCAGTAGGCCGCAGCATCGAAAGGTCGACCAGCTTCCTGCGCCTGGCGATACTGGGCCATGCGCGTGCGCAGGGTGGGGGAGATCGACGGGGAATGCGTCTCGCCCGGCAACTGCAGATACCAGGCCAGTTCTTCCGGTGTGAGCTGTGGATTCTGCTGCAGGCGGAAATCCCGTGGCTGCGGTTTGACCAGTGAAACGACCGCATAGGTAAGTGAACGTGTCGCCTCCAGTGACACCGCCAGATTGCCGTCCCGCCGCACCAGCGCATCGTGCATGGCTCCGTGTTGCGGTTGTATAAGCACCGGTTGAAATGCAGCATACACCGGCGCATCAGCTTCCGGCGCCAGCGCGCGCAGGTCGAAGGTCTGATTGATGAAATAGGCATCGTCCTCCGCAGTGATCAGGCCTTCGTCGATGCCCGCCCGGATGCCCGGATCACTCCATTTAGCTTCCCGGGGATCCAGGGTGAGGATGCCGGTCGATGAATTGGGATACAGTCGCACAGCCGTCGACGGCTTCATGCTCCAGCGTCCATTGGTGTAGGTGCCATAGGTGGCGCCGCGCCAGAGGAGTGAGGAGGCGCCGGGACGGTCGTCCACGGTCACCGTCATCACCAGTCGCCGCCCCGATTCCCATCCGCCCGCGCGCAGGTCGATCGTCTCTTCCAGCCGCACCCCCGGCCGCGCGAGGAAATCGGGCAGTTTGATGTTCATATTGTTCACCGACTGCATCCGTGAAGCCAGCGAATACATATTGAATGACTGCAACCGCATCCCGAGCCACCAGGCCACCGCGAAGAGGACAATGCACACCGGGATGACCCACTCGAGAATCCGGCGCTGCAGGCGCACGGGAGGATGAATAGTGAGCCAGCCCTGGGTGAAATGCAGGCTGACCAGGTACAGCGAGGTCGCCAGCAGCAACAACAGGTGCAGATAAATCTGTGGAGTGACCCCTCGCCATTGGCCTACCACCACTGTCACCAGCATCATCGTGAAGCCCGGCAGCGGCGACTGGCTGAGGTCGCGCGCGCTCACCAGCACGAACGCGCGTCCTGCTGAGAGCAGCACCAGCACGTGCAGCAGGGTGAAGGCCGCCGGCATGATGCGGCTGCTCAACAGCGCAACGAGCGATCCTGACCAATCCTGCTGCAGTCCCGGGTCGCCGCGGATGATGACCCACGTGATAACGACCAGCGGAATGGTGACCAGAATGTTCAGCGTGAGGCGGTTGACCTGGAGTTGGCGGAAAAAGATGCTCGCCGGCAGACCGAGCAGAATGAGCCCCAGCGCCGTCAGGTAGACCGCCGGCGGTAGCAACCCCAATTGGTGGGCGGCCATCACCGGCGCCAGCAAGTTGACGCCTGCCAGTGCATACGGCAGCACGGCCTCCCGCCACGTGATCGGTCGCTCCTGCAGGATGGATGTCGTCACATCTCTATTATACGCTTGCCGGCACGGTTTCACACCGCATGCCATGAGAAATTAACGCTTGCTGATGCGTCAACACATCCAATTATTCCGGTGAAGTACCCCCACCAACATGGGGGTTTACGCTCGATTATAACAAAACGTTAAAGTTCTCATAACCCTGCCTTAAACAGGCGATGAGTAAACTCTGAGTGGGAACGGAATATCCCTGGTAGCAATCACCGGCCCATACCGGGAGGAGAGCGATGGATCGAACAGGATTGGATTTCATATTTTTGCTGCTCTCATGCGTGATTGCCTGCGCCTGCCTCATGGGTTCTTTCCTCACCACCTATACATCTCGGCTTCGGCGTATCCCATCCCCGATTATCGTTCACCGCATCACGCCAACCCATCCCAGCGCCTTTCATCCCGGGCATCGCTCATAACGTACGGAAGCTATCTTGCGCCCGGACATCATGCCGCTGCGGACTCGCGCGTCGAGTACCGTCACGGCTGGCCGGATCTGCGCACGTGTCGCGAAAGGAGGATGGCGATGAAAGGTATGAACAGGTTCACAGGCTTAACGGCGTGGGAAGTGGTGCTGGTGGTGTTTGTGCTGTTTGTTCTCTGGGCAATCTTCGCTCCGCCACGACATCATGGAGGGCAAGCACGACGCACCCAGTGTCTCTCCAATGTCCGGCAGATTTCTACTGCCATACAAATGTACATGCAGGATCATGATAACCACTTTCCAGGAAAGAACTGGCATGCCGATACCGAGACGTACGTGGGTAGCCGCAGAATGTATTACTGCCCTAGCGATCCCGCAAAGGTAGAAGAAGAACCCATCAGTTACGGCTACAATGGCCTGTTCATCGACGCGAATGGCAACGGGATCTCCGAGGGACAGGTGCTGACGCCCACCGAGGTCGGCGTATTCTGTGATGCCGGCCCCGCCCGCCCCTGGTCGGAGGGCGGGGGACTTATCTTCGGCGCGCCGCTGCGGGAATCGCCGACAGTGTCCCCGGCCTTTCGCCACGCCCGAGTCATTATGGTCGGGTACGCCGATGGGCATGCGGGGGTAGCACCGTTCGTCAGCAAGCGAGCGGAAATCCGAAAACTATCCGACAAATACAGCCGGGCTTTCTACCAGTCGCAGATGATGGGGTTCTTGAATAATCCCATTGGCGGTGTGCGCGAGTTCCCCATGATCGCCAATCCCGACACCACCCCCTTCACCATCGGCGGCGAGAGTTGCGGGCGACTGCTGCTGGAAGCCGCGGCCAAGGCCTGGAGCGTGAAGACCGGCACCCCCTTCACTCGCGCCTGGCATGGCCCGGCGCGCACTGCCCGGCGCGGCCGGCACTATGTGTGGATCAGCGCCGATGGCGAAAAACCGAAAGGCCCTGCCGTCCCCATTGCCCGCGAGACAATGGTGGTGGTCATCAATCGCAACACGAAGATCCCCCTCGGGATTGGCTTAGAGAAGATCGGCAGTGACTACTATGTCACCACCACATTTCTCCGCAGTGTCTTCGGTAATCCGGATGGCATGCCTAACTTCACCA
>JAGUZN010000063.1 GCA_020060775.1 Armatimonadota bacterium
CCAGCGGCGCGGGCAAAAGCACGCTCATCCATCTCATCCTCGGCTTGTACCTGCCTGACGACGGCGCCGTGCGCATCGACGGCCGCGATCTCACCGACCTCGACCTGCGCAGCCTGCGCCGCCAACTGGGCATCGTCACCCAGGAAACGATCCTGATGAACGGCACGGTGCGCGAGAATATCCGCTACGGCACCCCCGACGCGAGCGACGACGACGTGGTGCGCGCCGCGCTGGAGGCCAACGCCCACGCCTTCATCACCCACCTGCCGCAGGGGTATGATTCGCACATCGGCGAGGATGGGGTAAAACTCTCCGGCGGGCAGCGCCAGCGGCTGGCCATCGCCCGCGCGCTGCTGCGCAATCCGCGCATCCTCATCTTCGACGAGGCCACCTCCTCGCTCGACTCCGAGGCGGAGGCGCAAATTCAGCAGGCGATGGCCCATCTCCGCCGCGATCGCACCACCTTCGTCATCGCCCACCGCCTCAGCACGGTGCTCGCCTCCGACCTCATCCTGGTGCTGCGCGCCGGCCGCATCATCGAGCGCGGCTCCCACGCCGAGCTCCTCGCGCAGGACGGCGAATACGCCCACCTCTACCGCACGCAATTCGCCCACGTGCTCGACGCCCCGCCCCCGCCCGAGCAGCGCAAAGCGGCGTGAGGGGGGAAGTGTGAAAGTGTGGGGGCTACATACATTACTACGGGCGTTCCGCGGTGACGATCCAGGAACCATGACCGACAACACGCAACCGGCAACGTATCTCCGCTCCGCCCTGTTCCCCTCCCCTGTCGCAACGGGGGAGGGTAGGGTGGGGGTGTTCCTTATCACATCATTACACCACAGCGGAATACCCCCCTCCTGACCTCCCCCCGCTGCGGCAGGAGGAGGGAATGGCGTGGTGCAAGGTCGAAGCCGGCGCTATGTTGTCGGGCACGCATGCCAGCGCGGGAGTGCCGGCGCGGGACGGCGACCGCGCCCGACGGACGGACCTTCACCCCTTGGAACTTGGAACCTGGAACTTGGAACCTGGAACTCGGCAATCCAAAAAGGCGGAACCCCCGGCGCGGCGAAGAGAAGAAGTACGTGAAAGGAGATACTCGCATGCGCGTATGCACGTTGCTCGGACGCCTCACGCTGCTGCTGGTGCTGCTGATGCTGGCGCACGGCACGCGGGGCTGGTCGGCGGCGGATGCCAACACCATCACCCTGGCCTTTGCCCCGCCGGATGCCTTCTCCAGTATTGAAACTGAGACGGTCACCACCCGCATGACCATGCGCGTGCCCCAGATCGGCATGGAGAACAGCCAGGTCACCGAAACGCGCCGCAGCGGCCGGGTGACCATCGAGAAGATCAAGTCGGGCTATCGCTATACCGGCATCCTTACCAGCGTGCGCCAGACGGAAGACGGCGAGCGCACCGACCCCGAACCCAGCGATCTGCGCGAACTCGATGTGCCGGTCAGCTACGACCTCGACCGGCAGGGTAAACTGCAGGGCGTGCGCGGCGTGGAGGGGCTCGTGGCGAAGAGCCGCGAACTCACCCCCGACGACGTGCCCAGCGCCGCCAAGCTGATGACCACCCTGCGCAGTGTGTGGGAGGCGGAGAAGGGCGCGCTGTGCGGGCGCACCGCCAACATCGGCGCCACGTGGACGGGCAACATGGAGATCCTCTTTCCCACCAATGATCTGATCACCTACGCCGTGACCACCAAACTGGTCGAGCGCACCACCGTCGCCGGGCGCCCCGCCGTGCGCCTGCGCTACACCATGAAGACCAACCCCCGTACGCTGGACCGCGTGGTCGACCGCCTGTTCAATGACGACGCGCCCGCGGACGAATCGCTGCGCATTCGCGTGCAGAGCGAAACCTGGGAAGGCGAACGCGTGGTGGATCTGGCCACCCTGCTCGACCTGCGCCGCCGCGATACCGAAACCCTGCGCCTTACCGCCACCCACGAGGAAGCCGGCAGCCTGGAAATGACCATCACCACCACCTCGGAATCCTCGCTGGATATCGCCGGCAAGTCCCGCTCCAGCAGCAAGGGCAACAACGTCTGGCGCTAGGGAGAGAAGACAGGAGACAGGAGCCAGAAGACAGAAGGGGGCTGCGGCGGCAGCCCCCTTGTTGATTACAGATTACAGGTAGTGGGTCGTCACGTGGTGCCGTGTTCTCCCACCGCTTCTTTACCAGATCCGCGTTTGGCGGTTGGCGCATTCCCCTCCCCTGTCGTAATGGGGGAGGGCAGGGCCGTAGGCTGTGAGCGAACGCAGTGAATCGAACAGTGGGGGTCTTCCTTATTTATGCCTCCTGTAGGAATGCACACGAATCACTATCCACCTTTCGGCAGGAAATGCGAGCGGTTGCGAGAATTCTGAGAGGGTTTGTATTTCCCGCACAGGCGGGCAGGGGAGGGTGTATTCGTGCGTATCGGCGTCGTGGGACACGGGGGACGTGTCAGTTCGGTCATCAATCACACCATGCGGCCGCTGGATCCGGCGTTGCGCGTGGTGGCGATGGTGGATCCGGATGAGGCGGGGGCACGGGCGCGCCTGCCCGAGCAGGATCGCGAGGGGGTGGTCTTTTACCCCACGCTGGATGAGATGGTTGGCAAGGCGAAGCTGGACGCGCTGGTGATCGGCACGCGCTGCGATCTGCACACGCCCTATGCCATCGAGGCGGCGAAGTATGACCTGCCGCTCTTTTTGGAAAAGCCGGTCGCCAATTCCCTGGAACAGGCGACGGCGCTGGAGGCGGCGTTCGAGGGCAGCCGCTGCCCGGTGGTGGTGAGTTTCCCGCTGCGCGTGTCGCCGCTGTGCACCTTCACCCGCGCGCGCATCGCCGCGGGGGCCATCGGCCGCCCCGAGCATATTCTGGGGGTGAACTACGTCACCTACGGCGTCACCTACTTCGAGTGCTTCTACCGCAACTTTGCCGTCACCCAGGGGCTGTTCCTGCAGAAGGCGACGCACGACCTCGACTACATGAGCTACCTGCTGGATGCGCCCATCGTGCGCGTGGCGGCCATGGGGCTGTACGGCCGCGTCTTCGGCGGCGACCGCCCCGCCGGCCTCACCTGCGTGCAGTGCGACCGCGCGCGCACCTGCCCGGAAAGCCCGGGCTATCGCCACGCGCACCAGAACGGCTACTGGGAGGACGGCGACCACCTCTGCCCCTTCGGCGAGGATATCGGCACCCCGGAGACGGGGATGAATGAGGACGCCTCCAGCGCCCTGCTGCAGTTCGCCAACGGCGCGCAGGGCGTGTACACCCAGGTCTTCTTCGCCCGCCGCGACGCGGCGCAGCGCGGCGCCACCATCACCGGCTACGACGGCACGCTCAGCTTTGACTGGTATCGCAATACGGCGCGCTACGTGCGGCATCACCAGCCGTTCACCGATGACACCACGGCCGGCGAGGGGATGGGGCACTTCGGCGGCGACCATGTGCTGGCGCAGAACTTCCTCGGCCTCATCCGCGGCGAGGAGACCACCTCCATCACCCCCATCGAGGCGGGCATCCAGAGCGCCTACACCTGCCTGGCGGCCAAAGCCTCCGCCGAGCAGGGCTGCTTCATGGACGTGCGCCAGGTGGGGGCCACCCCCGTGTAGGGGGGGAGTTCCTGGTTTCTAGTTGTAGCGGGTCGTCACGTTGTATCTTGCCTGGCAAGGTCAGCGGTGATCGGCCATTCCCTCCCCCTGTCGCACGAAGACCGTGAGCACAGTCGAACGGAACGGGGGGAGGTAGGAGGAGGGTACTCCTTATTCCCGAGCCTGAAGGGCTCGAATGTGCTAGCCCAGGGCAACGCCCTGGGTCAGGTACATGCCATCAATCGTGAAGCCCTGTAAGGGCGAAATAGTGGCTGGCATCCCGGTGGGATGCAGGGACAAGGAATGACCCCTACTGTTCGACTCACTGCGTTCGCTCATAGCCTGCGGCCCTACCCTCCCTCATTGCGATAGGGGAAGGGAAGACGCTGCCCCAAGCGCGAAACGCGAAACGCCATACGCCATACGCGGACTCAGCCAGCTAGAGGTCGGAGAACAAGGCACAACGTGACGACCCGCTACCGCTAGTTTCTGGTTTCGAGTTTCTGGTTGTCATGGGGCGTGACGTGGTGCCGTCTTCAGTCCGCGTTTGGCGTCTCGCGAGGCGCATTCCCTCCCTCCGTGGCACTTGCGCTCACAGGGGAGGGGGGAGTGAACGGCCTATCATCGCTGGCCGCCGCGTCGCCCGGATCACCCTACGAGATACCCACCAATAGTTCTCGCCATGGAACGCGTTTCATTGGTTAAGAATCGCCCGGTCCCTTGACAATCGATCCCTGCCCCACTACTGTATAATACCGATAAAATAAACGGCCGATGATCGGCCGGCAAAAGGAGGCCATCCATGCATTCGGTACGTCAACGCGGCTTCACGTTGATTGAGTTACTCGTAGTAATCGCCATCATTGCTATCCTGGCGGCGATTCTCTTCCCCGTCTTTGCCAAGGCCCGTGAGAAGGCCCGGCAATCGAGCTGTCTGAACAATCAGCGGCAGATCGCCGTGGCGATCCTCATGTACGCTCAGGACTACGACGAGATCCTGCCTGATGAATCCAACATCTGGCCGGGGATCAACGTGGACCGCAACATCCTGATGTGCCCCACCAAGGGGAAAAAGGTCGCCAACGCCTATGTCTACAACAGCGGCGTTTCCAGTCTGGCGTTGGGCGAGCTGGTGGAGCCCGCCAGCACGCTGCTCACCATGGACGGCCAGCATGCCGCCACCGCGGCGGTGAGCCAGTTCGTGCCCGCCACCTACGACAACGTGGCCTACACCATCGATGACGTCGATGCCCGCCACAGCAACAAATTCGTCTGCACCTTCGCCGACGGCCATGTGGACATCATGTCCACCTCGCCGGAGAAATTACCGGTGCGCGGCAGCCTGGTGCTCTGGGTGCGCGCGGATAGCTTCAGCGGCAAGGCCGATGGCGACACGGTCAACGAGTGGCAGGATTACAGCAGCAAGGGCAACCACATGAAGAGCAGCGCCACCAGCGGCCTGCCCGTCTTCGTGGCCAATGCGGCGGGCAGCAAAGGCCTGCCGGCCGTGCGCTTTGCCATGGGCGGGCAGAACCTGCGCAACTACAGCTTCCAGCCCAAATTCGCCGTCGCTGACAGCTTCACCGCCGTCAGCGTCTTCACCGGCCCGGTCGCCGGCTCCTACGGCGGCATCTTCTCCACCAATACCGGCAACGTCAACGACTACACCAATGGCATTAGCTGGATGGGCTACAATGACGGCGCCACGGCGAACAGTATGCGCATGTATGGCTTCCAGACCACCTGGTGCGGCATCAACGCCTACTGGAATGGCGGCTCGTCCGTCACCGGCTATGTGGTGGGCGCGCTGGATGTCAGCACGAAGAACTACACTTCGCGCCAGTTCATGAACGGCACCAATATGGGCATGTCGCAGGTCTACCTGCCGGCTGGCGGCGGTGGGTTTACCACCTCGCAGTCCGGCGCCTCCGCGCCGATCAACATGGTGCAGGCCCGCGTGGGCGGACGCTACTGCTGCAGTGCCGATTCCGCCGGCGACATCGCCATCTCCGAGATGCTCGTCTACACTCCGGCCATCTCCGACCTGGAGCGCCAGCTTGCCGAGAACTACCTCAAGCGCAAGTACGGGATCTGAGCGAGAAGATCGAAGATCGAAGACAGAAGGGGGCCGCACAAGCGGCCCCTTTTTTCGTTGTAGATTCCAGGTGGCAAATTCCAGATGGTGGTGAGGGGTCGCATGGGAGGGCGGTCGTCGCTGGCCGCCGCCCGCCGCCCGCGAACCCACCGTGCGGTCCTTCGGGCATGCCCGCTGTGGCGTGCCGCGGTGACGATCCAAGAATATCGTGCGCCAACACGACGCCTGGTGATGCGCCTGCATCATCCTGTTCTCTCCGCGAGGGGGGCGCGTCCGTATCCCGGTCGGATCGCCGGCGTCTCGCCGGCCCTAACATACCAGCACTCATGGATGTTGCCGGTGGTGCACCAGTGAAGCGTACTGGCATATGTCCCTCCAACGGGGGGAGGCCAGACTTACCCGCCGTAACAGTAGCGAAGGAGGCTTCCTTCTCCCGTTGCGCCATCCCTACCGGGGATGCGTGATAGAAGAATTGTATTGACCATAAGGTAGTTCACCGGTATAATAAATTGTCTTAACCGCATTAGTGTCCAGCGACGGTCGTGTGGAGGGAACGGTCGGTTCCGAAACATGTTTCAGAACTCGATACCGTGAACCCCTTGACGGTCACGGCTGTACGCGGGATACTGCCCATGCGGAGACGCATTCCTATCTTTGTGAAAAGGAGCATGCACATGCACATCACCCGCCGAGGGTTTACCCTCATCGAGCTACTCGTCGTCATTGCCATTATTGCTATCCTCGCCGCCATTCTCTTCCCCGTGTTTGCCAAAGCGCGGGAGAAAGCGCGGCAGTCGAGTTGCTTGAACAACCAGCGGCAGATCGCCGTGGCCATCCTTATGTGGGTGCAGGACCACGACGAAACCTTCCCCGACGCCTCCAGCGTGTGGCCGGAGATCAACGTCGACCGCAACATCCTCATGTGCCCCACCAAGGGCAAGAAAGTCGCCAACGCCTATGTGTACAACGCCGGGGTCTCCAGCATGGCGCTCGGCGAATTCGTCAACCCGGAAGCGCAGATCCTCACCGCCGATGGTCAGCACGCGGCAGCGGCGGCCTCCGGCAATATCGGGGTGACCTACGACAATTGCGCCTACTCGGTCGATGACCTGGATGCCCGGCACAGCGGCCGCGTGGTGTGCACCTATGCCGACGGCCATGTCTCCACCTATCGCCTGCCCACGGCGGGGGAGCCGACCAGCCATATCATGCCGACGAAAGCCGGCCTCACCATGTGGCTCGCGGCCGATGCTATCACCGGGGTGGCCGATGGCGGCAGCGTGACGCTGTGGGAAGACCTGACCACGAAAAACCACGACCTGACCAACCAGTGGAACAACCTGACGGTGACCGCCCCGGTGCTCGATAAGGATGGGGCGAACGGCAAGCCGATGCTGGCCTTCACCACTGCCGGGTTGGCCACCGGCAGCCTGCGGCCGAAGACCACGCCCAGCGCGACTTTCGTCACCGTCTACCGGAACCGGTCCTCGAACGCGTCAATTATCTTCCCCACCTTCACCGCGCCCAAGTCCACCAGTGTCAACAACGACATCGCCGCGCATACGGCGGGGTACGAAATGTACACCAGCAACGGCGGCGCGGTGTCAGCCGGCCCGTGGGCGCAGGATCTCAACGGCGTCACCATGACCTTCCCGAACAGCACGCTCCCCCATAACACCTGGGACGTGGTGGGCGTGAACGTGCGCTTCGGCGGCATGATCGACAGCGCGCACAAGGGCACGATCAAGGCGCTGGACTACCAGATGCCCGCGCACACCGCGTGGGATGACATCCGCCGCCTCTACCGCGAGGGCTTTGCCTGCGAGCGCTTCCGCATTGGCGTGCGCGAGTGCTGTATCGGCACGTATGAGTACACGGCGTCCATGGACATCGCCGAGTACATGCTCTTCATGCCGGCGCTCCCCTCGCTGGAGATGTCGATGGTCTCCCGCTACCTCACCGCGAAGTACGGGATTTAGCGAAGATAGAATCGAGAAGATAGAAGACAGAAGGGGGGCCGCGTGAGCGGCCCCTGTTTCGTTGCCGATGGGGGTGGCAGGATAGCTCGGGGAGGGCGGCCGGCGTCCCCGTACGATCCCTCCACCCCCATCTGGAATCTGCAATAAAAAAGGGGCCGCATCGCGGCCCCTTCTGTCTCCTGTCTCCTGTCTTCTCCCCTACACCACCTCGCTGCGCAGGCGGGAGAGCAAGGTGTAGAACTGCGCCTGGGCCAGTTGCGCGCGGGCGGATGCACCCTCCATGTCGAAGGCCAGCGTGGTGAGCAGGATGGCCACCGCGCCGTGCACCAGCAGCGCATGGTACGGCTCGGGCAGTTCGGGGGCATCAGCCGCCGCCGCCAGGAACGCGACCTGCCCGGCGGAGGAGGTCTGGCTCACCGGCACGATATGCCCTTCCAGGATCAGCGTGCCCACCGCGCTCGGTGCGGGGTACAGCCCGCAATACCGCGCGTCATAGCGGTAGCAATACCGGGGCATACCCGCATCCGCGCTGCGCCAACGCGGGTACAGGTCATCCAGTTCATCCATGCTGATGAAGGTCAGGCGGGCATCACTGCCCCCCTGCAGGCAGCGCGCCACCCGCAGTTCAAAGACATCCTCCGGCAGCGTGTACAGCGCTTCCCCCTCCTCGGTCGGGAAGCTCGTCTCGCGCCGGAAGCACCAGCTTTCCCGCGCCACCTGCACATAGGCCTGATTCAGCGCATCCAGCACCGCCTCGGCACTGATGCGATCGTTTTGCACCGCCGCCTCCGCCAGATCGCGGTACACGCGCGCGGTAAGTTCCGTTACGTTCATGGTCGTCCTCCTGTGTCGAGTTCCAGGTTCCAAGTTCCAAGGGAAGGGCGGCCGCCGCTGGCCGCAATGCTACCTGCGCTTGTTCTCGTTCTGCGTAGGTTTAGCCGATGGGTATGTGCGTGGTACCTCTCTCCAGGGTGGTGGTATTACAATGAAAGGTTGAAAGATTTTATTTAATGCCTCTAATACGGGGTTTTGTAGTAGCACTGGTAACGGGTTATTACTGGGTAATTGTGTAGCTGCTGATTTGCTCAGTGGCTGTGGACTAATTGGTGTTACTTCTCGTCGGATTTGTTGCCATGGGAAGGCAGGGTCAGGATCAACTTTTCGCTTTGGGGCGACATCTCTGTGTCCCACGACATTGTCAGCAGAGATATCATAGCGCTTGCGAAGTTCATTAACCAGGGTAGTTACAGCCTGTATCTGGGCTTCAGGCCAATCGCCCCCACTCTCTTTGTCAATATGCTCTAATTCGATGCCAATGGAGAAAGGGTTTACCGTGTTGCCTTGCTGCTTGCCCTTCCAGGATGACACACCAGCATGCCATGCCGTCTTCTCAAGGGGCACGAGTTGGACGATGGTACCGTCTCGCCCAATCAGAAAGTGTGCAGATACTCTACTGTCTGGATTGCGGAGCCAGTTATATGCAGACTCATAACTTGCTCCTGTAGAGTGGAGCACAATCAATGATGGGGTTGTGTCTTCAGGACGCATCGAATAGTTGGGAGATGCTTCGAGAGGTATAGTTACCCCATTAATTTGAATTGGCTCGTCTAGCCCTGTTTTTTTAACTTCTGACATTTTCGCTCTCCTCTGTTTTATTTTTTATTCCCCACATGCTATACTGGCCCTGATCTCCCCGGTCATCGGCTGACCGATCGGAAAGGATGTCTGACATGCGGCGATCACTTCTGCTCGCGCTGTGCGCGCTCTTCACCCTGCTCGCGCTGTGCCCGCTGCTCCCGGCCCGGGCGGACGAGCCGCCTACCGAACAGGCCCAGGTGCAGGCGCTGGCCACCCAGGTGGTCGAGGCGCTGCGGCGCAAAGATCTGCGCCGGGTGGCGCGTCACGTGCATCCCGAACAGGGCCTGCGCTGTTCGCCCTATGCCTTCGTCGATCTCGAGCAGGACCGCGTGCTCTCCCCACGAGAAGTCAGCAATCTGCTGCGCGATCGCCGCCGATATACCTGGGGCGCCGAGGACGGCACCGGCGACCCGCTCACCCTCACCGGCGCGCAATATTTCCGCCGGTTCATCTACGACCGCGACTTCGCGCGCGCCCCGCGCACCAGCGTCAACGAGCCCCTGGGCCAGGGCAACACGCGCAACAACGGCGCGGAGGTCTATCCCGAGGCGGTGGTGATCGAATACCACTTCCCGCCCAGCGCCGAGGACGCGTACGGCTGGCGCAGCCTGCGACTGGTCTTCACCCGCATCGACGACGCCTGGTATCTGCGCGGCCTCATCCATGACGCGCCGACGGTGTGACGAGTTCCAAGTTCCAAGTTCCAAGTTCCAGGGAAAGGGCGGCCGCCGCAACCCCAATCGCGCACAAGTGGTAAGTTCCAATTCTCAGGAAAGCCCTTTTCCCCTCCCCTGCGGCAGCGGGGGAGGGTAGGGTGGGGGTCATTCCTTATCAACAGGGGAGTACCCCCCTCCTACCTCCCCCCGTGGCGACAGGGGGAGGGAATTTGCCATGACGCACTGCGGGTGAACCGCCGGCAGCAGCCACGGGCGCCAGGCTGGTGGGGACCGGCTGGAAGCCGGCGCTCCGACCACCCCCC
>JAGUZN010000187.1 GCA_020060775.1 Armatimonadota bacterium
AGCTCGACCCGCCGCTGGTGGCGGCGGTGTTCCACGGCAAGCGGTTTGCCGCGTGGCCTGAAGCGCTGGAGGCGGCCGGGCTGAATCCGGCGGAGATCGTGCATGGCCAGCGCTGGACGCCCGAGCGCATCGAACAGCGGATGCGCGCATTGGAACGCGAAGGCGTGCCGCTGACGCAAACCTCGCTCGCGCAGCATGACCCGAAATTGTTGGCAGCGATTTATCGCCATGTGGGGAGCCTGGTGAAGGCGCGCCAAGCGATGAACGGCGGGCACGGCATCCCCAAACTCTGCGCTGAGCGGCGCCGCCGCCTGCAGGCGGAGATGGCGGCTATCGGCAAATTCATCGCCGAGGTGCGGGGCGCGAAGTGAATGGGTTAGGGTTGTAGGGTTATAGGGTTATAGGGTTATAGGGTTCATCACGTTTTGCTCTCCGAACTCACCCGTATTCAGTCCGCGTTTCGCGTTTCAGGAAGCGTCCTCCCCCCCCGTTGCGATGGAGGGAATATTACCCCCCTCCTACCTCCCCCCGTTGCGACAGGGGGAGGGAATATTGAGCCCCTCCTGACCTCCCCCCGCGACAGGGGGAGGGAATGCTGGCCCCTACGGATCCGACCCATCCCTTTGACCGGCATAGACGACGACAACGCCCGGGTGCGATGGCGCCCGGGCGTTGCGCGTTCAGCAGGATGCGCGGCGATCAGCTTTTGATCAGCTCCTCGATCTGTGCTTCAATGGAGTCGTCCTGCAACTGGTTGAAGCGGCCGCGCGGCACGTAGTGCGTGTGCAGCAGTTCGTGCGACTTGTGGCCGAGCGGCTCGCCGAGGAACTCCGCGTACAACTGGGTGATGAACGGGTTCTCGTGCGACATGCGCTTTTCTTTGCCCGCATCTTCGGCGTAGATCGCCTGCATGCGCGCTTCGCGCACCGCGCGGTTGGTGGGTCGCGGTTGTCCGCCGCCGCTGATGCAGCCGCCCGGGCAGCCCATCACTTCGATGAAGTGGTAGGGGCTGGTGCCGTCGGCGATTTGCTTCAGCAGCTTTTTGGCGCCGGAGAGGCCGCTGGTGACGGCGATACGCACTTCGACGCCGTTCAGGAAGGAGAACTCCGGCTTGGCGTTCTCGATCTTGATGCTGGCTTCCTTCACCTGGAAGAGGCCGCGCACCGGCTGGATATCCAGGTTGTCGAAGGGCACGGGGCGGCCGGTGACCACGGCGTACACCGTGCGCAGCGCCGCTTCCATCACGCCGCCGGTGCTGGCGAAGATATCCGCCGCACCGGTGGAGTAGCCGAGCGGATTGTCGAATTCCGAGTCGTCCAGCGCGGTGAAGTCGATGCCGGCGTCCTTGATCATGCGCGCCAGCTCACGGGTGGTGAGCACGGCATCGACTGTCGGACGGCCGTCGAGGAACATCTCCGGGCGGGTGATCTCGTACTTCTTCGCCGTACAGGGCATGACCGAGACGACGAAAATGTCTTCCGGTTTGACCCCGATCTTCTCGGCGTAGAACGTTTTCGCCAGCGCGCCGAGCATCATGTGCGGCGACTTGCAGGAGGAGAGATGCCCGAGCAGTTGCGGGAACTCATGCTCGACGTACTTGATCCAGCCGGGCGAGCAGGAGGTGATCATCGGCAGCACGGCTTGTCCGCCGGTGAGGGCGGCCGTGGCGCGTTGCAGGAATTCATGGCCTTCTTCGATGATCGTCAGGTCGGCGGTGAAGTTCGTGTCAAAGACATCGTCGAACCCCATCTCGCGCAGCGCGGTGGCCATCTTGCCGGTGACCAGCGTGCCGGGCGCGCAGCCGAACTCTTCGCCGAGCGCGGCGCGAATGGCCGGGGCGGTTTGCACGATGACCCGTTTGGTGGGATCATGCAGGGCTTCCCAGACCGGTTTCGTGGCATCCTTCTCGACGAGGGCGCCCACCGGGCAGACCGTGGTGCACTGGCCGCAGAAGGCGCAGTTGACGCTGTTGAGCGGCAGTTCGTCCGCCGGGCCGACCAGCGTTTTGAAGCCGCGGCGCTGCACGTTCAACACGCCCACGCCCTGCACCTGGTTGCACACCGTGACGCAGCGCCGGCAGAGAATGCACTTGCCGGTGTCGCGCACGACGGAGGGGCTGCTGAGATCCTTGAGGTCGCGCGAGCGCGCCCCTTCGAAGCGGAATTCGGAGATTTGAATCAATTCCCCGAGCTTCTGGAACTCGCAGTTCTGGTTGCGCGTGCAGCTCAAGCAGTCGCGCGGATGATCGGAAAGCATCAGCTCGAAGAGCAGCTTGCGCGCGCTGCGCACCTTCTCGGTATTGGTGTGTACCACCATGCCATCGCGCACAGGCACCAGGCAGGAGGCCTGCAGCGTGCGCGCTCCCTCAATTTCCACCACGCAGATGCGGCAGGCGCCGATCTGGTGCACCCCTTCCAGGTAGCAGAAGTGGGGGATGAGGATGTTATTGTGTTTGGCCGCCTCCAGCACGGACATGCCGTCTTCAGCGGTAATCTGCTTGCCGTTAATCGTCAAGGTAACCATCGTATCCAACCTCACTCATCCGGATCGGCGCTGCCGATCCGCAGTGGTCCGTGCGGCACTATCGCCGATCGCAGCGCAGGCAGCGCATGGCCTCGGCAATGGCATTCAACTTATGGAAGCCGACGGCCACCTCGTTGAACGAATGTCGGCGCGCCTCCGGATCGCGGAAACGCATGGGGAAGCGTTCGTGCTCCACCACTTCTTTTTCATCAGTCGGCATGGGAATCTCAATCGGTTCACCGGTGTTGAGCACGCCGGAGCCGCCCAGGTAGCGGTCGATGGAGATGGCCGCCTGCTTGCCATCGGCGATGGCCTGAATCACCACGTCGGGTCCGCGCACGCAGTCGCCGCCGGCGAAGACGCCGCGCAGGCTGGTCATCAGGGACATGGGGTCGGCGACCAGCGTGCCCCAGTTCGTCAGTTCGACTTCTTCCTTACTGACGAAGGGGAGGTCGGAGTGCTGGCTGATCGCGGTGATGACCGTGTCGGCGGAGATGACGAACTCCAGGCCCTCGACCGGGCGCGGGCGACGGCGGCCGGTGCCGTCGAAGCCGCGCAGCTCCATGCGCACGCAGCGCACGCCGCTGACCGTCTTCTTGCCGACAAAGGCGACGGGCGCCATCAACTGGCGAATCTCGATGCCTTCCTCTTCGGCTTCCTTGATCTCGCGGTCGTCGGCGGGCATGTCTTCGATCAGGCGGCGGTAGAGCACGGTCACCTTCTCCGCGCCGAGGCGCAGGGCGGTGCGGGCCGCATCGAAGGCGGTGCTGCCGCCGCCGATGACCACCACGTTGGCGCCGATGTCCACCGGCTTGCCGAGATGGACGTCGCGCAGGAAATCGAGTCCGTGGTAGACGCCCTGCAGATCTTCACCGGGCAGGCCGAGCGCATTGGGGAATTGCGTGCCGACCGAGATGTAGATGGCGTTGTGCTTCTGGCGCAGTTTGCGGAAGCTGACATCCTTGCCGACTTCCGTGCTGGTGCGGATATTCACGCCCACCTGCTCGATCATGCGGATTTCCTTGGCGAGGATCGCCTTGGGCAGGCGATACTCGGGAATGCCGAAGGCGAGCATGCCGCCGGCCATGGGCTGCGACTCGTAGACGGTCACGTCGTAGCCGAGGCGCGCCAGGTAGTAGGCGCAGGTGAGGCCGGAGGGGCCGGCGCCGACGATGCCCACGGACTCGGCCTTCTTCGGGAAGACCAGGTCCATGTAGGGCTCTTCATTTTCGAAGACATAGTCGGCGGCGTAGCGCTTCAGATCGCAGATGGCCACCGGCTCGTCGAGTTGCGAGCGGCGGCATTTGCTTTCGCACGGGTGGGTGCAGACGCGCCCGCAGATGGCCGGGAAGGGGTTCTCCTTGCGCACCAGGTTGTAGGCGTCGCGCGGGCGGCCGGCGGCGATGAGCGACACGTAGCCGGGCACATTGACGCCGGCGGGGCAGGCATTCTGGCACGGGGAGATGAACATATCGGCGCACACGCCGGCGCGGCAGTGATGCAGGTTGATATGTTCCTCATACTCTTCCTTGAAGTGGCGGAGGGTGCTCAGCACCGGGTTGCCCGCCGTCTGGCCGAGGCCGCAGGTCGCGGTTTCCTGGCAGGTGGCGGCGAGTTCTTCCAGCAGCGCTATGTCGCCGGGTTGGCCTTTGCCGTGGGTGATGCGCTCGAGCACTTCCAGCATGCGGCGGGTGCCGATGCGGCAGGGCACGCATTTCCCGCAGGATTCATCCTGCACGAATTCGAGGAAGAAGCGGGCGACGTCGACCATGCAGGTGTCTTCGTCCATGGCGATCAAGCCGCCGGAGCCCATAATGGTGCCCAGCTTGCGCAGCGAGTCGAAATCGACGGGGGTGTTGAGGTGTTCGCGGGTGAGACAGCCACCGGAGGGTCCGCCGGTCTGCGCCGCCTTGAAGCGCCCGCCTTTCATCAGGCCGCCGCCGATGTCGTAGATGATCTCGCCGAGGGGCATGCCCATGGGGACTTCGACGATGCCGGTATTCTGCACATCGCCGGCCAGCGCGAAGACTTTGGTGCCCTTGCTGTTTTCGGTGCCGAAGCTGGCGAACCATTCGGCGGAGTTGAGCACGATCACCGGGATATTGGCCAGCGTCTCCACGTTATTGATGATGGTGGGTTTGTCGAAGACGCCGCTTTCGAAGGGGAAGGGCGGCTTCTGACGGGGTTCGCCGCGTTTGCCTTCGATGGAGGCCATCAGCGCGGTTTCTTCTCCGCAGACGAAGGCGCCGGCGCCCACGCGGATCTCGATGTCAAAGGCGAAATCGGAGCCCATCACATTGGGGCCGAGGAAGCCGTATTCGCGCGCCTGCTTGATGGCCGCTTCCATGCGCTCGATGGCCAGCGGGTATTCGGCGCGCACGTAGATGTAGCCTTTGTTGGCGCCGATGGCATAGCCGCAGATGACCATGCCTTCAATGATGGCATGGTGGTCGCCTTCGAGCAGCGAGCGGTCCATGAACGCGCCCGGGTCGCCTTCGTCGGCGTTGCACACGACGTACTTTTCTTTGCCTGGTGCGTTGTAGCCGGCTTCCCACTTGATGCCGGTGGGGAAGCCGCCGCCGCCGCGGCCGCGCAGGCCGGAGCGCTTGATCTCGTCGATGACTTCTTCGCGGCTCATCTCATGCAGCGATTTCGCCAGCGCCATGTAGCCATCGTTGGCGATGTACGCTTCGATGGAGGCATAGGGCATGCTGCCGCAGCGTTTGGTGACCAGGCGCACCTGGCGCTTGAAGTATTCGACATCCGACAGATGCTTGACGCGGGTTTCTTTTTCCCGGTCGTAGTAGCAGAGTTGCTCGATGATCCGCCCGTTCACCAGGTGCTGGTTCACGATGCGCGTCATATCATCGGGTTTCAGTTTGATGTAGAAGACATCGTCCGGCTCGACCACCAGCGAGGGGCCGAGATCGCAGGTGCCGATGCAACCCGTCTCGTAGACCACGGTCTGTTCGGACAGTCCCGCCTCCTCCAGCGCGGCGATCAGCGCATCGCGCACATCCTTGCATCCCGAGGAGACGCAGCCGGCTCCCGAGCAAACCAGCAGGCGATACTTGTATTCCTTCTCTTGCGCGAGGAATCGGGCGCGAATCTGTTCCAGGCCTTCCCTGGAGGTCACGCGTTGACTCATCATTACCATGTCGCTCACTCCTCTAGTCGCACATCTCGAGAATGCGGTGCAGTTTGTCAGGGTTGACTTGCGGGACGACTTTATCGTTCACCATCACCGCGGGCGCCAGACCGCATGCGCCCATGCAGCGCATGACTTCCAGGGTGAATTTGCGGTCGGGGGTGGTGCTGCCGACTTCGACGCCGAGCAGTTCCGACAGGCGCTTCAGGATTTTGGTGCTCCCGCGCACGTAACAGGCGGTTCCCATGCAGACCTGGATGGTGTACTCACCACGGGGCTGCGTGGAGAAGAACGAGTAAAAGGTGGACACGCCGTAGACTTCGGACAGCGGGATATCCAGCCGCTCGGCAATGAGCTGCTGTACTTCCAGGGGCAGATAGCCGTAGATGCCCTGCACCAGGTGCAGGATCTGGATCAGGTTGCCCTCATGCCCATCAAATTGCGCGATGATTTCTTCAACGCGCGCGCGTTTCTCGTCGTCGGTCTCGGTTCCACAGGCGCACTGTGTCACATGAACGTCCATTATGCCTCCTCCGGTCTTGATCCAGTCGTCTTGCGTCTGGTCCGGGCATCGTCCCGGCCGAACGTATCGTGGGTTTGTGCTTGTGTTCACAAGCACAAACTGACGATGCATGATCCGCCACAGGGCCACCTGCGGGGATCAGGGCAGCACAGTTTCCAGGGCGACCTCGCGGTCGGCCAGCCGAATGGCGCGCACCAGCAGGCTGTACGCCATCCAGGCATCGGGATCGTCCGGCGGTCGCGCCGGTATTTCCGGCACGCCGCGCATGGTCGCCGTCCAGCCGGCGCGGTCCAACCGGCGCAGCAGGTGGG
>JAGUZN010000142.1 GCA_020060775.1 Armatimonadota bacterium
CTCCGGGCCGCTCTCGGCCGCTGGCAGGTTCACCCACCCCAGCATGCCGCCGTTCGGACCACCGTAGACCGGGCCCGCCAGCGCCACCGAGCCCCGCCGCGCCTTGATGGACACCACCAGCCAACCGCTGCCCGGCATACGCGCTGTGGGGATCGTGAGCTGGCCGCGGAAATGCACGCCCTTGCTCCCGTCATCATCGGTGAAAACGCGCAGCACGCCATCGCGCCCGAGGGGGGCCCACCCTTCAGGCAGCTCGCGCGCCTCCACCGTCCATCCGGCAGCTTGCCATGTCCCGATCTGTGCAGTCGAAACCTGCGATACACGGGCGGTTGGCAGTGCCTGCTCGTAGAAGACGGTTGCCGAAGAGATGACGGCCGTGGCGAGACACAGCACGACAGTGATAATACGCGAGAGTGTCAAGGCGTTCCTCCTTGGTCCGGGATATATCTCCGTGCATCGCACGAACGTGTTGGGGGCAGCGTCTCACCAGAGGGGCAGGCCGATGAGCAAGGTTATCCGATTGTAGTTATGCGGTTTAGTACTACTCCGTCATGTAGTGTTTCTGATCTCAAATACCCGGTCTCAGAAGGCGATGAAAGCGGGTCATCCCCGATTCTACCGCCCGCGAAAAATCACCCTTCGAGGGAAAACGGACATCTGGGACGCTAACTCCCAGCTTTCTTACCGTTCGCGAAATCGCGAATTCTCAAGGTCAAATATCTACATGACGGAGTAGTACCAAGTGCTGTCAAGAGGTTTCCGGACAGATCAATTGCCGTTTGAATAAAATAGAGCTGTGGCTGCCGGGCAGGGGATGCCCGCCGGCAGCCATTGCATCGTAGTTAAAAGACCATGGGAGCGACGAGTGCGTTGCCCCGATAGAACGGCGCACGACCTTTGAAGGAGGTAAGCATCGTCTCGCTCTTCGGGCCGGGCTCGTCCATCACCACTACCGCCAGGTGGATTTTCCGCGCGCGGGTCTTGTAGTACAACGTCACCGTCGTTGCGTTGTTCGAGACGCGGACGGTGCCGCTCACAATCTCGCGCGGCGGAAAGGCGAAGCCGATCTGTCCGTTCGCCGTCGAGTCCTTATCGCCAAGGAAGATCCAGGTGTCGTCCGTCGTCAAGTTGATGGTCTGAGCCGCTCCGCCGTTAGGGATATCGACCCGGAACTTCTCGGTGGAACCCATGCGTTGCCGGGTTGAGGAATACCCGCCCGGGTAACAGGTGAATGATACCATCATGTTGTGGTTCTCATTCCGGTCGGCGGCCGCATTCATATCGGCGGTGATATACATCACATTGCCTTCCGGGGCAATGGTAAACATGGTGTCTACCAAGGGATTGCCGTCCCAAGTGTGCTTGAACGTCAGCGTGCCGTTCGGGCCATCAGTCGCCTCTACCGAGGAGAAACCGACTCGGGTGGTATCGGTCTGGGGGATCACCCCCCACACATCAGAAAAGGTCAGATTGAAGAAGGGCTGAAACTGATACCAGTAGTGCCCCTGCATGACGCTGGTCTCTTGCGTACTGTACATGCTGGCAAAGAGGCGGCTGTTTTGGGCTCCTTGCAATCGTATCAAAGGACTGGTGACGCCCACGGTATCGAACACCCACTTTTCGTTCCAGCCGGTTACTGCCCCATCATCCGGGGTGTGTGTGACCTTCACACCGTTGCCCTTTTTCGCGGTGACATGACCATCGACAAAAGACATCATGGCGATGCCGCTGTGGCGGAAATCGATGTCGCTCGGCACGTAGAGGATGTTGTCGTAGGTCACCGGCGAAGTCGTCGCCGCGTGCTGCCCATCGGCGGTGAGGATGGTGTTGGCCGGCGAGTCGATTTCGCCGAGCGCCAGGCCGGAGATGGCATTGCTGTAGCCGTAGGCGTTAGCGGCCTTCTTGCCCTTGGTGGGGCACATCAGGATGTTGCGGTCCACATTGATCTGCGGCCACACATCCGCGGAGTAGGGCATCTCCTCATCGTGATCCTGGGCGTACATGAGGATGGCCACGGCGATCTGCCGCTGGTTGTTCAAGCAGCTCGACTGCCGGGCTTTCTCCCGCGCTTTGGCAAAGACCGGGAAGAGAATCGCCGCAAGAATGGCGATGATGGCGATAACGACGAGAAGCTCAATGAGAGTAAACCCTCGAGGTGCATTACGCATGCTGGTTCTCCCTTTACGTAAAATCGTTCAGCCTTTCTGCATGGCTAAACCTGAATTTATTATCCAACGCCTATACTTGCTGGTCAATAGTGAAATCATATAATATATCGTGACTAGTCACGGTGTGTGCGGATGCGTATCACGATGCGCCAACTTCGGAACTGGCTGGGGTGTCCCGGCAGACTGTCCATCGTGCCCTGCATAATCAGGTGAAATCGCCCCTGCTACGCGCGAACGGGCTCTCACATTGGCGGCAGAGCACCATTATGCACTACCGACATGCGGGACGTTCAGGGCACCGGCGAGTGATCGACTGGCTGTCCAGTTCATTTGCATCCATCGGAGAATTGACACTCAGTGCAGCACTGGCTGATGCGTGCATGCAACACCAATACCATGTCGTATACCAGCACAACAACGGGATGGTCGTGCGTACGCAAGCCATTGAGCAGGGTGTGTGCTCATCCATTCGAGCCATTATCTGTATCCCTTGCCTACTGCGATCATTCAACGTTTTCACGCACGCGGTGTTCCGCTGGCTCTGTCAACTCTCGCTCGTCAACTGGTGAGTAGGCGTGCCCTCGCATCAGACACTACCATTAGGCGGCGACACGCCGAGTCCTCCTGGCGTCCGCAACCGGACAGCTCAGGAAGAGTTGGTGAAACTCGGCGACGGCTTGTTGAAAGTGGTGGCGACGGTGTGCCGGGACCTCGTCTCCTTCATCGTGGTGCGCGAGCGGAATAAGTGCCGGACTTCGTCGACGGCCGCACACAACGTGGCCGCACAAGCAAAGGACTTGAACCCAAGCGTCGGCCCAGAGCGGCGTTTGATGCCCCGGCGGTCCTGCTCCAGGCGGGTATTCAGATATTGGCTGGTCCGGTGGATGACCTGGCGGCCGCAGGTGCGGCGAATCGCCTTGCGGTACGACGCGAGCTTATCCGTTGTCACGCCGGTGGGCTGCACGCCCGTCGTCTGGCGAGCCTGTTGAAAAAAGGGATGGCGGCCTTTTTGCTGCGCGTGGCACTCAACAGCGTGTCCACCAAGTTGCCATTGCGATCAATAGCCCGATATAGATCAACCCACTGGCCTTTGACCTTGACGTCGGTGTCATCGACATGCCAGCAAGTAGAGCACTGGCCACGTCGCCGTTGCTGCAACGCCTCGATCAGATACGGGGCAAAGCGTTGCTCCCAATCACGGACGGTCTCATCGGTGATCGCTACGCTGCGCAATAAGCACAATTCGACCACGTCGCGCAGGTTCAACGCGTAGCGCAGGGGCCAGAGCACCACCAGCAGCACCAGATCAGTTGGGAATTCCAAAAAGTTGAAGGGGGTCTCGGTGCGTTCATTATAGGTACGACGACATGTCCGGCACTGATACCGGCGGTACCCCAGTTCGGTTGGCGTCTTCAGTCTCGTGACGCGGATGGATTGGCAGTGCGGGTAGCGCATGGGAGGATGCGTTTGGTCGGTCATGATGCGATCAGCATACCGGATTATAGACGGATTCGCAATCCAGGAAGAGCGCTGACGAATGAGTTCTGACAGAACCAGACGAAGTGTCTGATCGGCGGCATCGACGTCCGCGCGCTGACCTTCGGCACCCCTGACGACGTAGAAACGGAAGTGCGCCGGGCCATCGACCGGGGGCGCGATTGCCTGGGGTATGTGATCGCCTGCGCCGACACAATTCCCGCGAATGTACCGCTGGCGAACGTCTACCGCTACTTTAAGACGGTTGAGGCGTTGCGACATCGCTAGATGACCACGCCATCCGCGATTATCACCGCGGAGCCGGAAGCGACGCGCACGAGGAACGCTCGATGAGACGGGGCGGTGGGACGGCGACTCGCTTCGCCTGTCGCTCCTCCCACGGCGTCTGGTCCGCAAGGCGCATGAAGAGAAGATCAATGGCCAGCCGGGCCACTTCGTCAGACGGCTGCATCACGGTGGTAATGGGGGGATAGGAATAGGCGGAAAACGGGTAGCCGCCAAATCCCAGGACACTGAGATCGGAAGGCACGCTGATATGCAATTGTCGTGCCTCGTGTATGGCAATGAGCGCCAATTGGTCGTTCTGCGCGATGATCGCCGTGGGCGCATGCGCTGATCGCAAGAAATTCGTCAGCAGTACGCTGACATCCGTAAAATCGACATCAATGAACCACTCGGTCGACAGCCCGCGGCGCAACAGCGCGTCTTGCACCGCTCGCGGACGCCCATAAATCGTCGCTTCCTTGGGCAAATACCCCATAAAGGCGATCCGCCGGTGACCGAGACGATGCAGGTAGTCAACCGCCATCTCCCCCGTCGCTGCCTCATCCGTCCCCACCCAATCAACCGGAGTCTCTGTGGGGGTGGTATCATACGTCACGACCGGAATACGCCGTTGCTGAAAACGGTGGATGACATCGGCCGGAAGTGGATGGTAATACCCGGAATGAATTAGGAGCGCGTCAACCTCCAAAGCTATTAACTCCTGAAGAACTGCAATAGTCCGCACCAGTAAACACTCAGAGAACCGCGTGATGTACGTATACTGGTGTTTCAGACACACCGCGTTGAGTCTTTCGACGATCCGCGCTTCCAGTGCCGTATGCACCGCAATGGGGGTTACGAGGCCGATGATACGGTGGTGCAGCGACGCGGAAGCCGGCATGCGCACCAGGGGTATATAGTGATGTTCCCTGGCCAGTGCCAGCACATGCTCGCGCGTCGTCTCCGCCACATCACTCGCGTTATGCAGCGCGCGCATGACGGTTGTGCGTGAGACACCGGCGAGGCGTGCCAACTGGCGCAAGGTTATCATTTTCATATCCGTGACACATCACGGATAATACAACGCCTGCATGTTGACGTCAAGGCAATAGCCAAAAAGTATGAGTTCACGTTCTTCGGAGAAATTCACAATTCTAAGCGGTGGGTGTCGCGAAGAGCGGTTTGCCGCGGAGCATATCGGTAAGGGCGGTAACCGGCCTGGTACGCGCCATCGCCGGCCATCCAGGCCACGCCGGTGGCGTGCGGGCCGCGTGGTTCGGAGAGCAGCAGCAGCCGGCTAAAGGTCTCCAGGACCGCGGCACGCGCACGCGGGCCACGGGGTAATGGGCCAAGAAGGCCCGACAATCCGCACATCAGGCGCCTCCTTCGTCGGTTGCGACACCGCCAGGCGGCATGCTGGCGTCCAGCACCTCGACCCGTGCCACCACCGTCGCGCTCACCGTGCGCCAGGAGGACCAGCTGCTCAGTCCCAGCACCTCCAGCAGGCGCCCCCAGTCCTCGATACTGGCGTCATGTTCCTCAACCAGGCATTGCTATGTGTTCACCAGCTCCGCTAGTTCCGCCTCGACCTGGGTGAGGCGGGCACACAGCACCCGCACCAACTGCGGACGTAGCCGACAGAGCCGTCCGGCGTGCAGGGCACGCGTGGCCCGACGCTGCAGGCGGGCGAGGTGGCGCGGCGTCAACTCATTTGCATCGGTTTCAGGCATGCGTGACCTCCTTGGGCGCCGTCTTCCCCGCCGTCAGCGTCCGGTCCGGACGATAGCCACATTTCCAGGCGGCGTCGCCCGGCAAATTCGCGATCAAGAGGCGCCGCGCTGTGCGGTAGTCCGAGCCGATGAGGCCGAGCGCCAGCAGTAGCACGCGAAAATCGAAGCGGCCCGACGTGGGATCGACCGGCCGTTTCGTCGACGCCACCGACCGCATATTGATGGCGCGCGCGGTGAGCGCCAAGCTTAAGATGATGGCGGCTTTAATTTTGCCGGCGTGCATGACCGTCGAGGGATACGCGCGAAACTCCACCGTGCGCCGCGGCTGGCAGACGCTGGCGAAGTTCACCACGTGGTAGCCCTCCGGGCAATAGCGCTGGGGGGCCGGCTGATAGGTGCCAAACACGCAGCCGTTGAACGCCTCCCACGTCGTCGGCCGCCGGCGCCGCAGCCGGGCCAGGAAGGCGGGATCAAGCGGTTTGCAGTAGCGCGCCATGCGCGCTGGCGTGACCCCGAACGCGGCGTAGATCAAGTCTTCATACCGCCACACCAGTTTGGCCAGCCGGCTGAGCGCCGGCGGGGTCAACGCGGGATTGGAGCAATGCACGTGCAGCGCGGTGGACGCGCTCTGGTGCCCCCCTGCCGCCCGCACCGCCCGGACGACGGACTGCAGGAGCGGCAGATCCTCCCAACATAAAATCGGGGAGACCACCTCGGCCCGCAATGCCGGTTCGACGTCGCTCAGCGAGCTATCCGCCACCACCGACCACATACGACCATCCGCTGCCCGAATGATAGAAGGATCGTAGCACGCCGGGTGCCCGACATGCGTCACCGTGCCCCCCACCACCGTCTGCACCGCCTGGGCGATCTGCGCCCGCGTTGCGCCCACCACTTCCACTTCGCACCCATACGCGATCTCGCGGAGCGTTACGGGCTTTGCGCGCGGTATCGACGTCATGGCTGGGCCTCCCGCACCCGCGTGATCTCGCTGAGCAGCCGTACGAGGGGATCGCCTTTCCGAAACCAGCCCGCCGCCCTAGCCACCGTCGCGTAGCCCCGAATCGCGGGGTCGCCACTCATCAGCACCACTGCCGGGGGCGGCACGCACCGGTGGGCCGCTTGCACGATGATCGTCCCTGTCATATCGGGCAGATGATAATCGACGGGGCCTGGGCGAGGGCGGCTAGCGCCGCGCGGCCGGTCGCGACGGCCGTCACCGCATACCCAGCCTCGGTCAGCACCAGGACCAGGAGGTACCGGAGATCCGGCGCATCCTCCACTAATAACAGGGGACATGGGTCGGTGCCCGCTTGTGGGCGAGGGCCTTCGTGTTGTGTCGTCATGGACTGTCGGCTCCTTTCATGTCTATACCACTCATCTGTTTGCACAGTCAATTCATTCACATGAATCCCGGACAATGTCAAGCGGCCGAGGTGTATACGGAGAAGCATTGGCGAAACAGTGCTCCCCCGCGTGCCGCTGGGATTGACGGCGTGCCGTATGGGCTGAAAAGAGGAAGCATGGCCAAGTTATGAAAATTCACGCGGTGTATTGCGGGAGGCTGTGCTACCCGATGAAAGTAACTGCACAGGGTGGGACGTGTCGAGCGCACGAACGGGGGGTATGGTGGATGGTGACCCGAACGCTAGACGCAAGGCCACGAGCCCATCTGCTGTCAAGAGGCCCACGTGTCATGTGAGCCATCACCGTCGCATTGGCGCATTGGCTATCATGCGGGGGCGCCCTGCCGCCGCTCGTCCGCAGGGCACGCACGACGGCAGGCACTATGCTGGTGCACGCAGGCTCGTGACGCTGCTGGGTGCACTGACACGCTCGGGGAGGCCCAACATGTGCCGTTGCTCAGCCCACGCCACCGGCAGGGCCTTGGGCATGGATTGCAGGGTCAACCCCGACACCTGGCCGTGCAGGATGGCCTCGATAATGTCAGGGGCCAGCAACGCGAGATTGAGCGTGCGCGCGACGTAGGAGGTGTCGCATCCGATGCCTGTGGCTAATGCATGCACGCTCCGATACACGCCCTGCCGCAGCATCGCCTGCCAGGCATACGCGCGGGAGAGGGCAACAACGAGCGAAGCGGATGTTTCCGTCGGCGTCGGACGGAGCCGCTGATGCCCGTGGCGCAGGCGCGTCACGTTGAGGGGGATGGCAATGGTGAGGGAATCAGACATCGCACACCTCCCGGAAGAGCGGATGCTGACCGAGTTCGCGCACGCCCGCCAGGCGGATGCGCACGTCCAGGCGCTCTGGAAAGAGCGTCACGGTTTCGACCAGGAGCCGGACAATACGCTGCTGCACCGCGGGATAGAGGCTGTCCCACGTCCGATCGAGATGCTGCACGGCACAGACGGCCTGGTAGAGCGCCCGTACCCCGTCGACATCCTTGGGGTGCGTGTCCCGATGGTGCGTCATCAGTCGCTCGGGTGCCCGGAAGAGCGCACGCAATTCCTGGATCACCACCTCCTCCACCTCGCCGGCGGGTACGGATCGTATCGGACACCGGCGCTGGCCGTGCCGAAGCGAGGTCGAACAGACATAGTACCGGTACGCTGTATGCGCCTTGCGGCAACTCGACGGCGTCATGGCACAGTCGCAGGTGCCGCACCGCAGCACGCCGCGGAGTAAGGCGACCTGCTTGTCTGCTCTGGGCTTGGTGTCCTGCGGCTTGGGCAGGAGCGCCTGGACTCTCTCCCACAAGTCCTGGGGGATGATCGGCGCCTGCTGCCCCTGGTAGCGCTGACCTTGATACCGGATTTGGCCGATATAGAGTGTATTGGTCAGTACACGCCGCACGTAGAACCGGCACCAGGGATTGCCTGCGTAGACGCGCCCGCGTCGTGAGGTGTACGTCTTCGTGCGGTAGCCTTTGGCGTTGAGCGCATGCATGACCGCCGTGACGGAGTGATGTTCCAGGAAGAGCGTAAACACGTCGCGGACGATCGCGGCTTCCGCAGGGTTGACGACGAGCTTGTGGGTGCGGGGATCGATATCATACCCGAAGGGCGGAAAGCCGCCGACGAACATGCCCTTCTTGCGGGAGGCGGCCATTTTGTCGCGGGTGCGTTCGCTGATGATCTCTCGCTCGAACTGACTAAAGGAGCTGAGGATGTTGAGCGTCAAGCGTCCAACCGGCGTCGAACTGTCGAACTCCTGCGTGATCGAGACAAAGGCCACTCCATACTGCTCAAAGAGCGTCATGAGCTGGGCGAAGTCGATTAAGGAGCGGGAGATGCGATCCAGTTTGTAGGTCACCACGCAATCGATTCGCCGCTGGCGGATATCGCGGAGCAGACGTTGTAATGCCGGCCGTTCCATGTTGCCACCAGTATAGCCGCCATCATTGTACTCGTCGGCGACAACCTGCCAGTGCAGATGTCGCCGATTGGCGATATAGGCCAGCGCCGCTTCCCGCTGGGCATCCAGGCTGTTGAATTCTTGCTCCAAGCCTTCTTCGGTACTTTTCCGGGTGTAAATAGCCACCCGCACCAGCGGCTGGTCATTGGTCGTCATCGCTGGCCCTCCTTCAGATGAAAGAAGGCGGGACCGCTGCATTTCCCGCCGGTGATCGCGCGGGCGATGGCGGTCAGGGAGGAGTACCGCTTGCCGTCGTACTCGAAACCGTGGCGACAGACGGTGACGCGGTAGACGGCGCCGCGCCATGCACGCAGCAGGCAGGTGCCCGGCACGATCGATGCCCCGGCGCTGTGGCCAGCGGTTCGCGTGACCTGCCCGTGCTGCTGATACGTCTCGGCCAGCATGGCGCGTGTCTCGGTGGATAATCCCCCATACGCCAGTTCCTGGATGCGGTAAGCCAGGCGTTTCACCAGGTAACGGCGATTCTGCCGCGGCGCCGTCCCGCCGATGAGCAGCTGCCAGCGTTGCGCCAGCTGATCGATGGACAGGTGGTCCAGTTCCGCGAGCTGCTGCATCACCTGCCGGTCAACGTCGGCTGATGGGCCTGTCGCGTGCGTGGTCGATGGTCGTGTCATGTCTCTCCCTCCTGTGTTGGAGTTTCGTGTGAGACATGAACGCTCTTTCGTGCGAACTCGTCAAGTCCACCGTTACCAATCAGATCGCTCAATGGGCAAGATGCGCAGGCGGGGCACCTGGATGATCTCCGTGCCGGAGGGGGGTGTGAGGGGTTCGGCGCCGAAGATGCGTGCCTGCCGTGCCTGCTCCGCCTCGCGCTGGCGCCGCTCGAGTTGGGCACGGGATGGCTTGCGGGGTTTCGCGGGCTCGGTTGGCGGATACACGGCCGGGGGCGGTGGGGGTTTGGGGGCCAGGCGTGCCGGATGTTCACGCGCTTCTCGGCGCAGGCGGTACACCTGGCGCGCTGAAATTTTCAAGTGGGCGGCGATGCGCGAGGCGGACCAACCACGCTTCGTCAGATCGTGTACCATCCACAGGTTGTGCGGTGGATCAGCCTGCTCAGTCAGCGCCGGGACATACACCAGCGTCCCCTTCCCTTTCAACCGCTGCTGTAATTGCCGCACGATATACGCGGGAAAGACTGTGTTGGCATTGACGATCTTACGCGTCGGCATCAGACTCCCCTCCGAACGCACGGCGCACCTCCGCGGCGCGCTGGCGGTCCTGCGCCACCACCCAGCGGACATAGCGCGGCGTGCAGTCCACCAACCGGGCGATCTCCGCCGTAGGTCGTCCCTGCTGGTGATAGATCAGGATGCGATACTTCCGCCCCAGTCGCGCATGCTTTCGTTGCTTAGGGATGTAAAGCCAGCACCCACTGCAATATTCCTGGATCTCTTTCACCAGACGCTCTGGTAAGACTTTGCCTGCACTCAACGATTGTCGTGTCCGCATCGCTTTCACCCCTGACAGCATAACATACCTGGATTGTCAGTACCAAAATAGGCAGTATAGACCAATAGGCGGATATCTGCGCGTAGCAATTTTCCGCATCCATGCCAGCACAACGCCCATCCTGAGCCAGGTTCTCCCTTCCACGGAATTCGGAGAAAAATCGGCCGGGGAGAGAAAATTTGAGCGTAAAATGGGGGCGGGGAAGTCAACAGATCTGCCGCAATCAGGGCTATTCCACGCGTGGAAAAACGGGAAATTGGGCCGGGGAGAGAAAGTTCGTTGTGTAAATGGTACGCCGGGAGGGATTCGAACCCCCGACCCTCAGATCCGAAGTCTGATGCTCTATCCACTGAGCTACCGGCGCATTGCATCACATCATACCAAAGGGAACGCGAAAATGCAAAATCCGTGATGCCGCGCCTTCGGGCAAACGCGGCCATTTTGGGGTACAATAAGTCAGCGCCCGGCTACTGCACGACGGAGTGTCGCCACAGTCGTGATACGAGCTGGCCGGGAATCAGGAGGGTTGTTTGTGAAGGATGTACGTTTTCGCATGCGCGTCGTTCCCCTGCTGTGCTGTCTCACGCTGGCCGTTGCCGCCGGCGCGGCGGAGCTGCGCGCCACGCTATTTGCCGCGTCTCCCATGCCGAGAGCGGGCGAGTTGCTGACGCCGCGCGCAGTAGCGGTTGATGCCGCGAAGGATTGCTGCTATGTGCTGGACAGCGGGCTCGGGCGCGTGGTGCGTTTCACGCTGAGCGGCGAACCGACGGCGTCCTGGGAAGTAATGTCGACTCGCATGCGTAAGGACATCACTATGCCGGTGGACCCGCTGTTGCCGCAGCCGGCATTGCTCGTCGGTCCCGACGACGTGTACGTTGCCGATGTGGATGGACGGATCGATGTAATGCCGTTGCAGGGCAAGTCCTCGCGCACGCTCCCATTGCCGAAGGGGGCGGAACGCTGCGCGCTGGCCATGGATGCCGCAGGGCGCGTGCTGGCGTGCTATCTGACGCGCAAGGGGAACGACACCACGCTGGTGTTGCTGCGCGAGGGGGATGACGGCAAACTGGCACAGCTCGCTAAGGTCGCGAACCCGACCGGCGGCAACGAGTCTGCGCTGTCGATGACCGGCTTTGCGGTCACGGCAGACGGGCGGCTGGCCATCGGACTGGCGCAAGAAGGGAGCAGTGAGTACCGCTTCATCCGCAGCTGGTTGCTGCAGGGCACGTTAGCGGATGATAACACTGCAAAGTTGTCGGTGACGCATCGTCAGACGTTGCTCGATGCCCGCGGCCACGTCGCTGACCGCTTCCGCGCCGCGGTGAGTCTGGCCGGAGCGCAGGGCTATCCGACGCTGCCGTGCGTGCCGTTGTTCACGGCGTTGGCGCTGACATCGAATGGCATGGTCTGCAGCGGTGGGCATGCCGATGATCCGTTCATTCGCGTGTATGACGACCAGGGGAATCTGCGCCGTTCGTGGTCGTGGTCGGGGAGCGGGGGACAGCACCTGGCAGCGGCGGGGTCCGACGATGGAGGCTACCTGCTGGCCATCAACCCCCGATTCGGTCATCTGGCGAAGTTCTCGCTTGACGGGCGTGGGCTCGGCATGCTGGGCGCGCCATATGCCGGCGACCTCGCCTCGCCGCGGGCGATGGCCGTTGAAGCCAGTAGCGTGTACGTTGCCACGCATGACCGGGGGCGTTATGCCTTGCTGCGTTACGATGCCGCCGGGCGCTTGCTGTGGCAGACCACGTTGACCCCGCCGGAGGGGGTGGAAG
>JAGUZN010000173.1 GCA_020060775.1 Armatimonadota bacterium
CGCCGAGTACGAGCGCATCGGCCACTCGCTCAACCGCGCCGCCTGCCGCCTCACCGGCGCGGACGGCGCCAGCGTCACCATCCTGCCGCACCCCAGCATCACGCTCATTGAACGGTTTTAGGGGGGCTGGAGTTTCTGGTTCCTGGTTTCTAGTTCATGGTTGGGGTGGGGGGACTCTTGCGGGCGCGCAGCGGCCGCTTTGTTTTACGAATCTGGTATAAGCTTTTCGGTCTCCCCCCATACCCGTAGTCGCACGCCGGGGTGAACACCGAATCGTGCGCCGGGCAATCGGTCGAGCACGTGGCGGAGATGGTGTGACGTTGCGCGCTCGATCGGAAAACACAGCGGCGATGCTCGCCGCACTCCAAAGCGGGCTGCGCCCGCAAGGGCGGTATCAGCTATAACGCGCTGACGGCATTCCGCACGGCGCGGGCATCGAAGGCGTAAAAGCGCTCGAGGAGGAATGCCTCGAGGTCGGGATAATCCGGCGTGGTCATCGCCGCGGCCGCCGGCAACCCCTGCACGCGGAGGATGCCGTCTTCGCCGGGGCGGAAGAGGTAATCGTGTCCCTCGTCGCTCGTCAGGACATACCAGTCGGCGGCCCATGGCATATACGCCTGCACTTCGGGATCCGACAATGCATCCGCGCCCAGGTGCGCACCCAACGCCCGATCCCACCGTTGAATCTCCCGCACGTCGAGACCGAAGCTGTCGGAGGCGGAAATGGCTTCGACCGCGGCGTAGCGGGCGAAAAACGCCGCCATCACCGGGCCGAGCACCCCCTGCAACGCCGCCGGGATTGTGCCGTCGCCCGGCGTGAGGCGGTATGCGCCGGCATCCTGCAGATTCCGCTCGATCAGCGCGCGCCGCTCTTCTGGCGGCAGCGCGAGCAGTGTCGCCTCCCAGGCGGAGAGGGGCGCCGATCTGTCCTCCTCCTTGCGGAATCTGATCACCACCCCGGCAAAGGCATACCCCAGGAACTTAGGGCCAAATAATATCAACCCACCCACGCCGACCAGTCTCAGCCACAGCCAATCCAGCGCCGCGCCCAGCAGGTAGATGCCCCCAGCGACGACGCACAAGACGAGCGGGACCATCCACTCGCGTCGTGACGATGTCACGACGATCTCCTGACCTTGCGGATTCCATTCGCCGCCGAGCACATAGATGATGACGCGACCGGCAAAGGACAGCACCTTGCGCAGCGGCTGCGGCAGGCGCCTCCTCGATGCCGGGGTGCGATCCACCCGGCGCTCACCCCCGCGCAGGGCGGCGAGGTCGCGTTGCACATGAGGGGCGCTCATCCCGTAGAAGTGGTGGAAGAGGAAGTGCTCGATGTCGGGATACGCAGGCCAGAGAATGTCATCAGCGATCTCATAGTGGGTTTGCATCCAGTAGATCGCATCCTCGCCAGTGCGAAAGAGGTATCCGCCATCATCGTCGTACCACAGGGGGTACCAATCGCCAGCCAGCAGCACGGCCTTGCGCACGGATGGATCGGCCAACTCCTCCCGGCTCGGCATAAAGCCAATCGTCTCATTCAGGGGCTGAATCTCCCGCACGTCGAGGTCGAGGCGGTCGGCGGCGGAAGTGCCTTCCACCGCGGCGTAGCGGGCGAAAAACGCCGCCATCACCGGGCCGAGCACCCCCTGCAACTCTGCTGGAATCGTGCCGTCGCCCGGCGTGAGGCGGTATACGTCGGCATCCTGCAGGTTCCGCTCGATCAGCGCCCGCCGCTCCTCCGGCGTCAGCGTCGACACCACGGCTTCCCAGGGGGAGAGGCGCTGGGAGCTGCCCGACCCGATAGCCAGGCTGTTGAGCCAGCTCAGTAACCAGACGATGGCCAATACCACGATGCCGCAGCCGATGGTTGCCAGACCCAGCAGACCGAGCCCACTCATCCATACCCAGTCCAGCCGAATGCCCAGCAGCATGGCACCAGCGGCGGCCGCACCCAGAACGAGCATCATCACCAACGCGCGCAGATACGTGCGCCATGGCACTGACATAGGGAAATCCTCCTGATTATTCTTCCAGTGAGCGTTTGGCATCCGCCACGCCGCGAGTGATCATCGTGGCCGGATTTACCACTACTAACGCGCCCAGCTCCTTTTTGGCATTGTTCAGATGTCGTTGTCGGTGGAGTTCTTCCACAGCTTCCTTCGATGGTCCTTTGAGCACTCTCAGATTCCAGTGGGCATTGCTCACGGCAGGGGACAGACCTCCAGTCGGGAAGAGCGGGAGAATGTGGGATTCGTTCAGCACATAAAGGACGGGATGCTTGTCCTTTTCCAGCGTGAAGTTACCAAACAATGGTTCCTCGTGGTGTACTACGGCGACATCGTCAGGCTGCACGACCTCACTTCGGAATTTGTCTGTATACTTCTTACCTTGTGTACGTATAGATGCCGTGATTTTCCCCCGTTTAACATCCTTTGCTGCTTGCGCAATGGCTTCCTCGCTGAGCTCCTCACCAGCCTCCTGTAGTAATTTCATTGCCAGCTTCTTCCCCCCAAGTTTGATCGCTTTTTCCAATAGCACCTTTAACCAGACGACTCCACCGGTGAGCGCCAATTCGGCAGCAACCTCCGTCGCTTCGCCGGCCTTGTAGGCTAGGCTGTCCTCATCGACATACTCATCGACCCCCAAGCCTTTGCGCACAAGCCCTGTCGCCCCGAACGTCAATGAGTCTGCGAAGCCGGAGGAGTAATCACTCCCATTCTGGACAAACTTGTCTGAGACCCTATTCAAGCGCCGCATGACCGGTCCCATCTCATCCACGTATTCCACCTTCTTGGGTTTGGCGGCCGGGCGCGTCTTTTTGAGTTCCTCGGCGTGCTCGCGCACGTCGCGCAAGGCCTTGACGGTGTGATACATCGCCTGGATCTCTTTTTCGTCTTTCGTGATGGGGGCAAGCATATTCCCGTCCAGGTCCGTCATCACCTCCCCGTTATACCAGCCCGCCTGGGTGAGGGTGGTGACCACGCGGAACTTTTTGCGCAACTGCCCGTAGGTGCGCAGGCCGCGGTCCCACCACTCCTGAAAGGTTTCCTGGCGCTGGGCGGGTTGGCGATCCGATTTTGCCGGCGTCGCCGGCTTTGTCGGCGTCGAGCGTTTGGTCACGGCGCTGACGAGTTGGCCGGCCAGCGCATCCGTGTCCTTCAGCGCCTTCAGCGTGTGATACATCGCCTGGATATCTTCGTACTGCGCGGTGGTAGCGGCGAGGTACGCGCCATCCCGGTCGCGCAGAAAGACGCCATCGAAGGCGGTGGCGTGGGTCTTGCGGCGGGTGAACTTTTTCAACAGCGCCTGGTAGCGCGCGAGGGCCTGTCGCCGCCAGGCCAGAAAGTCTCGAATCTCTTCCGGGGTCATCGACCGCTGCTTGGCCATGGGAGTACCTCCGTGGTGGGGGAAAATTTGTTTGTTAACGTATGTTCTATCATACCTGTAGTTCAACCGCTTGTCAAGCAGGTAAAGAAAATTAATTCAGCTACTGCGGTTGGCGCATGGGGGAGGGGGGGTGGAGTTCCTGGTTCCTGGTTCCTGGTTTCTGGTTGTAGTGGGTCGTCACGTGGTGCCTTGCCTTCCGACACGGTCCTTGTTCAGGTCGCGGTTGGCGTTTCGCGAGGCGCTTTCCCCTCCCCTGTCGCCACGGGGGGAGGGCAGGGTGGTGGGCTGCCTTATCCATCGTGGCATCCCTTGCCGGATGCATGACAAAGGAAGACCCCCCTCCCTCCTTCGCATAAAAGCTACGGAGGACAAGCCTGACCTCCCCCCGTGGCGACAGGGGGAGGGAATGGCGTGGTGCAAGGTCGAAGCCGGTGCGGTGTGGTCGGGCACGCATGCCAGACCGGCACTGCCGGCGCGGTACGGCGACCGCGCCCTACGGACGATCTCACGCTCACAGGGGAGGGACTGTTGCGAGCGCCCTCCCGCGCGATCCCTCCACCCCCATCTGGAATCTGGAATCTGCAATCTGTAACCCATAAAGATTAGTATGCGCATTGCTACGCGAAACTTCGTGGTACAATGGGGTAACGGCTACTTGTGAAATAGGGGGTGAGTATGACGCGTGCCCAACAGTTTGTCCGGTTGCTCTTCATCCTGCCGTCGCTCCTGCTCTTGCTGGTCTTTCTGCCCTACAAAGGCGGCGGCGTGCAGTTCCTCGGCATTGCCGATCCCGACTTCCTGCGCTCCGGGGCCATCGATATTGTGCGCCTGGTGCTCTACGCCGTGGTCATTCTGGTGGTGGGGCTGGTCTTTGATGCGCTGGTGAAGAGCCACGTGGCGCGGGTGTAGGGAGGATGCCATGAAGTGTCCGATTTGCGGATATCTGATGTCGCCGCATGAGGAGGCGTGTCCCAAGTGCATGGACGCCGTGCTGCGCAAGCATGGGGCCAAGCGTGGCGGAGGCGGCTCGAGCGGTCGCGCGTCGTCGCGCGGCGGCCGGGTGCAGCAGGATTACAGCCCCTTCTGGGAGGGCGCGCTGCTGGCGATCAC
>JAGUZN010000005.1 GCA_020060775.1 Armatimonadota bacterium
CACGTCTATCCCGAAGCCGATATCCCGATCGTGCAGCTCAGCATCGACGCGACCAAGTCCGCCGCCTTCCATTTCGAAACCGGCCGGAGGCTCGCGCCGCTCAGGGACGAAGGCATCCTGATCGTCGGCAGCGGCAACCTCGTGCACAACCTCCGCACCTACGCCTGGAATCGGCAGCCGCAAGAGCCCTACGAGTGGGCCGTCCGTTTCGAGGCCGCGGCCAGGACGCTGCTGCTCGCCGGCGATTTCGGGCCGCTCGTCGACTACGAGACACTCGGTCCGGATGCGGCGCTGTCGATCCCGACCCCCGATCACTATCTGCCGCTGCTCTATGTGCTCGGCGCCGGGCAGCCGGGCGAAGCCGTCCGCTTCCCGGTCGAGGGTATCGAGGGCGGATCGATCTCCATGCTGGCAGTGCAGGTCGGCTGACCGGTGCCGGAACGACGCTTCGACAGGCGCGACGGGAGCCTTCTTTTCCTGTGCCCAGGCATTTGCGCTCTGACAACGGACACGCCGCCTACGGCGCGGCCTCACCAATGCGGCCATACAATTGCAACAGACTGAATAATAACATATTTTACGCGTTTTGCGGCAGAGTTCCGGCGCTTGCGGGGGATGTGGGCCAAGCTGTAGGCTTCTCGGGGAATAAAAATTAAGGAACCTCTTACATGGACACCGCCCGTATGCCAAGTGAGTTTTGGTGAAGCGGGTCGATTGCAGTCTTACATCCGGCCTGTTGATGGAGAACATTCTCCTGGCCTCCATGGTATTCGCCGACGGGGCCCTATCTGATCAACGAGGTATGAGCCTCTAGAGGTTCCCCGGGTTTGACCCGTCGTGGTTCGACCTGTTTTCCCATGTCTCACTTGTGCAATCGGTGCGTGACCTCCGTAACGCGTTAAGCCGTTATCTACCGGTACATCCGATCAAGCAGGACGCGCCGGACCATAGGTTTCGTTTCTGGCCAACACAACCCAGGCCATGCGGGCCATTTTATTGGCCAATGCCACTGCTGCCTCATTGACATGGCAGCGTTGCAGCAACTGTTCCACCCAGGCATTGCCGCCCGGCTGACCGATCCGCAGGCGGCGCCGGATGTGATGGATCACCGCCCTGGCGCCATGGATCAACAGACCGCGCAGGTAACCATCACCCCGTTTGCTGATGCCCAGCAAGCGCTCCTTGCCACCCGAGGATGCCTGGCGGGGCACCAACCCCAGATAGGCCGCCAGTTGCCGGCCGTTCTTGAAGTCCTGGCCTTCACCGACCGTGGCCGCCAAGGCCGTCGCCGTCAATACACCGATGCCTGGGATACCGGCCAGTCGCTGACTGACGGCATTGCCGACATGCCAAGCCTTCAACTGTGCTTCGCACCGGTCAATCCGTTCGATCAACTGATCGTGTTCCGCCTTGAGCTCCGCCAGCAGGTGACGGACCAACATCGGCAATCCATTGTCAGCGTCTTCCAACAGTGCCGGCAGGTGCCGTGAGACCGCGTTCGCTCCTGGCGGCAGGGCGATGCCGTATTCCGACAACACCCCGCGCAGGTGGTTACTCAGGGCGACACGTTGGCGTACCAGCAACTGACGCCCATGATGCAGGTGCAGAACCGCCTGCTGTTCAGGACACTTCGGCTGCACGAAGCGCATGCTCGGCCGTTGCACCGCCTCGCAGATGGCGGCCGCATCATTGCGGTCGTTCTTGTTCGACTTCAGATACGGTTTGACAAAGGCCGGCGCCATCATCCGAACCGTATGCCCCAACCGCGTCAATTCCCGTGACCAGTAGTGCGCCCCACCACAGGCCTCCAGACCAATCAGGCACGGCTCCAGCCGGGCAAAGAATTGCCTCACCTGTACGCGCTTCAGCGACTTACACACCAGCACCTCGCCATCAGCGTCAACACCGTGCACTTGAAATACATCCTTTGCCAAATCCAGACCCACCACGCTAATCTTATTCATGGATGCCGCCCTCTCTATTCTAGTTGAAGATCACATATCAACTATGGCACTTCGATGCCGGTTAAGAGGGGGCGGTGTCCATGCCATCTGATCAATTCGTCGTGCCGGATGGATATTCCCCCGTATTTTTCAGCAATTGATTCTTTCCGTGTTGTTCCGTGGATTCCGTGGCTAAGATTTCCCCTCACCCCTCACTCAAACCCTGCGGAACACCAGAGTGGCGTTCGCGCCGCCGAAGCCGAAGCTGTTGGACATGACCGTGTCCAGTCTGGCATCGTCGATGCGTTCGCGCGCGATGGGCATGCCGGCCGCCTCCGGGGCGAGTTCCTCGATGTTGGCGCTGGCGGCGATGAAGCCGGCTTCCTGCATGAGCAGCGAGTAGATCGCCTCGCACACGCCGGCGGCACCCAGGGCATGTCCGGTGAGTGACTTGGTCGAGGTGATGACGGGAATCCTGTCGCCGAACACCGCGCGCACGGCCTCGAGCTCCTTGGTGTCGCCGACCGGCGTGCTGGTGCCGTGGGCGTTGATGTAGTCGATCTGTTCGGGGGCCAGCCCGGCTGTGGCCAGCGCCTTGCGCATGCAGGCGATGGCACCGGCACCGTTCTCCTCGGGAGCGACGATGTGAAAGGCGTCGTCGGTGGCG
>JAGUZN010000230.1 GCA_020060775.1 Armatimonadota bacterium
ATCCGTCTCCGCGAACAATTCGTAGTTCACCCCGGCAATGCCGGCGGCGATCACCAGCGAGGCGGCCAACAGCCAGCGCATGCCGCGCGCGAGTTCCTCGGTCAACGGCGCCTGAAACGCCATGATGGCGCAGGCCGCCCCGCCCAAGGCGAAGACGCGCAAGAACTTCTCCATGCCATAGGGGGAGAGCGGATTGAAGGCCATGGCCATGCCAGCGTACAGCAGCAGCACCAGCGCGAAGAGCGCCAGGGGGAGGAGCGGACCCAGCGAGCGACGGGAGAGTCGCATACGCAGCAGGCCACCGAGCAACGCGAATGGCAGGAACATCCACCAGCGCACGGGCAGCACGCTGGAAAACAGGAAGGGCCAGCAGAGGCCGATGACCATGCACGCCCCGGCAATGCGTTCACGCCAGACATGCCTGGCAGGATCATCCACCGGTCTCACGTAGATATGGATCGGCGTTGCTGTAGATCGTTGCGTATTGAGGGGCATCATGCCGTCACCTCCTGCACCGGCTCGCGCTGCAGCCGCAAGAAATCGCCGGGACGCACATGCCGCGACAGGCGTGTGAGACGCAGACCTACAAAATAGGCAGCGAGGAAGAGGAGCAATCCACAGGCGAAGAGCACAACGGGCGGCCAGGCGATGGGCAGCACGTACAACGTGCGGCTCACTGCTCCGGCGGCCACCGCGACGAGCAACGCCAGCCCGAGATTCCCCCAGGGCAAGAGTGCGCGCCAGCCGATGTCGGTGAGCTTATGCGCGTACCAGTGCATCCCCACTGCGGCGTTGAGGTAGCGGGCGACGACGACGCCCAACGCCATGCCCGCAAGCCCCAGGAGTTTGCCGAACCCCACCAGGCAGGCAATCTCGATCACGATGCCCACCAGCGACAGGGTGATAAGCGGTCGTGTGGCGCCCAGCGAGATGAATAGCGACTGCCCGGTGAGGATGAGCACCGGGATGACCCAGACGTAGATGCTGAAGATCGTCCCGCTTTCGGCATAGCGCGACGTAAAGAGCAGGCGCATCGTCTCATGCCCCCAGAAGGCGAGAAAGCCAAGCGAGGCAAAGGTGAGCACCGCCGATTTCGTCATCGCTCGATGCCAGATCGGCATCACCGCCTTGTGCTCTCCGGCGGACGTGCGCCGGGAAAATTCCGCCATCAGCACCACCGCGGTCGCATTGGTCACCATGGTGACAGTGGGGACTTCGACCGTGGCATTGGTATACGTGCCAAAGGCTGCAGGACCGAATTGGTTTGATACGAGAATGCGGTCGAGATACGTGCCGGTGACGGCGATCAATGCGCTGAGCGCCAATGGTGCGGAAAAGGCTCCTTCTTCGCGCAACATCGAACGACGCCAGATGAGCGGCTGTCCGGCCACCGTGGAGAACAGCAGTCCCAACGCGGCCAGCCACATCACCCCGGCCACCGCCACCCAGACGGTGATCATCTGCACCAGCGACATCTGCAGCAGCGCCGGGACGACGAGACCGGCGAACATGCCGATGCGCACTGCGAGATTAAACAACACGGTGGCTGCCGGGCGCTGCGCATGCAGTAATGTGCCCTCGACGGCCAGCGTGGGCAGCATAAATATCGGGTAGATGGCGAAGACGCGCAGCAACTCCGGCAGTTGCGGGCTGTTCAATATCCGGCCAATGGCTTCGGCGCCGGTGAAGAGCCCTGCCGCCAGCAGCAGGCCGGACAGGGAGAGCAGCACCACCGTCTGCGTGAGAAATCCGCGCCGCTCGCCGCCTTCGTAGCGCGGCAGGAAGTAGTAGGTCGACTGCGGCAGCCCCACGGCAAATATTTGCGACAGCAGCATATAGAGGATGATGAGCTGACAAATAGCGCCGTAGCTCTCGCGGTCGGGCAGGACGCGCGCCAGCACGACCAGAGTGCCGGCGGCGGCAAGCATATTGAGCAGCCGTCCGATGCCGATGATGGCCGCCTGTGCCGTTAATCGCTGTGTCGCTATGCGCATGAACCACCCTTCATCCCGGCAACGGTATGCGTCGGGCCATACCCAGTCGTCCGCCTGCCGTGCGCATCACTCGCGTGACTGCTTCCTTTCTCGCGATCACACCAGACGCCCCCTTCACCACGCCGGCGAAGAGGGCGCCATGCACCACCGTCCGGGAACTGAACTCACCGTCGCGTGTCCCTGCCCGCACCCTCGCCGTCAACTCGTGCTTCGGCCGGGCATCGCTCTGCATTCAGCGTAGCCCGTTCCGATGGTCGACTGTGTTCAGTTCCCTCCCCATGTCAGGGCATCGGGACATCCAGTCGGCTCACGGTGCGCACAAATACGCGAAAATCAAGATGGGCCAGGGGTAGGGGTGTAAAAGCGTTAATAAACAAGGAGCAACCGTATGCAACTGGACGTGCGTGAGTTGACGGAGGCGGAGTTTCCGTTGTGGGATCGGTTGGCGGCGGAATCGCCGCAGCGTTCGATTTTCGCCCAGCGCTGGTGGATCGATATCGTGACACGCGGCGGCGGACGGCTACTTGGTTGTTTCACCGGGCCAAACCTGGTGGCAGGGCTGCCGATCTGGCCGTGCGAGACGCTGGGAGTGCGTCGCTTGCGGCAGCCGCCGCTCACGCCGTATTGGGGCCCTTTGTTTCGCGTGTCGCCAGGCAAGGTAGCCACACAGATCACGACGGAGATGGATGTGCTGCGCGCGCTGGCCAGAGCGTTGCAGGAGTGGCAGGATATCACCCTCACCTTCCATCCCTCCCTCACGAACTGGTTGCCGTTCCATTGGGAGGGGTTCAACCAACTCACCCGTTATACCTATCGCATTGATCATCTTACCTCGTTTCTTGCCGATGGGAGTAACCTGCACAAAGACGTCAGACGCACACTGCGCAAGGCGGAGGAAGCGGGGCTGACCTGCCGGGATCAGGTCGACCCCATGGAGGTGCTGCGGCAGAACGACCTCTCCATGCGCCGCCAGGGGCTGGTGGGGTCAGCCGAGATCGCAGCGTTCTGGCCCCAACTGGCGCAGGCCGCGCGGGAGCGCAACTGCCTGTTCACGGCGGCAGCGGTAGACGGGACGGGGGCGGTGCACAAAGCGACGGCGATGGTGTGGGATGATCGCTGCGCCTACAGCCTGTTGGGCGGCGGAGATCCGAAGTATCGGCAGTCCGGCGGCGGCGTGCTCACCTCAGTGCGCGAGATCGAATTCGCCGCCACCGTGGTGCCTTGCTACGATTTCGAGGGATCAATGATCGAACCGATCGAGCAATATTTTCGCCAATTCGGTGGATCGTTATACACCTACTTCCTCATCACCCGCACCACCTCGTCGCGGTTGCGATTTGCCCGCCTGCTGCAACGTCAGGTAAATGCGGTGCAACAACGCCTGCGGCGGTCCCGCACGATGGAGTCCACGGCCGATGTCGAACAGGGCAGTACGGTGTGAAACGTATCACAAGCGCACGACTTTCGGGTGAGCGGGGAAGGCGTTGCGCGTATCGACGATAAGCGGAGCATACTCCAGCACGAGTCCGGCATCGATGGCGCGATGGTCGGTGATGAGCACCGCACAATCGGTCTGCTGCAGGAGATCTGGCGTCAAAGCGGTCGAGTGGATCGTCTCTTCACCGTAGCGCAACTGCGGCACATAGGGGTCATGGTAGCTGACCTCGGCCCCAAGCCGGCGCAGCAGGTCGTAGATGGCCAGCGCCGGTGATTCGCGCACATCGTCGATTTCACGTTTGTAGGCCATGCCAAGTAGTAAGATGCGTGCGCCGAGCATGGACTTGCCCGCCCGGTTCACTGCGTCGATGACCAGCCGTACGACATACTCGGGCATGCCGTGGTTGATCCGTTCGGCCAGTTCGATGAAGCTGATCTCACTGCCCATCTCGCGCGCTTTCCACGACAGATAATGGGGATCGATGGGAATGCAGTGCCCCCCCACCCCGGGCCCCGGATAAAAAGGCATGAAGCCGAACGGCTTGGAGGCGGCGGCGGCAATCGCCTGCCAGATGTTGACGCCCATCTTGCGGGCAATGATCGCCAGCTCGTTGGCCAGCGCGATGTTCACCTGGCGAAAGGTGTTTTCGATGAGCTTGGCCATCTCCGCCTCGCGTGGGGAATCCACGCGCACCACCTGCTCGACCACCATGCCGTAGAGCGCAGCCGCAAGCTCGCCCGCCGTCTCACCGAGGCCGCCCACCACTTTTGGCGTATTGCTCACGTGGTAGTGCGGGTTGCCGGGGTCAATGCGTTCGGGAGAGAAGGCCACCAGGAAATCCTGGTGGATGCGCAATCCGGACGCTTCCAACAGCGGCACCAGCACTTCTTCAGTGGTGCCGGGATAGGTGGTGCTCTCCAGGATGACCAGTTGACCGGGGCGCAACACGGTGGCGATGGCCTGCGCTGCACCTTCGACGAAACTCAGGTCAGGCTCGCGGAACCGTTTGCAGGGGGTGGGCACGCACACGATAATGGCATCGGCTTCGCGGAGGGGCGCTATTTCATCCACCGCAGATAAACGTTCCTCTTCCAAGGCGTGCACGATCTTCTCGGACGGCACATCGAGCACGTATGACTCCCCGCGGTTTAATGCCTGCACTTTCTGCGGGTTCACGTCATACCCGATGACCGAGAATCCGCGCTGGGCAAATGCCGCCGCCAGCGGCAATCCCACGTAGCCCAGTCCCATGATACCCACGGTGGCCTGCGCGCTCCGCACACGTTCACCCAGCGCCTCCCAGGCAGCCTGCGCCGTGATCATGCCATTCGCGACCAGTTCCATGCCTCTCCCTCCGGTGTCGACGACTTGCCGGCCGCTTGGCGGCCAACGCGATCTCCGAGCCTCCATCGTACCATGCCCACTGCGAGCGGCTGCGGGCAAGAATGTCCGCTGTTGCGTGCAGACGCCCGCATTGCGCGCTGTTGCGCACAACGACGCGCCAATTGCGGATGAGGGTGAACAGGGTATCCACAGTTCCTACTCTCATCGACACCTCACGGCGATCTTCTGTTCGCGGGGAAAAACCGGTATAATGTGTTGTCATGGCCAAAGCGTTCACATTAACCAGCCCCTACGAGGTGAGCGGCGATCAGCCGCGCGCCATCGCACAGCTCGTCGAAGGCGTACAGCGCGGCGACCGGTGTCAGACACTGCTCGGGGTCACCGGATCGGGCAAAACGTTCTCCGTGGCGAATGTCGTTGCCGCCGTGCAGCGCCCCACGCTGGTCATCGCGCCGAACAAAACTCTCGCCGCCCAGTTATGCGAAGAGTTCCGCGCGCTCTTCCCGGAGAACGCGGTGGAGTATTTCGTCAGTTACTACGATTACTATCAGCCGGAAGCCTATATCCCACAGAGCGACACCTATATTGAAAAGGACGCGGCGATCAATGAAGAGATCGACCGGATGCGCCACTCCGCCACGCAGGCGGTGCTCGAACGCCGCGATGTGATCATCGTCGCCTCCGTCTCCTGCCTCTACGGCCTCGGTTCACCCGAGGATTATCAGAAGATGACCGTGCAGCTGCGGGTGGGCGACGACTCCCCGCGCGACGACATCCTGCGGCAGTTAGTCGACCTGCAGTTCAAGCGCAATGATATCGCGCTGGAGCGCGGCACCTTCCGCGTGCGCGGCGACGTGCTGGAAGTGCATGCCGTCGATACGAAACAGATTACCCGCGTGGAGATGTTCGGCGATACGGTGGAGCGCATTACCATTCTCGACCCGCTCACCGGCGAAGTGCTGGAGGAGCCCGAGCATGCCAGCATCTTCCCCGCCAGCCATTATGTGTCACTGCCGGAAAAACAGGAGCAGGCGCTGGAGGCGATCGAGGCGGAGTTGCAGGAACGCTATGACTGGTTCATCCGGCACGAGCGCCTGCTGGAGGCGCAGCGCATCATGCAGCGTACGCGCTACGACATGGAGATGATCCGCGAGATCGGCTACTGCAACGGCATCGAGAACTATTCCCGTCACTTCGACGGGCGCCAGCCGGGACAGCCGCCGTTCACGCTGCTCGATTATTTTCCCAAAGATTTCCTCTGCGTCATCGACGAGTCGCACCAGGCGGTGCCGCAGTTGCATGGCATGTACGCCGGCGACCGCTCGCGCAAAGACACGCTGGTTGAATTCGGTTTCCGTTTGCCCTGCGCCTATGATAACCGCCCGCTCACCTTCCATGAATTCGAAGAACGCGTGCAGCAGGTGATTTTCACCTCAGCCACGCCCGGTCCGTACGAACGGAAGCACAGCGCACAGATCGTCGAACAGATCGTACGCCCGACCGGCTTGATCGACCCCGAGGTGGTGGTGCGCCCGACGCAAGGGCAGATCGACGATCTGATCGGCGAAATCAACGACCGCGTGGCGCGGCAGGAGCGCGTGTTGGTGACCACGCTCACCAAGAAGATGGCGGAAGATCTCACCGATTACCTGGTGGAACTGGAAATCAAGGTGCACTACCTGCACAGCGACCTGCAGACCTTTACGCGTTCGGAGATCCTGCGCGATCTGCGTCTCGGCGTCTACGATGTGATCGTCGGCATCAACCTGCTGCGCGAGGGGCTGGACCTGCCCGAGGTCACGCTGGTGGCCATCCTCGACGCGGATAAGGAAGGCTTTCTGCGCTCGGAGACGTCGCTGGTGCAGACAATCGGACGCGCCGCGCGCAACACGCGGGGCACGGTGGTGATGTACGCCGACAACGTGACCGACTCCATGCGCCGCGCCATCGACGAGACGACGCGCCGCCGCGCCGTGCAGATGGCTTACAACACCGAGCACGCGATTACCCCGACCACGGTGGTCAAGGATGTGCGCGAATTGCTCTCCGCCGGCATGGTGGCCGAAGAGGAACCGGTGTACATCCTGGATGCCGAAGAGCCCGGCATCAGCGTGGAAGACCGCATCGCCGAGTTGGAGAAGAAGATGCGCATCGCCGCGAAAGATCTGAAGTTCGAGGAAGCCGCACAATTACGCGACCAGATCATCCGGCTGCAGGGGAAAACGCCGCAGGTCGCGGCCCAGGCCCCCAAGCGCCATCTCAAAGCCAAACAGGCTGCCCGCGCCCGCAAAGCCCACCGCTCCGAAGGTTAACCCCCTCGACAGTCACACTGTTTGGCATCATTCCCCCCCATCAATGCGAGTGATAGTTACAGTGAGATAACCAGCGCCAGGGATTACTTGACAACCGCTCTTTACGTAGTAGAATTATGATGATGATTCTATTGTGCTGCCACTTTCTGGTGTTCAGTGTTTCCGGCGGGTAAGGGATCGGTTACAGGACTGCGGTCTGGCGCTGGAATGAGTACCGGTACTTCAACCCCATGGTCCCTCCCCGTCTTGGCATGCCTCCCACTGTGTTGCTTTTGCAGCCGACGCGGACATCATTATGTTGTTCATCCTTGAGCCGCGCGGTGAAAGGAGAAGACCATGGCTCGCACTTTCCCCCGGGTGAGCATCCTGGCTCTTGTCATCCTGTTCTGCTGCGCACACAGCCACGCTGTGACCAGCACGAAACAGCCGGCTCCGACAACAAAAACGCCCACCACCTCCACAGGACAACCGGACTCCACGAATGCTCCGGTCTCATCCACAGTCGCACAACCGGCTTTTCTACTGGAGACGCCGTTTACCGTACCGGCTGAATGCGACACTGTTATGCAGGGTGGGACCGCTTTTCGCTATATCTGGGTGAAGGATGCCCAAACCGGTAAGCCGATAACAGGAGTCTCGGTCGTCGCGGGCGGAGGGACGAAAGTCTATCCCGTTGATGCCTCCGGCATTGCGGTTATCAGCATCCCCACCACTACTGCAAAAATTGGACAGACAATCACCATCACTCCGGAAGGGGTGAAAACCAAAGCCGGTGTCGTTATCCCGGTAGCCAACGCCCCAAAAGTCAGCGTGCGCGTCGTTGCGCGAGAGATGGCTATTCTCTACAAGTTCGGTGCCACCGGCCAGGGTACGGCGATGAGTGTTGGCCAAGCCTCGCGCGATGGCTTGTTGCTGACCGTGCGCGACGGCTCTGGCGGACGCGAAAAGAACGCACGCTTGCACGTCGGTCGTCATCATGCATCGGGAGCCGGGGCCAGTGTAGGGGCAGGTGCAACATGCGAGTTTTCCGGCGCGCTGGATTTTGGCGGCAATGCTTCTGTAGGGGCGGAAGCCTGGGCGCTCAGTACGCTTCGCGATGTGCACGCCTATACCGGCGCCTTTGACGGCAACTTCACCAAACAGGATGCCCACATGTTGTTACTGGTGCTCGATTCGATGCGCCGAATCAGCACAACACCGGTGCCGGCGGTGCAGATGGTGGAGAACGGCCTGCAGACCTATTTGGGTACTGGCTCGCTTCCCGGACAGCAACGTGTATTAGCGGGCTCCACCATCGAGACAGCGGTGTCCGGTAATTGTCATCTCGCTGACATAGCCATCACCATCGGCAACACAAAGTATGGGTTGACGATGGATGTAGCCGATGCCAAACTGCTTTCGGCTATCGGTGTAGGTGGCCTGCGGGAGGGGCCACGATTTGGCTCCTACTGCGATGGAATCCTCTCGTTAAACTGGAACGTTCTGGAGGGCGTACAATGGCAGGGAGAGCCGATCGTACCCAGCGAGTTCCGTTCTGCCGGGCAAGCAGCCCAGAGCTTTTGTATGGAGCACCTGGCGGATTCAAAAAATACCAACAACTCTCGTCTGTCACTCATTGTGAGCGATGCCGGTGATAAGTATGCCTCCTATCGTGAACTGATTTGTACGGCAGACGGACAGGAAGCTGCTAAATCGCTTACCCAGGCCCTCGACAGCTTTCAAAAGGGGACAATTTCTAATCTGACCACCCTGTTGCGTATGGCGGAGAAACCTGGCCAACAACAGGCATTCCGACTTGGTGGACAAGTGATCATGCAAGAGGTGCGGCTGGCGATGCGCGCTATGGCCACGATGGAGAATACGCCGTACCGCTACCAGGTCATCAAGAACGATCGCATCACTACCGCCGAGCAAACCTTCGCCTTCAGTGGAGAAATCGGCGTCGACTTCGGTATTGATGTCGGTGGAAAATATGCCCGCTTTAAGCGCTATCCTGTTGAGGAAGGCGTCTCCTTCAACGGGCGCATATACCCACTCGCGACCTATAGCCAGGACTTTCTCAAAGGCACTGGCAACGGACGCAGCCTCGCCGAGCTGGCGGAAGATCTCACCCGAGGCATGGGCAAAGTCACCTCGCTGAGTAGCGCACTGCAGCAAGCACTATCCGGTACCGGAGTGACTGCTTCAGTCACACCGACGCAGGGAAGCGGCAAGATCAAAGTCGCCGGCTTCGATATTGCAGACGCCACCTACTCGATTACCAATGGCGTGACGACTGGTTCCGGCAGTGTCACTGCGACGGAGGTGGGCGCCCTGAACCTGAATTTCACGCTTGCTGCTAACGGCACCGCCTCCGGCACCTGGAACGGTACGGTGGCGCTGCCTGGCTTAGGCGTGGCAGCCAGTAACGGTACGATTACCAATACTGGCCTCACCGGCAGCCGTACGGTGCGCCTGGGCGCCACTGATGTACAAGTCACCTACACCATCACGCAGAACGGTGTCTCCGGGAGTTGGACCGGCACAATCCAATATGGCGGATACGCCTTCAATAATACGAAGTTAACGCTGGATCACACGGGTGTGACCATCAAAGGGTCGCGCGCAATCGGTATCGCCAACTGCCCCACCATCAACTTTGGGCTGACCTTTGCGGACGGGGTACTCGGTGCAGCCTGGAAGGGCAATATCGGATTTGGCAACTTCGCCATGCATAATGTGGAGTACTATTTGAACAGTCAGGGCGGCGTTACCGTCAGCGGTACCGGCAGCGCCAATATCCCTGGCATTGGCAGCCGCACCTTCAGCTACAAATACGAGGGAGAACAGCTCTTTGCCACTTCAGATGGCGCATTGTCCCTGGGTGCTTATTCGTTCGCCAATGCAAGCGTTACCCTCAGCAATACCGGGAATATCACTGTTACCGGATCGAATACTTTCACCATCCCAGGTCTCGACACCATACAGTTCTCTCTCCAATATGTGAACGGTACGCTTTCAGCCACAGGCAAGCGCAATACCACGCTTGGATCATTTGCCTTCGGCGAGACCACCGTCACCCTCGCACGCGACGGCAAGATTTCCATCGATGGAAAGAAAAGCTTCAACATCCCTGGCTTCGGCAGCCGAGAGTATACGTTACAGTATCAGAACAATGCGCTCGGTGCCTCGGCGACCGGCGCCACCATCATGTTAGGCGGGCATGCCTTCTCCAACTCCACGGTGACTCTCTCCAGCACCGGGGGAGTCAGTGCTTCTGGGTCAGCCTCTCTCACCTTCCCGGGGTTGGGGACGCGTACCTTCAATCTAACCTATGTCAACGGTGTGCTGCAGGCCGAGACCGCTAAGGGGGTTTCACTGGGAAGCCGCGTTTTCTCCGAAGGTTATGCGGCCATCTCCAGTACCGGGCAAGTATCCGTCTCCGGCAAGAAGAGTTTCACACTCACTGGCCTCGGCAATCGTGAGTACACCCTTAAGTATGAAAACAACACTCTCTCCGCTACCGCCGGTGGCGATGTGACGCTCGGAGGGTATGCCTTCAGTAACTCCAGCATCACCATGGCCAGTGACGGCAAGGTCAGTGCCTCAGGTACAATGATGCTCAATATCCCCGGCCTGGGCAATCGTGAGTTCACCCTTCAATACGAGAACAATACGCTCAGTGCCAGTGCGAGCGGCGGGGTGACGCTGGGTTCATATAGCTTTTCCGAGGCAAGCATCAATCTATCCAGCACCGGCGTTGTCAGCGTATCGGGTTACAAGTCGATCACCATACCCGGCATCGGGGCACGCGATTTCAGTGTTAGCTTCAACAATGGCACACTGTCGGCCACCTGGAGCGGGACTATGGCCATTGCCGGCGTCAACCGTTCCGTGACCTTCAGCCTCGATGGGAATGGTGCAATGCGCTGGCGCAGCACCACTGCGATAAAAGTTGGCGACTGGACGCTATGGCAGGCAAATCAGCAGTACGATCTGCCCCCTGCCGGCATCAACACCAACCTTAACGTGTTGGGGAAAACAATCACCATCGTCCTCAAAGCGAATGGTGATGTCGATGGCTCATACACCGGCAACACCAGTGTGGCTGGCATTCCGATCAGCTCCTGCACACTCACTGTTAGCAACACCGGCGTTGCCGGCACCGGCATACTCGGTACCGGTACGCGCAACGTTACCTCGGCCAGTTTCAACGTTAAATCGAATGGTGTTGTTAGCGGATCGGGCAACGTGAACCTGCACGGCACGTTGAACGTCGGCGTCACCTTCAACTTCAGCGGAACAACGAAGAGCGTATCAGGGTCCATCGATAAAGACTTAGTCATCTCGGGTGCCATGGGCAACTGGCACTATGTTTCCACTATTAAAATTGGACTTGCGTCCGATAACGCCATTACCGCCAGTACGAGTGGGAAGGTTACACGCAATCCCAAACATATCTGCCATCCGCTGTGTCCTGATCGCAATGGTTTGAACCCATGCGGCAATAATGGCAAAGAGACCGGGCAAGTCCAAAACTTTGGGCAGTTCAGCGGCTCAGTGAATCTCGGCAACGGTGAGATTCAGATCTCCGTGCCCGCAAAGTTCACCATGCCCGCGCAGACCTTGACATTCAAACTCTGGTGAATGTCGCGCAACTCGTATGCCCACGCTTCATTTTATTGACCGGCATCGTGCTTTCGGCTATACTCTGGAGGCACGATGCCCGGTGGCGCAATTGGCAGCGCAGAGGACTTTGGATCCTAAGGTTGGAGGTTCGAATCCTCCCCGGGCAGCCACCCTTTCTCACACACCCTCCCCACACTCAACGTCCAGCATGCGGCGTGTTCGCATCCCTGTTGAGACATCCGCACAGTGCCTGACCATCGCGGAAAATGGCATGAAATCTCTGCAGGAATTTAGCGCTCGTTAAGCAAATATAATTCCTCATGTTACCAACAGGCAGGACGCGGACCGCGCGTCTCTATACGCTCTGGTCCGAAATGCAGGAGTGCTGTCGCAATCCGCATCATCCATTATATGAACGCTACGGGGGTCGAGGCATCGGCATCACCCCCGATTGGTTGGCGTATGCCGCCTTTCGGCAGTGGGCGCTGGCCAATGGTTATACGCAGGGCGCATACCTCTTGCGGCTGGATCAGGATGACGACTTCACGCCGGAGAACTGTGCGTGGACGGCGCTGCCAGACGATGCCGAACTGGGCGCACACCCCCCACGCCAGCTGGCCGCATTTGACGAAGAAAAGACCGCAGAAGCATGGGGACGTGATCACCGCTGCCAAGTGAGTATCTCCACCTTGCGGAAACGGTTAGCCCTGGGCTGGACGTTGGAAGAGGCCCTCACCACCCCGCCGCGTCCGACACCCACTTATACCGCCTTTGGCGAGACGAAGACGGCCACTGCCTGGATGCGCGACCCACGCTGCGTTGTGACGTTGAGCGCGTTTCGGGGACGGCTCGCTCAGGGGTGGACGGTTGCCGACGCGTTAACCGCGCCTGCCGCCGAGCAGCAGGCGCGGAAGACCAGGCGTTACACTGCCTTTGGTGAATCCCATTCGTTGACCGCATGGTTGCGCGATCCGCGATGTGTGGCGTCGCGCGCCGCGGTGAAGGGACGGTTGGCGCGCGGCTGGACGCTGGAGCGTGCCCTCACCACCCCGACAGCGTTCAAGCGCGACATCTATTATCTCACGGCCTTTGGCGTTCATCAGCCCTTGCGCGCCTGGGCGCGCGATCCCCGACGCCGAGTGAGTCTGCGCAGCGTGATGGCGCGTGTGCAACAGGGCTGGCTGCCGGAGGAGGCATTGACGATCCCCGCGGGGAAAGACGACCAGCGCACGCTCAAGGCCTGGGGCGAACGCCGCACGTTGGCCGCATGGTTATCCGACTCCCGCTGTCAGGCTGGCCCACGCCTGGTGCGTCAACGGTTGCGCCAGGGATGGAGTGTGGAACATGCTCTGTCAGCGCCCGGTACGCTGGAGCGCCGAAGCGTGGCTGCGGCGTTCGGGGAGACGCAATCGCTGGCGGAGTGGGCGCAGGATGCCCGTTGCCAGGTATCCAATCGTATTTTGCGGCAGCGCCTCCGCCTCGGGTGGACAGTGGAGCGCGCGCTGACCACGCCGCAGTCCACCTCAACGAAACGCCGCCTGCTGACGGCCTTTGGCGAGACCCGATCGCTGGCAGCCTGGGTGAGCGACCCGCGCTGTTGCGTGGCACATGCCACCGTGTTGGAGCGGCTGGAGCGCGGTTGGTCACTGGAGGCGGCGCTCACCACCCCGCCGCTGCCGTATCCGCATAGCCGGGAAATCACCGCTTTTAGCATCACGCAACCCATCAGCGCCTGGCTGCGCGACCCCCGGTGCGCCGTGGGACGCC
>JAGUZN010000146.1 GCA_020060775.1 Armatimonadota bacterium
GCGATCTGCTCGAGGAATTCGCGCACGCCTTCGGGCTCGCGGATGTGGTGCTGATTGCGCCCATCTACGCGGCGCGGGAAGATCCGATCCCCGGGGTCAGCCATACTGCGTTGGCCGACCTGTGCGCCTTCCTGCGCCCCGAGCGCCAGGTGCTGGCGCTGTCCGCGCCGGAGGACGCTGTGGCCCTGTTGTCACAGGCTATGACCGTGACCGGCGAAAGCGGACACGCATTCGCCATACCCCCGCTAGGAAACGGGGATGTCATTATCACCATGGGCGCCGGCGATGTGGACCGCGTTGCCCACGCGCTGGCACATGCGTAGGCGCGACACGGTGATCGGAGCTCCACAGATTGCAGGATTTAATCGGCAGTGAGGTCCGTCTCGTGATCATGCACACGACAGTTACTGAAGGAGTCGCGCTCGCGATGCCGGTGTCGTCTGAACTGATCGACGCGTTGCGCGCAACCATGCCGGGCACGGTGTTGGTGGATGAACCGATGTCCCGGCATACGACCTTTGGCGTCGGGGGGCCGGCGGACTTATACCTGGCGCCCGAGGATGATGCCGCGCTGGCGCGCGCGCTGTCCCTGCTCTACCAGGCACAGGTGCCAGTACGCTTGCTCGGCAACGGCAGCAACGTGCTCGTCTCCGACCGGGGAGTCCGCGGGGCGGTGATTCGCCTTACGCCGCGCTTTGCCGAAATACACCGCGAGGGCTCGTCATTGATCGTGGGGGCGGGCGCCAAACTGGCCAAAGTGATCACCTTTGCCGCCGCCGAAGCGTTGAGCGGGCTGGAATCGACCATGGGCATCCCGGGCACTATGGGCGGGGCGCTGGTGATGAATGCCGGTACGGACATCGGCAGCCTGGGCGATCTGGTCGAGTCCGTCTCGTTTTATACTCTCGCCGGTGAACCGCTGGAGCGCGCGGGAGACCAGCTTGGCTACAGTTACCGCCACAGCGCCCTGCAGGGCGGCGATCTGGTGGTGCGCTCGGCGCGTCTGCGCCTCACCCCGGGCGAGCGCAGCGCCATCCTGGCGAAGATGGAACGCCTGAAAGAGAAACGCACCTCGCGCCAGCCCACCCACTGCCGCACCGCCGGCAGCACCTTCAAAAACCTGCCGGATATCGCCGCGGGCAAACTGATTGACCGCGCCGGCTGCAAAGGCTTTCGCCTCGGGCTGGCGGAAGTCTCCACCAAACACGCGAACTTCATCATTGCCCACCCGGGGGCAACGGCCTCCGATATCCGCAACCTCGCGCTGTGGATGCGCCAGCGCGTGCTGGAAGAGCACGGCCTCGAGCTGGAGATGGAGGTCGAGTTGATGGGCGACTGGGATGGGTGGACGCCGGAGTTACCGTAATCTCAGAAGACAGAAGACAGAAGACAGAAGACAGAAGACAGAAGACAGAAGACAGAAGATAGAAGATAGATGTAGTGGGTTGTCACGTTGTATTTTGCCTGGCAAGGTCAGCGGTGATCGGCCATTCCCTCCCCCTGTCGCCACGGGGGGAGGTAGGAGGGGGGTACTCCGCTGCGGGCATCCCGGCGGGATGCATGGACAAGGAATGACCCCCACTGTTCGACTCACTGCGTTCGCTCACAGCCTGCGACCCGACCCTCCCCCGCTCCGTTCGACGGTGCTCACGGTCTTCGAGCGATAGGGGAGGGGTGGAAGCGCCTCGCGAAACGCCAACCGTCAAACGCGGACTCAGCCAGCAATAGGTCGGAGAACAAGGCACAACGTGACGACCCACTACAGATAGAAGATAGAAGATCGCATGGGCCGCTGACGCGGCCCATTTCGTTGTTGGTGGCTAATTGGCCGTTGCTGGGGGTTCGTTGCTGGCGGCGGGGGCGGCGGCTTTCGCTTTCAGTTCCTCGAGCCGCGTGCGCTGCGGGTCGTCGGCCGCCGGTTTGGTTAACGCCAGATACTGCTCCAGCGAGGCGATGGCCTCGGGGAATTTTTCCAGTTTCTCATAGGCCACCGAGCGGTTCAACAAAGCAATGGCGTCGTCGGGGCGCAACTCGAGCGCCATAGAATACGCATCCACCGCCTTGGTGTATTGTTTGGTCAGGTAGTAGGCGTTGCCCAGATCGCCGTACAGCGCGCTCTGTTTAGGCGCAATGGCGATGGCTTGTTGCAACACTTCCACCGCTCTCTCCGGTGTTCCCGCGCGCGAGTAGGTGATGCCGAGCACGTGCAGGTAGACGGCGGATTTGCCGAACTTCTCCCGTCGCACCGGGTTGTCCAGCAGCAACAGCGCCTGGTCATAGCGGTGCAGGCGGATATAGGTATATCCGAGGTTGACCACCGGTTCCTCATAGCCGTCGTTCAGGCGGATGGCCAGGACGTAAAAACGGGTGGCCTGCGGGTATTTCGCGGTGGCAAAGTACACATCGCCGATGCGGTCGATGATCGCCGGGTTATCCGGCATCTCCAGCCAGGCGAGGGTGTAGCGCGAGAGCGCCAGCCCGTATTCTTTGATGGACACAAATTTATCGCCCTCGGCGATGTAGGATGCCGCGGTGGCCCCGGCCGAGCGTGGCGCGGGTGCGGCGTTGTTCGCCGGCGCGTCTTGCGCGGCCAGGCGCATGCTGCCGAGCGCACACCATGTCAGGAAACAGCCTATTCGAATCCATCGCGTCATCACAACTCTACCCTCCGCCCTCACCATACTCGAGGAAGCTCTCGCCTGCTGTGTGCTCGGTCGTGCAAAGCGCGGCGTTGTGTGCGGATTTCGACAAATGCGGAACGATCACACGAGTCGTGCGCGAGCGTGAGGGGGTGGACTACACCTGCGAAGTGAGACGCGCGCCATGCCGGAAGAGCGTGCGGGGGTCGGCAAACAGCGCGGTGCAGGCCGCGGTGGAGAGCGGCGGGCTGAAGAGGTAGCCCTGGAAGCGGTCGCAGCTTTGATCGCGCAACACGCGCAGCTGTTCGGGCGTCTCCACGCATTCCGCCACAGTGATCAGGCCGAGGGCGCGACTCAACACGATCATCGCCTGCACGATGGCGGCGTCATTCCAGTCGGCCTGAATGTTGCGGGTATACGAGCGGTCGATTTTCAGCAGATGCACCGGCAGTTCCTTCAAGTAGCCGAACGAACTCTGGCCCTGGCCAAAGTCATCGATGGCGATCCGCACTCCGAGGTCGGCCAGGGGCTGCAGCAGGGCGGCGGCATGACGCCCTTCGCGCATGATGGCGCTCTCTTTGATTTCCAGCACGAGGGCATCCGGCGGCAGGTGGTGGCGGCGCAGGGTGGCGTCCAGCATCGCCAGCGTGTCGGGATGTTCCAGCTGCCGTCCCGACAGATTGACGGCGACCGTCATTTCGGGCTGACCGGCCTGCCGCCAGCGGACGAGTTGGGCGCAGGCATGGTCGATGATCCACGTTGTCAGTGGTGCGATCACCCCCGCGTCCTCGGCCAGCGCGATACTGATGTTGGGCGCAATGTGGCCGTGTGTGGGGTGCGACCAACGCAGCAGCGCCTCCACGCTGGCCACGCGGCGTCGGGACAGGTCGACTTGCGGCTGCCACTCCAACTGAAACTGCTGCTGTGCAATCGCCTCGCACAGTTCCACTTGCATCGTACGGCGTTGTTCGCCCGCCACCTGCATATCCTCGGCAAAGAAGTGAAACGGCCACCCCTCGCGCTTGGCCCGATACATGGCGATATCGGCATTGCGCAGCAGTTCATCGGTGGTTTGGCCGTCCGCCGGGGCAACGGTGATGCCGATGCTGGCCGAAATGGTAATGGTGTGTCCCTCAAGGAGCATCGGCGCTGCGAGGGCCGCGCCGATGCGGGCAGCCGTGCGCTCGGCATCCTGGCGGGGCGCGGACAGGTCGGCGAGAATAATGATGAACTCGTCGCCGCTGATGCGCGCCACGGTATCCGCCTCGCGCACACAGGCTTTCACGCGCTCGGCCACCTCGCGCAGCAGCAGGTCGCCGACCGCATGCCCATAGGCATCGTTCACCTCTTTGAAGCGGTCGAGGTCGAGAAAGAGCACCGCGACCGACTGGCCGGTCCGCTGCACGCGCGACAGGGCGTGCAGCAGGCGATCGTTGAACAGGAAACGGTTGGGCAGGCCCGTGAGGCCATCATAGTAGGCCAGATGGGTAAGGCGCTCTTCATCGCGCTTGCGCGCTGTCACGTCGCGCAGCACGATCAGCCAGCCGGTCAGTTCGCCGTGTTGATCGAGCAGCGGCGAGGTGCGCACCTCGTAGGCGCGGGTGGTGCTGTCCACCGGCAGTTCGAGCAGCGCGGTGGACTCTCCGGTCGGTGCGCGCGTTTCCAGCACGTCTGCCCAGTTGGGGAAAATCTCGACGGCCGGCACGCCCACCTTGCGCACGGTATGCAGGCCGAGGATGGCCTGCGCCGCCGGGTTGAGGTGGGCCAGGCGGTCGAACATGTCCAGCACGATCACCCCGTCGCGCATGCTCTCCAGCACGGCATGCAGCGCCACCGGCATGACATCGAGCAGGCGCAACCGGGAGAGCGCGAGCAAGGCCAACAATCCTGAAAGGGCAAAGGCAAAGGGCGTGATATCGAGATAGGGCACCGGGCTCTTCCCCAGCAAGTAGATGGCATTGGTGCTCCACGGCACCAGGGCGGCGAACAGCAGCACCACCGCCTGGCGCCGGTAGAGATGCAGCGGGCGAAAGAGCGGTGAAATGCAGAGCAACGTGCCGATCGCCACCGCCAGATAGGAGTAGGTCACATGCAGCCAGTACAATGGGCCGCGCTCGAGCGCGAGATAACGGTAATCGCCCACGGTGGCGACGTCGACGGCGGCGTAATACTGGTGATGCCACTCATTCGTCCATACCGACAGGATGGTGATGGCCGGCATGATGGACAGCAACGCCAGGGTGCGCGGGGTCAGCCACTTGCTCCATCCGGCGTATTGTATACCGAAGATCAGCCAGATGACCGGGATCGTGGCAATGCTGAAATACTGGAGTTTCGTCCACCAGAGCGCCGTGTGCGGGTTGGGCCAGGCTAACTCATAGGCATAGGTCACCGAATACCAGGCAACGACAAGCATGAGGTAGGCAAGCGCGGTCGACCCGGTGACCGGCCGTCGCCGCCAGGCGAGCCAGGCCAGCCCGGCCGTGATGGCCGCCGTGATCACCAACGGCACGGTATAGGGGGTATACTGCCACTCCATCGTGTTGCGACCGCTTTCGTTGCATCAGCACCCAGCATGTGATAGACGGGAACCCCATCTATTCTGATTATTCCATGATCGGTGCTCTATGCAATGTCGGACGAAAAATTTCTCGATAGTGGTACAGGCCGGACAGTATGCAGGAGATGTCGGAGGGTGCTCACGTTGCACCTTACCCTCCGACCCCTTGCTGACTGATTCCGCCTATAGTGCATGGCGTTTCACCAACAGGGAAACCGATTCCCATAAACTCCCTAATACCCTACAACCCTATAACACCAACTTAGCGTTGCTCCTTTGCGCCGCCGCCGCTACAATGGAGCGTATGGCGATACCGTTGTTGGTGATTGCCGGCCCGACCGGGTCGGGGAAGACGGATACGGCCGTGCTGGCGGCGCAGGCGCTGAACGGCGAGGTGGTCACCGCCGACTCCATGCAGGTGTACCGGGGTATGGACATCGGCACGGCAAAACCCACGCCGGAGGAACGACAGGGCATTCCCCATCACCTGATCGATGTGGCGGACCCCGATGAGGAGTTCTCAGTGGCGCAGTATGTGGCGCTGGCCGATGCCACCATCGCGGAAATGGTCGCGCGCGGGAAGACGCCCATCGTCGCCGGCGGCACGGGGTTCTATATCCATGCGCTGGTCGACCGCTGGGAGTTCCCGCCGCAACCCGCCGACACGGCCTTTCGCCAGCGGAAGCAGCAGGAGGCGGAACGCCTGGGGGCGGAGACGTTGCTCGCGGAGTTGCGGGCGATCGATCCCGCCAGCGCCGAGCGCCTGCATCCCCACGATCTCAAGCGCATCATCCGCGCGCTGGAGGTGTACCACCTCACCGGCAAGCCCCGCTCCGCATTCCAGTACAAACCTGAAGCGGGAGAAGCCTCCGGCCCGTACCGCGCACTGTGGTATGGCCTCACCATGCCGCGCGAGGTGCTGAACGAACGGCTGGAGCGGCGCGTGCATACGCAACTCGATGCCGGCCTGCTCGAGGAGGTGCAGCGGTTGTACGCGGCGGGGTACGGCCCCGACTTGCCGGCCATGAAGGGGATCACCTACCGGCAACTGCTGGGCTACCTGCGCGGGGAATACGATTTCGCAACGGCGGTCGAGTTGATGGTGCGCGACAACCGCCGCTTCGCCAAGCGCCAGCACACCTGGTTCAACGCCGATGCGCGCATCCACTGGATCGACATCCTGGCTGTCGGCGGTCCCGCGGGCGCGGCCGCGCGCATCGTCGCCGACTGGCAGGCATGGCGGCAAGAGGAGGGTGAGGGTACGGCATGAGCAACAAGCGGTATACACACGAAGATGAACAGGCCGAACTGCGCAACACGCTGCTGGCCGATGCGCTGCGCGAGAAAGGGTTTGCCGCCTCGCCCGAGCCGGCCCCCGCCACCCCCGCCCCAGCCCCGCGCAAGGAAGGGAAGGCGCTCGACTTTTCCAAAGTGGAGAAAATCGTGCTGCGCCGCGAACGCAAGGGACGCGGCGGCAAAACGGTGACCGTGGTGAGCGGGCTGGAGCGCCCGCCCGCCGTGCTCGAGCAGATCGCGCGCGAGATGCGCAAA
>JAGUZN010000383.1 GCA_020060775.1 Armatimonadota bacterium
AACGCGCAGGAACTGGGCACGGTGTTCGAGGTGATGTACGAGGGCCCGAGTGAGCGCGATGCGCAGAAGGGCGCGGGCCGCGCGCGCAATAACAAGGCGCTGGTCTTCACGCTGCCGGAGGGGATGACGCCGCGTCCCGGCGACCTGCTGGCGGTGCGCGCCGAGGCCGCCCACCTGTGGGGCTTCAGCGGCACGGCGTTGGGCGGGTGAGGATAGAAGATAGAAGACAGAAGACAGGAGATAGAAGATAGAAGTAGCGGGGCGTCACGTGGTGCCTTGCCTTCCGACACGGTCCTTGTTCAGGTCGCGTTTGGCGAATGGCGTTTTGCGAGGCGCTTTCCCCTCCCCTGTCGCCCTCATCGTGACGCATTGCGGGTGAACCGCCGGCAGCAGCCATGGGCGCTAGGCTGGTGGGGACCGGCTGGAAGCCGGCGCTCCGACCACCCCCCTCCTGCCTCCTCCCGTGGCGACACGGGGAGGGAATGGCCGATCACCGCTGACCTTGCCAGGCAGAATACATCGTGACGACCCACGACAGACAGAAGACAAACGGGGGCCGCGAGTGCGGCCCCCGTTTGCGTTGTTCCGGTTGATGTGCGCCTTACGTCGTGGAAGCTTGCGTTTTGATGTTCGCCTGGGCGAGGCGGCGCAGCGCCTGGCGCATCTCCGTCTCGTTCCCCGCGTAGGCGATGGCCGTCTGTTCGGCGATCTTACCTTCACGGTAGTGGTTGAGAATGGAGAGGTTCATCGACTGCATGCCCCAATAAGCGCCCTCGTTAATGGCGGCGAGGATTTGCCCGGCGCGCCCCTCTTCGATCAGCTTGGAGATCGTCGGGGTATTGATCATCACTTCGATGCCGCACACGCGGCGCTTGCCGTCCGTCATCGGCAGCAGTTTCTGTGAGAGAATGCCCTTGAGCGTGTTGGCAAGGCGCAGACAGATCTGCGGCTTCTCGTGCGGGGGGTACATGTTTACAATGCGTTCGATGGTTTCTGAGGCGCTGTTGGTGTGCACGGTGGAGAAGACCAGGTGGCCGGTTTCCGCGGCTTGCATGGCGATGGACATCGTTTCGACGTCGCGCATCTCACCGATGAGGATGACGTCCGGCGCCTGGCGGAGCACGGCACGCAGGGCGTTGCCGAAGTTGTTGGTATCCACCCCCACCTCGCGCTGGCTGATGATGCACATTTTATCGCGGTGGGAGAACTCGATCGGGTCCTCAACGGTGATGATGTTGCATCGGCGGTTGGTATTGATCAGGTCGATCATCGCCGCCAGCGTGGTGGATTTACCGGAGCCCGTCGGCCCGGTCACCAGGATGAGGCCCTGTTTATGGGTCACCAGCGAGGCGAGCACCTTGGGCAGGTTCAATTCTTCCAGCGTGGGAATTTCCAGCGGAATTAAGCGCATGACGGAGGCCAACCCGCCGCGCTGCCGGTAGATATTCACACGGAAGCGGATGACGTTGGGGATTTCCAGCGCCGTGTCGATTTCCGGGCTCTGTTTAAAGCGGTTCCGCTGCTCCTCCGTCATCACATGATCCAGGAAGATTGCTTCCATCTGCTTGGTGGTGAGCGGGCGGATGTCCAACTGTATGATCTTCGCCGAGACGCGGAAGCAGGGCGAGGAACCGGCCTTCCAGAAGATGTCAGCCGCTTTCAGTTCAACCGCCTGCAGGCAGATGGCATCGAAGAAGTCCTTCGGACTGTTATCGAGCAGCTCCTGAAGCTCCTCCTCGGATTTCAGCGGCGAGATGTGTTCAACAATCTCGGTGAAGAGTTCGGGCATCGCGGGCTGAGTCATGACGATCACTCCCTATTTGATGTATTCCCATCATCGCGGGCCAGAGCCGCTTTGAGCCGGGGCAGGAAGAGGAGGACCAGCATGCCTGCCGCCGCTCCAAAGCAGGCGGCGGCGAGCACCAGCACCCACCAGGGCATCCCCGCGGATCGTTGGTCAGCCGCGTAGTTGGGGATGGCCACCGTTTCAAGCTTTGGGTTCTTAATAATAGCACTGATGCCGTAAAAGGCAAGGGGGTCCGGCGAATCTGCCGGCGACTTTTGCGGTGGATCGACGGTGACCTGTACGTCGGGGCTCTGGAAATCCTGTATGCCGCGATAGGTGAACTTGCCCTTGATGATGTACAGGATGCGCAGGCGCGTGACATGCGGGGCCATAACCTCGATGAACGGGGCGATCGGCAGGTACTGTTCGCTTTTGGGCAACACGGGCAGTTGAAAGTCGATGCCGATGCCCTCATCGAGCACCATCCCGCGATCAACCACCGACCAGGCAAGATTGATGGGGGTGGCGCGGAATTTGTCGCCGAGTTCGTACACGATGTTCTTCAGCGTTTGCTCGTCAGTGTTGCCGACAATGTGGATGGTCACCTGGTCCTGCAGGTGCGGATCCGTGAGATCGACGGAAACGCCGATATTGGCGGTGGTGTCCGGCGCGGCCCAAGCCATGACGGCGAGCCCGATGAGGAGGGAAACCAGTAGCCAGACGCGCGCGAATCCCTGGTGATTGCGCACCGGGTAGCACCGTGTTGCCTCATCCACGCTGGCCTGCTCGCTGTGCTTCACGCGCACACGTTCTTTCTCGGGGGATCCTGGGGGATGGACAGGTCGAGTGGCTGGCCTGGGAGGCAGTTAGCCTCCGCAGACATAAAAATGGTGGAGCCAGACGGGCTCGAACCGACGACCTCTTGCATGCCATGCAAGCGCTCTCCCAACTGAGCTATGGCCCCACACGACCAAATGATACCCAACATCCCGGCGTCGTGTCAAGATGTTCCGTGTCGATTCATGGTCACCGTGTGTCGCAGGCAGGCACGGCGCGGGGACACACGCCCATCCAGCGTGCGTCCACCCTGCGCCACCCACTCACAGTTTCTTCTTTAGCGATTCTTCCTCGTATTCCAGCGAGATGGCCTTGTCGCGCCGGTCATCCAGCCAGATCATCATCATCACGCGGTCCGCCCCTCCCTTGAAGGGCACCTCGTCCATCTCGCGCACGGCCTGCAAAATCGTATCGAGATCGCCCTCCACATTCGTGCCGGTCGAGGTCACCTCGTATTTCAGACCGTGCTTCTCGAGCACCTTCACGCTATCGGCCAACAGCTGGCTGATGCTCGAACTCCCGGTGCCCACAGGCACCAGCGCAATTTCCGCCACCACGGACATCTCACTACCTCCCTGCGAACATGTGCCGGCGGGGATGCCGACGGTACTGAGATGGTCTTCCCCGTTTCCGCATGCGACTATCGTCGCAATCCCCACACCCCGCACGGGGATGCGACAACCGGGGAACGATCTACTGCGCGCACCTGGTGGATCACTGCTGCGCAGCCACTGCCGGTTCACTCACCGAACTGCTCGCCGTGATGACCAGCCAGCGCTGCTCCCGTTTGCCTGGCGCTGCTCCGTGATGCCGCTCGAGAGGCAGTGCTATTGCGTCTTGTTTAGTGATGCGCAACACGTGTCCGGCTCCCTCATGTTGGCCATCGGTCGTGAAGTCGAGTTCGATGGTCGTCGATCCATCAGGGTGCGCGATCACTTTCTCAACCCACACGGAGGTTAATGGACACTGCCCCCCGACCAGGGTATATGCATTAGGCGGCAGTTGGATGAGCGTCTGGTTTTCACTCGCCAGGACATGGCGGAAGGTGTCTTCGACGGCGATATGGTTATTGGTAACCAGTGTCGCGAATGTATCAAGCCGACAGTAATGTGGGCCCAACTGGGAGGGGTCATTGGGATGATCTGGCTTAGGGGTGAATAGCTTGAAATCGCCTTGTGCCTGCTCATCTGCATTCACGAAGTGCATCTCCAGTGTGACGGTTTTTGCCGGCCTATCGAGAAAACGCACCAGTTGATGCACTTGTGTGGCATCGTTCTCTGTTGCAGTTTCCAACAATACCGCATTGATACCCTCCATCGCATGCACACGCCTGATGCTCGCGAGGTTGGTGGATGTGCTGGCCATTTCGCGCAAGTCGTTGGCGATATTGCATGCCGTGCTGTACCGGATAGGGATCAGCGCTATAATCCGTTGTTCAGTAGATTCGATGATGCGCAACTCCCATGGAGATGTCCCTGGTGGCGATGCTTCATCGGCGTGATGGCATGGACGATCTATGGCGGCGACATAGGCGTACCACACCTTCACCGGAAGATCACCAGTCGTCTTCACCAGCAGGACGTTGCGCCGCGTATCCGCTACTACCGCGGTCGTGCCCGCCGGCCAGAAGTACCGTGGGATATCCAGTGTCTCGGCACCCATTATCCGCAGGCTAAAGGTGGTCACACCGCCAACGGTATGTGATAACACGTCAGGATGTGCGTTCGCATATGCACGCAAGCGAAGGCCAACCTGCTCATCGATCTCTTTGATACGTTGCTCCAGGATGTTTAGCGCTTCCTCACTCTCCGCCTTGCCCAACAGGCCGTACTTACCCGGCAGGAGTGAGACTGATAGAATTCCCGGCGCCTCCCATGGCCTGCCTTCCGCGGAGATGCGCGGATCTATCCGTGGGTGTAACCACCGTGCATCAGCGTGTTTGAGTTCTATGATCCTTGTCATGGGGGCTACGGATGTGCGTGACACGGCTGGGCTCTGGATCTCTGGTTGTGTCCAGGCGCGGGGCGTGAGACAGGGCAGGCTGAGCAGACACGCCAGCGCGGCGGCCATACGGAGCGTCATGGGGATACCTCCATGCAAAGTGATCCTCGGGCTTACGATGGTATCCCCGGCTAATACAGGGTTTAAACGCTTACTGGAGGTTCTTCCCGGCGATGCCCCGGGGCTTGGAACTTGGAACTTGGAACTTCGGTTGTGATTCCCCGGGCGCGGGGGACGCGCCCGGGGGATCGCGGGGGCAGCGATTACGGGACTTCTTCCAGCACGATCATGCGGAAGTTCCATTCGCTCATGGGGAAGCGGAGTTCACTGCCGTTGAGGGTGGCGGTCTCATCCGGCTTGGGGAAGAAGACGACCTTCTCCTGCGGGCTGCCGGCGCCCTCGAGGCGGTAGCCGGTGGAGTGCACGGCGTTGACGGCGCGGACTTTCGCCCCCGGCGCGAAGCCGAGTTTCTGCAGGTCCACCTGCACGACCATCTCGCCGCGCCAATCGGACTCGTTGCAGAAAATGCCCACCGCGCGATGCGGCAGCGTTTCGTCCGTCTCCTCGCGGGTGAACATATGCCAGTGATAATAATCGACCTTCAACGGCTCGCGCACGTAGAAGGACGCGTACTGGTCTTGCCGCAAGCCGGTCACCGGCGGCTGTTGCCAATAGGGCAAGAAGCGATAGCCGGAGCCATAGAGGTTATACTGGCGGATGGCGTCGTAGATGCGTCGTATGGACTCTTTGCCGTGAAGCTGGGAGAATCCGCCGGCAAATACGACCGGGGTCTGATGCAGCAGCATGAGGCCGGCGAGATGATCTTCCAGCACATCCGGGCCATACTGCAGCATGGTGTCGCGGGTAATGCGCCCCTGGCCCAGCCACCACACCTGCGGGCCGAAGTTATGGCCCATGTACTCGGCGCGGAACTTGGCCGGGGTCATGATGCCGCGATAGGTAGGCTGCTGGGCATTGATGGTGCTGTTGAGATTTTCGCCGTCGAAGAAAATCTCGCCGAACGCCATGTAGGCCATATTGGGCGAACCGCTATTGTGGATCATGGTGGACCCGTCGGGATAGGTATGACGGGACATCACGTAGAGCCGCTTGAACAGTTCACGCAGGCCGAGCAGCGACGAGGTGGCGAGGCGAGCCCCGTCCCTCTCCATGCCGGCGTTGGCATACGGGTTGGCCGAACTCACCGGGCTCACCACATCGTAGTACACGCCGGCAAACGGTGCTGCGTCGAACAGGGCTTTCATGCGGTGCATCACCCAATCGCGGTAGCTCTTCGCATGATAGGTCACGTTGATCATCTCGCCCGTTTTGCCGAGGCGGTCGCGCCAGCGATCGCTCGTATTGGCCAACCATTCATCGCCGAACTCCAGCACATCGGGGTCATTGACTGGAATGGCGTCGGTATTCAGGTACGGTTGGCTGCGGAACCAGCCGCCGTTCTGGTCGGGGTTCATCATAGCGCTGTTCCAGTAGGTCTTCGCCCAGGACGGGTCGCCGACGATCCATTCCGCGCCCGGGTTCTGATACCAGGCGAAATACGAGTTGCGCTTGCCAAGCTGCTGCTCGGTGGGAGTGCGCCACTGGCGCGGCCGGGTGGGAGTGGCATTGATCCCGAAGGCCATGGTCGTCGCCTTCGTCAGCGTTAACGGTTTGTCCACCATGTTCAGACGCAGCACCGCACCCTCCGGCTGCGGCAGCAGTTGCAGAGTGGCACCCTGGTCTTTCACATGGAAGTAGGCGAGGGTGTCGGTGAAGGTCTGCAGGCCGCCGTCGCCGTTGCCGATCCAGCACGGCTTCTGGAAGGATTTGATCATCGGCTCGCTCGGCATCGGCCCGGTGCCCACCAGCGAATACTCGCCCGCGTTCACTACATCCGAGAACTCTTTCGTGAACGCCTCTTCCAGCGCCAACGAGCTGATGGTGACTGATCCCTTCACCGGGGCGAGGGTGAGCGTCACCCAGCAGAAGCCGTCGTACTCCATGCGGATATCGGCGGACACGGCCAGATTCCCGGCGGTCACCTTGCGCGTGCCGGTCACCAGCGTGCCGCGCTTTGCCGTCCATTCCGCCGACGCCTTCAATGATTCAGTGCTGAAGGGCATGTCGTCCACCACGCCGACCAGGCGCATGGGCGCGCGCAACAGCGGGCGGCCGTTGCCGGGATAGCGGGGAACGACCGAAGACAGATCCGGACGGATCTCGATTTGTGCGGGCAGCAGCGCATCGTTGAAGCGATAGCTGCGCCCCCACACGCACACCTCCCGGTCGTCGCGCACTTCCATGCGGGCGAAGGGATACGGCGGGCGCTCGGGATCATCGAAGCCAATGGTGTTGTTGTACCAGGCGGGCAGCGGTTTGATCGCAAACGGCTGCTCGGCGGTATCCAGCACCTTGCCGCCGGCAGTGAAGGTAATGCGCGCCAGGTAGTTGCCTGGCTTCCAGCCTTTCGTCGATTGCTCGAACGTATAGTGATAATCGGTGAATTTGGCCGCCTTGCCCGTGGCCACCGCCGTGCCGCCCTGGGCGGGGGTAATGGTCAGCGCCGCGGCAATGTCGGCCGGCTGATGCTGGCTGAGGGCGGTGAAATCAGTCTCGAACTTCACCAGGTCCCAGCTCGGGTACTTGCGCAGGTAAATATCAGGGTGGTCTTTGCGCACCAGCGGGTGGCCGGAGGCAAAGAGCACGGTGTTGTCGGCGGCGTTGATCACGCGGAAGACGACCTCGCCGGTATCGGGGCGCGTCACGCGCGCCTTGAGGCTGACGGGTTTGGCGCCGCCCGCCGGGATCGCCACCTCCTGCACCTGCGTAATCTCGCCGGTGTTGCTGCTCAATTCCACGCGCACCCTGGCCTCAGCCTGCGTCGGGTTGAGCAGGGTGGCCTGGAAGTGCAGGTTGCCCTGGGTGAGCGAGCCGATGCCGTGCAGTTGCACCACCACGTCCTGCGGACCACCGAAACGCAGGGCGCCCGCCGGCACATAGTAAATCGTATCGTCCTCGCCATGGCGGATGCCCTGTGCCCAGGAGGCGGAGCCGCTGAGGATGTTGCGCCAGTAGCGGATGAAATTGGCGTGCAGCGTCTCGCCGGGTTTGGGCGGGGCCATCTTCATATCCGCCCAGGGGATTTTTCCTTCCAGCCGCCAGCCGTGCTGCACGGTGAGCGTGGAAGCGGTGATCCACTTCGGATTGAATTGCAGGTCGCGCTTCTGCTCCAACGAACCTTTTGCCGCTCCGCCATCGCTGAACTCGTAATGGGTGTTCAGCCCATTGACGATCAGGTGGTACATATCGCCATACGGGTAGGGGCGGTGAATATCGATGAACAGCGAGTCATCGGCATCGACGTCGGTGTCAAAGCCGGGCCGCGTCACCTTGAGCATGGCGGCGATGATCGGGGCGTTGCCTTTGATGGAGGCCGGCGGCGGATTATCGTAGGCGAAGTACAGGTACTCGTCATCGTAGGCGAGCCGGATGGTGTCTTCCACGTCAAACGGCTTGCCCGGACCGGCGTAGAAGACATACGAATCGGCGCGGGACTGATCGACGAAGCCGCAAATGCCGGCGGCGCGATCCCATTCGCCCGCATCGAAAATGCCATCGATTTTCACCGGGGTGGTCAACCGCGGCAAGGTGACGAGCTTGAGCAACTCGTGCTGCCCTTCGAGATAGTAGATCTTCGCCACTTCGCCGGGCAGCAGCGGGCGGCGATAGATGGCGACGTCGTCGATGAACTTGTTGGCCGCCGCCGCGCCCGGGCCAAGTTGTCCGACGACGAGGCGTTCATACTCTGTCGGCAACGTGACGCCCTCTTTGTCGCCCACCAGACGCCGGTCGAGGTACAGGGCGACTTTGCCTTTCTCATAGTTCACCACGATATGGTGGCAGCGATGCGGCGCAGTATACGGCGTGGTGATGAGGGCCGTGCCATTCAGCGTGACGGCCAGGGTGCTCGGCGCGGATTTCTCCACGGCCAGTGTGCCGGCTTTGCCCTCCAGCACGATCAGCGTTTCGCGCGCAGCTGTGCCGGCATCCCAGTTGTCCCCCTGCACGAACAGGGAGATCGCGCCGGCGGCGGGGTGCACATTGCCCTTCGCGGGCCAGGCGACCGCCTGGTTGGCGCCGCCCGTCCAGAGCATTTTGGGATGGATCGGCCAGACGGTGACTCCGGCGGGGGCGGTGCGCTGGCCGCTGATGCTACTTTTGACCGCCCACGTTTCCGGGGTGAGCGGGGTGCCCTTCGCTACCCCTTTCGCTTCCGCGTCAAAGGCATTCACCTTTTCCTTGCCAGCGCGGGTATCGTACCAATCCATCGTGAGATTAAAAAGCCGGTCAGCCTCCCATGGCTCGGCCGCGAGCACCGGCAGCGCCAGCACGGCGCATAGCGCCAACAGGCTGAACCCTCTGGAAAAAAGAACGTTCACCTTCAACCTCCTCGAATGTTCGCGATGCGCTGTACGAGCTGATCATGTCGAGCATCGTCTTTATCAGCATATGAGTACTGTGCGGGGCCTCACATATCCTGCCGCGGGACGGCGAATCGTACGGCAGGATATGTAGATGTTGCTACTGAGTCGGCGCCTCCAGCAGTAACATGCGGAAGCTGCGCCTGGGCACGGTCACCGTCACGGCCCCGTCGCGCACGGGCGCCGCATACGGCGCTGCCGGAATGGTCATGTGCGGCGGCTCGGGATCGCCGGCGTTGGGGAACCAGCCCGGCGGCCCGTCCCAGACAAAAGTATAGGCGCGGAAGAGATCGACCGCCTGCCCATTCGCCAGTCTGGAAAAGCCCAATTGCCGCAGATTGGGCTTGAGGGTGAGAGTCACGTCGGCATCGGTATTGTTCATGGGCGTCAGGATGAGCCAGCCGGCCTTGCTGTTGCCGCGCGCATACAGCGCATCCTTGACCGCGGGATCGAGGGTGAAGCGTCCCCACACCCCGGCGGGGCTGAATTTGGTCTCTTCCCGCACATCCGGGGCGGCGCTCTTGCCGCTGCCGGGAGGGCGGTAATAGACGGAACACACGACCTGCTCGGGGATGCCGCCCTCCACGGTGAGGGCATTGCCCAGTTCCCAGTAGCCGAGGAAGCGCACCTTGTCGTCCCAAGCCATCAGGCGCCGCAGTTGGGTAATCCAGTACCAGGGCAACTGCAGGTCGTTGCCGCCGATCTGCCACATGTCGTGGGTGAGTCCCAGCCCCGCCACGTGCTCGTAATCCTTCCAGCGCGGCAGGTCCCAGGTCCCCGGCTTGCCGTCTTTCGGCGGCGTGAGCATGCGCCCGTACCAACCGGCGCGCTTCTCCTTGTCGTTGCCGGCTGAGCAGGCAAGTTCGGTCAGCCAGCTCGTCAGGTGGCCCCACTGCTCTTTGCCGAACTGGACGCGCGCTTGGGGCAGATTCACCACGCGGTAATAGTTTTTCTCCGGGGTGGCCCCGATCGGACCGATCATCCCTTCGCCAATCCAGTTGTCGGTGAAGAAGGGAGCGTACAGCCCCATATTTGGCCCCCAGTCATGGAAGCGGATGAACCCGTATTTCGGATCGGCCGCCATGATAATGTTGTACACGCGTTCGTAGTGCCGGCGCAGGGCGAGCAGCGGCTGGGTTGGACGACGCTCGCCCTGCTCATCGACATAGCCGCAGCCGTGCATGGCGTTATCGCATCCTGGCGCATTCTGGCAATCGAAGTAGACGCCGCGCTGCGGGTATTCGCGCACGAACCGCTCCAGTCGCCAGTTGTACAGATCAACGGCAGAGGAGTTGGCGCAGGCCGACCCCCATCCGGTGCTGTTGGGATCGGGCTTCGCCAGTTCTGAAGGGGTGAAGCGCCACTCGCGCCACCAGTCGGCGTATTCCGGCGAGCCGACCCACATATAGGTGCCGAATCCGTACCAGCCCAGCAGCGGCGCATAGGGATCCTCAAGTTCCCGGGCCAGTTTCTCGTAGTGGGCTTCGTTGCCCAGCGGCGTCGGATAGTTCGGGGTGCGATAGGTGTAGTCGCCGGCAAAGTAGCCAACACCCTTGTACAGCGAGAGGAGCCGCCAGTCCTTGCGCACCGGCTTGGTGGGCGTGGTCGTCCACCCCAGGGCAATGGTGCGCGGCTCCGCGAATTCGGTGGGCAGTTGGATGATCGGCACGGAAATGATTACCTGGTCATCCACAGGCAAGATCTGCACCTTGCAGCGATCGTATTCCTCGCGCCGATCCGCGGGCGGGTTATAATTCAGCGCTTTTGGCCGATCGAGCACCCAGTGCTGATTGGACTCCCAGAAGTAGCTGAAGCCGGCCTGTTCATTGCCAAACCAGTAACCGCTGTAGATCAATGGTGCAACCAGCGGTTGCTCCAGCAACCCGGACCCGCCCAGGGTAGTGAGGGTGGCGCACTCGCGCCGCAGCGGCACTTCCAGCACAACGCGTTCAACCTGTGCGCCGGCGAAGGTCGTTTCCACCCAGGTAAATCCATCGAATTCCACGCGCCCCTTCACGGTGATCTGCAGGTCGCCATCAACGGCGCTGGCCATCCATTCCGCCTGGCGCTTGGTCCGGTTGGTGAAGGCGAATTTGCCGGCATCGATCACTTTCTCCACGCCACCGCGCGTTACGCGCAGCCGGATGGGCGCGGCCAACAGCGACTGCCCGTTGGCCGTCAACTGCGCCGGGAACAGGGTCTTGCGGAAGGTGACCTTTTTCTCGAGCAGCGACACCGTGCTGCCCTTCACCCTGACATTTGTCCAGGGGATGGGCGGGGTATCGATGATGCCGGCATTGCAGCCATACCAGGCAGGCAGCGGCTTTTTCACATACGGTTGGCGATCTTCGCCCACCAACTCGTCACCGCGCAGGATCCTGGTGAGCAACAGATACTCGCCCGCTGCCAGGTCATTGATATCGACGCCGACCGTCTTTGCCGGATCATCGAACTGCGGGATATCGATCTGGCGAACCACTTGATCGCCGTTGAGCAGGGCGACGGTGGCGCGCAAACCCTTATTCTCAGCGCCGATCGGTGCGACGGTGATATCCAGGTGTCCCTTGCCCGGGAACTGGGCGATCTCCACGCTGGAGGCGGCAACGTAGACAAAGGGCACGGTACGCGTGAGAATCGTCTCGCCGTCAGGCGTCAGCACAGTTACCACGACCGCCATGTCGCCCGGCTTCGCCAGCCGGTGCGGCAGGTCGAAGGTCGTCGCGTGGCCGTCAACGGTGACCGTCTTCTCAACGGCAAACTCCTCGTGCCACCCCTGGCCGTGCATCTTCACGGTGTAGTTGCCGGCCGGTCCAGTGATCCGCCCGCGGAGGTGGACCATGCCTTTTTCCGGATACCCCAGGCTCTCGATGCCGGCCGAGGCTGTGCCGCCCAGCATGAGCTTGCCCCAGCCCGGCTGGCTCTGGGCATTCGGACACAGGGCGCTCTGCGCCGACTTGAACAGTTTCCACGATCGGTTCACGTTGAACTCGACCGTATCGCCCGGCCTGGCCCCGACCGCCGCCAGCGGGATGGCGAGCTCCGCTGTCCAGTCCTCGAAGTCCGAGCGGCTGGTCCAGGCGATATCCGCATTCCACCCCGCATCGCCGTCGCGGCTGTCAAGCAGCGAACCTTTCGCATTGATGACAAAACGATAGGTATGGCCATCGGTGCTCTTGATCGCGTACTCCACGTAGTCATCGCCGTAGAGGTCGCCGTCGCGCGGGAGCGGATTGGCCAGGAATTGGCCGAGCGGATACCAGATATGCGTGGGGTCGTTACGCAACAGGTCGTCGACCGGACAGGCAAAGCCGAGGTACAGGTTAGTCGCATCACAGGCGACGGTCACTGTGCCGCGGTCATCATCGAGCACGCCGACACGGCGTTCGACGAACCCGCCGTGCGCGGGGATCCCCTGCCAGTCGGCAAGCTTACCGTCAGGGGCCATCGGCGCGGTGACCCGCGGGGCGACAAGGGCATGGCCTTCATACGCGCGCTTCGGCGGCGTGACCGTGCCGTTGCGGATATTGCCGTTCTGCTGCATGGTGGTGAGGTGTGCGCGCTCATACAGGCTGCGAATTTCTTCCGGCGCCAGCGGGCGGCGGAAGAGTTGCAACTCATCCAGCACGGCATCGTCCTGGAACTCTTTGGTCTGGAAGCCGAAATGGCTGAGTCCCTCGCAGGCGAGTTGAAACCGCTTGGGCGTTGTCATCACCCCGGTCTCGGGCAGCGTGCTCATCGGATGTCCGTTGAAATAGGCGCGCGCCTCCCCTTTGCGCCAGGTGAGGGCAAAAAAGTTCCACGGGTTCTGCGTATACTCGCAGTCATACACGTAACCGCCCTTGGCAGCATAGTGGTATTGGTGGTGGGTGTACTGGTTGCGCAACAGGCGCAGGCCGCCAGGATCGAGCGATTGGAAGAAGATGTGCGTCATATTGTGCGAATTGGGCAGCGGCTTCACCCAGAAGGCCACCGTGCCCGCATCGCCGAAGAGGTTGGCCTTGGGGCCGTACATCTCCGCGCAGGCCCGTGCCCCCGCCTGCTCGCCGGAGAGATATTCGAGCGTGCTGCCTTTGCCGGCAAAACGGTAGCCCTGGCCAAAGAGTCCCTCCACCAGGCGTTGCTGGGCATCGGGCGGCGACAGGGTCGGTTGCGCGCTGCCGCGCGCCAACTCGGCACTGATCCCCTGGTCAAAGGAGAGGTGGAACAGCAGATCAGCGGAATCCAGGGCAAACGCGGGCAGCAGGGAGAACAGCGCCAGCAGGATGAGCCATCTCCAACAGAGCGTTTTCATCAATGTCACCCTCCCGAATCATGGTGATATGTCGTGTATTCGGGCGTGCATTATCCTGTGCCCGCCATTACTACTATATGAGTACTGTACTGGCGAAAAAGTTTCCCGCCGGACAGGCCAAGTTATGCCAGCGCCGGGCTCACAACGTTAAAATTTCTCCCAGTGGATCACCTCGTCCAGCGGGCGCTTGGGCGGGTTGGGCGTTTCGGCGGGGTAGCCGACGGCGATAGTGCAGATGAGCTTATGGCCCGCGGGCGCGCCGACCAGGCGACAGATCTCGTCGGCGTAGGGCTTCTTGTCGCCCGCCACCCAGCAGGCGCCCAGCCCGAGCGCGTGCGCCGCCACGAGAATATTCTGCGTGGCGGCGCTGCCGTCTTCCAGGTAGTATTTCGTGTCGCGGCAGAGCACGACGATGGCCGCC
>JAGUZN010000181.1 GCA_020060775.1 Armatimonadota bacterium
CCGCACTGGATGCCGCATGGAGACAGCCAAAGATGCAGAGGGCAAGGAGATCGAGCAGGCCGTGTTCTTTGACCGGCCGGGGGAATACGCGCGCCTCGAGAACGGGGCGGTGAAATTCCCGATAACGATGTGGAGCTTCCGCTTGATCGTGCTGGAGAAACGATGAACAATAACTATGCGATACTTGCGCTTTGTGTCATGAGTCTGTTAGGGGTATATACCAGGGCGTTGAGCGCCGATGCCCCGGCAACCACCATGACGGTGAATTCCATCAAGGAACGCGATGCGCTGCCAACCCCGGCGGATGGTCTCACGGTACTGTTGCGTACCACCGGCAACCACCATCGCTGGAGTGCCGCCAATAAATCGTGGGAGATACTCAATACCTCGGTGATCAATGTAAAAGATCTGGCTGATTGCGGGGTTGGCGGCGACGACACGGAAACGATCGTCAACGCCTTCCGGTATGCCCGTTCCCTTGGCTCCAGTTACTTCAGCCCAATGACGATCCTGTTTCCGCCGGGAGTCTATCGCGTCACCCGAACTCTGCGTTCGACCGATGATGACGCGATCAATGCCTTGAGCGGCACGAACCTGGTCGGCAACGGCGCTACCATTATCGGCCCTGGACTGGACAAGCCGCTGTTTGATGTGAGCCCCTATCCCGTCCTCGCAACACGCATCAGCGGATTCACCTTCCAGCAATTCAAGAACGTGATCAAAGCTTGGCGTCCCGACATCAACTGTTCGTGGGTCGGTAATGTGACATTTGAACACTGCCGTTTCTCGGGCGGCGATGTCGTGATGGTGAATAATTGCACGCCCAATATGTATGTGACGTTCATCGATATTATCGCCGATCAATGCAGTCTGTTTAAAGGGATGTCGGACAGCGTCATTATCAATGGTATGAAGGGCATGACGAAAGATATGTCTGCATCTGCTGACGGATCAAAGAAGGGTTGGACAGGTGGTTGGTGTGAGAGCGGCGGCGTTGAGGACGGCATCCCGTGCGTCGGGAGCAGCGCAAGCTTTCATGTCAGTAATGTGATGGTCTCGCCCGTCGGAGTGGATGGTTCCCCCACGGCAGATCAATCCTGGTTTAAAATGGGGGCAACCGGCAGCCCTGGCAAAGTGATGCTGAGCGTCTGCCGTTTCGGAGGAGAGTGGGGAGGCATTCCGCTGGTAAAAAATTTGGAACCGGGCACTGTGGTTGTTGTGACCAACGTCGAAAATTGGACAGCCTGGCGTCCCCGTTACATCTTCGAAGCCTTTCCCAAGGTGTTCAGCGAGACCGGCGTTTCCGGCGGGGCCGGTGGCGGTATCCTCGGTACCAGTGACGAGGGGTTCAAGAACGGGTTGCGGGGGAATACCTTGCGTTCATTGGCGTTAGACGATGCCCGGATGAGTCTGCTGGAAGAAATCGCCCGCCCCAGAGGTCTGCGGACCGTCGGCTTCCACAACTATAACCCCCTTCCGTACGATCCGGTCAGCAAGATAACGACGGATGACGCCCATGCTGTCTTCCATCACATTGGTTCCAGCGTCAATGTGGAGATCAGCAATGTGGAGGCCGGGTTTGAAGGGCTCAAAGGGAAACGGTACGCAATTACCGATGCGGATGAATTCACAAAGGGTAAGGGTCAATTCTATGCCGTGCTCAACTTTGAAGCGTTACCGGATCGGATGTATAACCTCACGTTTTTTTATCGAACCCATAGTATGAAGGAAGTACGCTTTGATTGCCTAATGCCCGACGATCCCGCGCACTTTACCAAGTGGCTGGAGATGGGGAGACCGGCGTCGCTGGCGGACTCCTACGGCAGTCTTGCACAAGCTACGGTGTCCTTTTATGTCGAAAAGGTCGGATTGCATCAGATTTTTTGCAACGCCAACTTCGCTGATGCGTCCGGTTATTTGGAAATCTATCCGATCGCCATCACCGACGGGCCATTTGCCGCATCGTATCTCTATGGGCCTCTGTCGGCTGATAGTACGAAAGGCTCGATGCCGGCTACAGAGAATTTTTACTCACAGCACGACACGACCCTGCACTTTATGGGCGATACCGTGCCAACCAGGGGTAATTGGCGCAAGGGGAGCTTTATCTGTAACAATAATCCAGCCCCCGGCGCGCCGTTCGGCTGGGTCTGCACCGAGGATGGAACGCCGGGCGTCTGGTGCCCTGTCGGTGTGATTGGAAATCCTATGCAACCGCCATCACAATAAAATCGGTCAGCCAGTTGGCAAGGGTGGCGCATTGCGTGTGACCCTCACACCGAAGCGCGGGCATTCTCATTTCTACTGACCGTTCGGGTCTCTGACGATGTTACGTTGACCAGTACGGCGCACTACCTACCAGCAGACTACAATCGGGGCGCAGGTGTTGATGACCAGCTCGGTGAGACTGCCCACGTGTGAAGTGCACGACTTTATGAGGTACTGCTGTTCGCCGAGTACTTCAGCAATAAGAGCTTCGTTGTAGAAGGGGGATCTCTATATGCCCGGCACGGTCGTGTTTGGGATCGATGTGGAGTCTGCCGCGGAGGACGCTGCCGGGTTCGCCCGGTATGCTGCGGAGTTATTCTCTGCGTTGGATACGCCGGTCACCTGGTACCTGACCGGAAAAACGTTGGAGCGGTATCCCGAGATATTTCAGGAGATCGAGCGCGGTGGGCTGATTGACCTGCAGGCGCACACCTACAACCACCTACTGCTGAAGACGGTGCTCATCCAGATTCCCGCAGGGAGGGTGGTGCACGGGAGCACGGGCTGGTTCCTGCAGCGCGGCGGCACGTTGCCGGAGATCGAGGAAGACCTGGATCGCTGCCAGCGCGTCTTCGCTGATGTGCTGGGACGGCGTGCTACCGCGTTGACCACGCCCTGGGGCTACTATCGCGGACTGGGCGACCGGCCCGATCTGCTGGAGATCGTCTACCAGCAGGGATTCCGCGTGCTGCGCAGTTTTGGCCGGGATGCGCGTGACGGGCAGCCGGTGCCGTTGGCCTGGCAACCCTTCCCGTACCGCGTGCAGGGATATCCCGATCTCCTCGAGATCATGATCCACGACTACCAGGATGAATTCTACTGGCGCGCTTTTGCCGCCCCGCCGGACAAAGCGTCCTACGTTGACCACCTCAAAGCGGTCGCACAGCAAGTCGCCACCGGGAATCTCGTCTGGAGCCTGTGCTCGCACGACTCTGGCAGCGGCACACGGGAGGACTTCGCACGGACGAAAGGTTGGTTCCGGGAGGTGCTCCACTATGCGAAAGGCTTGGGGATGCAATTCCTCACGGCCACGCAATACTATCAGGCGGTGATGGCGGCATCACTCGCCACGGAGGAACCACATGTACATCATCGGTGAAGAAGAGGTCGCTGCGGTCCGCCGCGTGATTGCATCGGGCCAGACCTTTCGCTACCGCGGTGGCGAAGGCGGGGAGACGGACCAGTTCGAGGCGGATTGGTCGGCGACGATCGGGGTGCAGCACACGGTGACCGTGACCAGCGGGACGGCGGCGCTCATTTGCGCCATGGTCGGTTTGAATATCGGTCCGGGTGATGAAGTGATCGTACCGGGTTATACCTTCATGGCCACGGCTATCGCCCCATTGGCGGTGGGAGCGGTGCCCATCATCGCCGAAGTGGATGAGACGTTGACCATCGACCCGGCAGACGTGGAACGGAAGATCACCCCGCGCACCAGGGCGATCATCCCCGTACACATGAACGGCCTGCCCTGCAACATGGAGGCTATCATGGACGTCGCCGCACGGCACAACGTCTCCGTGGTGGAGGACGCTTGCCAGGCGGCAGGCGGCTCCTACCGGGGCACGCGGCTGGGCGCCATCGGCCATGTCGGCGCGTTCTCGTTCAATCAGTTCAAGATCATCTCGTGCGGGGAAGGCGGCGCCATGGTCACCAATGACCGGATACTCTTCGAGCGCGCCGTGATCCACCACGACAGCGGGTGCATCTTCCGCGATCACGCCGCTCAGTTCGGCATCCCGTTTTTCGCGGGGGGGAACTTTCGCATGAACGAGATTCTGGCGGCCATCTTGCGCGTGCAGTTGACGCGGCTGGATGGCATCCTCGCCGCGCTGCGCGCAGAGAAGCGCCTGTTGATGCACGAACTGGCCGGCGAATCGGCGTTCGCCTTCAACCCCATCCACGATCCGGACGGCGATTGTGGCACCACCCTGTGGCTACTGTTCGAGTCCGCCGGGAGCGCGCAGCGTTTCAGTGAACGCATGGGCGAACTGGGCATCGCCGTCGGATCACCGATCAACAGCGGCCGGCATGTCTACAGCAACTGGGAGCCGATCATGGAGAAGCAGGGGGCGCACCATCCCGGACGAG
>JAGUZN010000114.1 GCA_020060775.1 Armatimonadota bacterium
CCTCGGGGCGCGCTTCCGGCAGGCGTACGCGCTCGACCGCTTCACGCAGTGTCGGGGAGAGCGCACTCGATAATCGCGCGCTGTACTGTGCGGCAGTGGCTTCCGTGATCTCGTCTTCACCGCGAATGGCTTCCAGTACCGGCAGTACGGCGCGCGCATCTTCCGCCGTGATCGGCGTCTGGTTGGCCATCACCACGATCGCCAGCTTGCCGATCTCACGCCCCAGCGCAATGCGCTGGTCAAATCCATCCTGGGCATGGGCGCGGACTGCTGTCACTGCTCCGAGTCCAAGGCCGCCCAGCACCAGAGCACCGACGATGAGCCAGGTCGTTCTGGCACGTAAACGATGTTTCATCATGGGTTGATCCTCCTTCGTATTCCGCGATGCGGTTGATAACTTCAGCTTACCGCCCGAATATGGAGTTCCGATGGAGACGGCATGGATTGTGCGTGAATAATTCGCCGCAAAACATTCCTCTTTATGCAAGAAGGAGTACTCTTCGCCCTCTGCATGCGCTATACTGCTGATCAACCTGGCCTATGCTGGAGGAAGTGACTTGCTTACTGCTTTACCTAACGAACAATTACAGTGGTTCAACGATGCGCGCTTCGGCGTATTCTTTCACTGGGGCATCTATGCCGTGCATGCCCGCGGCGAGTGGGCCTATGTATCTGAGCAGTATCCGCCGGATGCGTATGCGCGTCTGGCCTGGGAGTTTAAGCCCCGGGTAGGATGGGCCGATACCTGGATGGATCTGGTGACGGCGTCGGGGGCGCGTTATGCGGTGATGACCACCAAACACCATGATGGTTACTGTCTGTTCGAGACCGCGACGAGCGCATTCTCCGCACCGCGCACTGGCCCGGGGCGCGACCTGGTGCGGGAGTATGTCGATGCCTGCCGCCGTGCAGGGGTGAAGGTCGGGCTCTACTATTCGCCACCTGATTGGCGCTGGTCGTTCACCCCACTCACGCCCAGCGATGCGGCGTATGCGGCGTATCGCGACTACGTTCACACCCAGGTGCACGAGTTATGCACTCATTATGGGCCGATCGATTTGTGGTGGTGGGATGGGACACCCCCGGAAGGCGAGGCCTTGATGGCGTGGATGCGACAGGCGCAACCCACGATGGTCATCAATGACCGCGGGGGGATTGCGCTCGATTGCGCCAGTTGCGAAAAGGAGATTCGCCCGCCGAAGGATCTCTCACGTCCCTGGGAGTGCTGCACGACATCGAATCAACATTGGGGATATTTCGGCGCCGGCGATATCCGCTGGATGTCGACGGCGGATGTGGTGCACTGGTTAACCTGTGTTGCTGCAAGCGGCGGAAACCTGCTCCTCAATATCGGACCGACAGCCAGCGGAGCGATTCCGGCGAAGGCCCAGCGGCTGTTTCGCGAGGTTGGGGAATGGCTGAAGGTTCACGGAGAGTCGATCTACGGTACCGGGCGCAGCAGTATTTCCGGCGGGGCGGTGGGCTGCACCACGGCGCGCGGGAATACTGCGTATGTTCATATCCTGCACTACTACGCGCCTGAGCTGGTGGTGTTATCGCCGCAGGTGCGCGTGCAATCGGCTCGCCTGCTCGCGACCGGGCAACCCTTGCAGGTGCGACAGGAGGGCGCCCGCGTGATCCTTTCGGGGCTACCGAGGCGTGCACCCGACCGCCGAGACACCGTCGTTGTATTGGACACAGATGGTTCTGCGGAGGCGTAAGCACTGGACCTTCGACGTCGGAAGTCGCAACCGTGTCCGGTCGCCGACCGGGCACGGTTGCTTCATTGACATAGCGGGAAGCGGCATGATAGGATTCGCTTAGATAACGTCCGTATACATGTCGCTCGATGAGGTTTTCCATGAGGTCTATGTTCCCCCGGCGAGGATTTACCTTGACGGAACTGCTGGTGATCGCCGTGTTTACGGCGATTCTGGCTGCCATCCTATCCCCCACGTTTTCCTCTGCTCGGGAACGCGGCCGCATCCGCTCCTGCATCGCGAATCAACGTCATCTTGCCGAACTGTTGTTGCTGTATGCCGAAGACCACGGTGGTATGCTGCCGACCGATGCCGAGGTGTGGAAAGTCCTCGACCTTGCCCCGTACAGCCTGATCTGCCCTTCAGCGGGACTGCACACTTCGAATGCCTATGTCTACAACTACACGGTATCGGGGAAAAGCACCTCGGCATTCGTAAATCCGTCGGTGGAAATCCTGACGGCTGATGGGCAACACCAGCCAACCGATGGATCGGAGACGCATCCCAATGTCGCCTATTCCGCCGCCGACTTTAATTACATCCGTCACCAGGAACGGATGGTCGCCTCATTCCTGGACGGACATGTGACCACAGTATCGAGCGACGTGACGCCGGGCGCACCGGTGCTCTGGTTGAAGGCCGATGCGATAACAGGTGTGTCTGATGGCGCTCCGATCGATACCTGGCGAGACAGCAGTCCGCAAGGCCTCGACCTCTCTGCCGAGGGTTACGCCCGTCCTATATATCGCGCGCATGACTTGGCTGGCAAGCCCGCCCTCTACTTTTCCGGTGATCAGGTGCTGAGTCGGACGTCCAGTCCGATTCTCGCGGGGGTGCCGCGCACGGTGTGCCTGGTTGCGCAGGCTGATTCCGGCAGTCATGGCGGCTGGCTATGTGGCTTTCGCGCATCAGAGACTATCTGCGCCCTCTCGTTTCTGGAGTTAGCGAAGACCGTCTACCTGTACTCAGATGGTTATACGCGCACCAATGATGCCAAAACGGACAGGCTGGCGATCTCTGACCTGACCTCGTCGCCTTTTGTGGCCACTTTTCGCCTTGCCGGCGAGGGCAAGCGCGTGGAAGTGTTTGTCAATGGGAAGGCGCTTGATATTGCGCAGAAGGGGCATATGAGCCGCGAGCAGGGTGAAGATGCGTTCAGTCTCGGGGGACTGATCTCTGATCCCACCAACGCCTGGGAGGGCTATATCGCCGAGGTGTTGCTCTACGACGCCGCGTTGACGCCCACTACCCGGCGGGACGTCGAACGCTATTTGATGAAGAAGTGGGGCGTACGTCCGTAATTGCTCACATCTACCTCGGGTCATCAACCGGTATGATGTATCACCACACCGACATGACCTATCCCCTCACCACATCACCGCAATGGCGGGGCGGTGGTGGCACGCACCATTAATTTGGTGGGCAGCACGATCGTTTCATCGCGCTTCGCCTCGCCGGTGATGCGGCGGATGAGGAGCTCAGAGGCTTTTTCGCCGATTTCTTCCAGCGGGGCATACACTGTTGTCAGTAGCGATGTGCCGCTCGCATCGGTGAACGGCTCGGCATCATCAAATCCGACGAGGCTGATATCCTGCGGGATGCGCATCCCACGCTGATGCAAGAGACGATACAGCAGTGTTGCTACACAGTCATGGACGCTCAGGATTGCGGTAATCTCCGGGCAGGCTTCCAGTAGGGCGAGCACTTGTTGTGAGACTTCGCTGTGATCGTCGGTATCGCACTCGATGGGATGCAGGTAGATTGCAGGGTCAAGGTTATGTTCGGCATAGGCCTGCAGGTAGCCCTTGAAGCGTTGTGTGTGCGGGTAGTTGCGCTCTTCAAGCTTAAAGCATGCAATGTGCCGGTGGCCGAGACCGAGGAGATGGGTGGCCGCCGCATATCCACCCTCAAAATCATTAGCCAGCACCGCTGAGCAACCAGGGGTCGGTTCATTCAATGTAACGACGGGGACGGGGTTGGGCATTTCCGCGCGTAAGCGTTTGAGCAGTTCCCGCGCGCTCCCCTGTTGCGAGCGAATGATAATGCCATCGACATCGCCACGCGGAAACGCGAGGGGGAGAGGAATGTCAATTTCGTCTTCCCACCCTTTCGCATCGATCCCCAGGTTAGTCAGCAGGGCATAGCGTTCCCGTTTGACCGGACGCTGCAGTCCTTTGAACATCTGACCGAAGTACTCGAACCCGAGGAGATGCATGGGGAAGAAGAGGGCGACGATGTAGTTGAGCACCCGTTGGCCGGTGCGATTCGAATTCAGGCGACGTGCCGCATGATTGAGCGCCGGATTATATCCCATCTCCTGCGCCATGGCGATGACGCGTTCCATCGTCGCCTGGCTGACATTGCGACGGTCGTGGCGCAAGGCATAGGAGACGGCGATTTTACTGATGCCGCAGCGATCGGCAATATCCTGCAGGGTCACAGCGCGCGTTCGGTTTCGGGTTGGGTTCTTGTCCATAGGAGGGTTCCGGTCGGGTGAACTGCCAGTGACAATACCACGGGGTACGGTGGTTGTCAACCTCATATCGTTCAATGGCGTTACTTAACCCACATAGCAGAATCCCGTTCACAGGAGGAAATGCCCGTACGGGGACGAATTATGAGATATGGGATGCGGCTCGTCCGCATCCCGATTTGTGTGTTGGAGACCTGCGATGATATTACATGCACCCTACACTCAGGCTGTACCGGCGTTGAATGCCGCGACCCGTACCGAGCGACTTGCCGCCGTGCGCCAACTGGCGGAGGGCCTGATAACGGGGGCGATCACTCCCGCACCTGTCTCGAATGAAGTGAATAATCACGTCCACACCTGTTACTCGTTCAGCCCCCATTCGCCATCCAGCGCGGCCTGGCATGCGCAATGCGCGGGGTTGCAGGCGGTGGGCGTAATGGATCACGACTCGGTGGCCGGCGTCGAGGAGATGCTGGAAGCGGGCGCCCTGCTGGGCATCGCCACCACCGCCGGGTTTGAGTTGCGCGTGAGCTTCACCGATACGCCGTTCGCCGACCGCCTAATCAATGGTCCGGGCCTGCAGGGGATCGCCTACATTGCGCTACACGGCATTCCAGCAACGCGACTGGGCGAATGCTACGCGTTTCTTGCGCCGATTCAGCAGGTGCGCAATGCGCGCAATGCGGCGATGGTCGAGCGCTTGAATGCCACGTTATGCACCCAGGGCCTGCCGCTCATCGATTTTCAACGCGATGTATATGCAGCATCCATGGCGGCGGAAGGCGGGGCGATCACCGAGCGGCATATCCTCGCCGCACTGGCCGCCAAGTTCATCGAGGTGCATGGGCAAGGCGAGGCGCTGGTGACATTTCTGGAGGACACCCTGCAGTTGTCACTGGGCGACACATTGCGCGCGTACCTGAGCGATGCCGGCAATCCGCACTACCTGTATGACCTGCTGGGGGTGCTGAAGGCGCATTACACCGACACCTTCTTCATCCACCCCACGGCGGAGGAGTGCATTGATGTGCGCCGGGCGGTGGCCTTCGCGGAGGAGATCGGGGCGATTGCCGCCTATGCGTATCTGGGCGACGTCACGGAATCGCCGACCGGCGACAAGAAAGCTGAACAATTCGAAGATACGTTCCTGGATGAGTTCATGCGCTGGTTGAGCGATCTGGGCTTCCGCGCGATCACTTACATGCCCCCGCGCAATACGCCGGCGCAGTTGGACCGCATTGCCGCCCTGTGCGAGGTGCACGGGTTCATGCAGATCTCCGGAGTGGATATCAATTCCTCGCGCCAGTCGTTCAACTGCCCGGAGATTCTGGATCCGCGTTTCGCCCACCTGATCACGTCGACCTGGGCGCTGATCGGGCATGAAAAGCTGTCAACCGTTTCCGACGGGTCGGGCATTTTCGGCGAGCGTGCGCTGTCGGCTTATCCGCGGTTGGATGATCGCCTGGCGCATTACGCGCAGATCGGCCGGCAGCTCGATCACCATGCGCCGACGCATTTCCCCGCAGGTTTGGATTCCCGGTAAAGGCGGGGACCGCGGGATGAGGAAGTCGCAGGGATGCCCATTCACCACCAACCGCTATCTACCAACCACTTCCTCGCATCGCTGTTTCCAGGACAAGGTTTGTGTCCGGCATGTGCCCTGCCTGTCGTCACTTCTCCACAGGAAGCCGTATTGTCGTTGGCAGGAGAACCCGCGGCAACGGAGAAGGTCTACAATACGCGAGACGGGGGCGCGCGGCATGCCGAGGTATCGTCCGGAGGAGCTTGACCATATTCACCAGGCCTATGTGACCGGATGCGAACTGGCGAAATCCGGCTCATGGGAAGATGCCATCACCTGCTTTGACGAGGTGATCGGCAAGCTGCCGCGTCGGCGCCGGGGCATGGTGTACCGCATCGAACACCCCGCCGACCGCCCTACCGCCAATCAGGGCGTGCACTGGCTGCCGCCGGTCTTTCGCGATGCCCTGCTGGCTAAAGCCTTCTGCCTGAACGAACTCGGCCGCGTGGACGATGCCTTTGTCCTGCTCGAGCGCGCGGTGGAGTTGGATCCGGAGAACCCGCAGGTCTATGCGGAGATCGGTTTCGTGCACGGGTCGCACGACGATCTGGTGCGCGCGCGCCTGGCATATGAAACCGCCATGTCGCTGGAGCCCGACAACCCCATGCACTTGAGTTCGCTGGCGCAGATCGCCCTGCTGGAAGAAGCATTTGCCGAGGCGCAGGAGTTGGCGCTGCGCGCGCTGGGACTCGACCCCACTGCCATCGGGCCGCTGCACCAACTGGCCTTTGCCGCCTATCGTCTCGGCCATCCGGAGGCCGCCATCGAGGCGCTCACCCGCGCGGTGGAACTGCACCCGGATGATCAGGAAAGCGTGCTGCGCCTGGCCGGCACCCTGCGCGAAAACCAGCGCATCGACCAGGCCATTGCCCTGCTGCAGACGTACATCGAACGGCAGCCGCAGGATTCCCAGGTGATTGGCATGCTGGTGGAACTGTTGCAGCTCGCCGGCCAGGGCGATGCCGCACTGCCGTTGATTGAAAATCTGGTCGCCCATGCCCCGCACGACGTGATCGCGCTCGACCTGCTGGCATGGGGCTATTACCGGCAAAACCGCCTGGAAGCCGCAGAACACACCATGCGTCGGCTCGCCGCGCTGGAGCCCTATCAGCCCGCCCACCACTTCAAACTGGGCATCCTGCTGCAGGCGGACGGCAAACTCCGCGAGGCCATGGCTTGCTTCCAGCGCGCCTCGGCCCTCGATGTCGGCGGCGATATGCGGCAGACGATCGGCGAAGCAATCGCAGCGTTGGATCAGGTGCAGATCAGCCAGATCTTCGCGCGCTGCGCGACCGATGACACCTTCCGCCGCCATCTGGCGCTGCATCATGAACTCGCGCTGCACCAGGCCGGGTATCTGCTCAGTCCGTTCGGCCTGCAGTACCTGCAAGCCGTCGACCAGGGCGATTTCGACGACCCCATGCCCCAGGGCTACCAGGATACCGTGCACTAGCTGCCGGGAAAGGAGCCGCCGGTGACCGCACCCCCTCGCGCCGATCATGGCCTGCGCGTGTTGACGCCCCCGACCGCCGCCGCCCTCGCGCACGAACTGGCGCGCG
>JAGUZN010000358.1 GCA_020060775.1 Armatimonadota bacterium
GGCGCCACCGTACACTCGCCGCTCACCCCGCCGCCCGGGGCCGATTTCCTGCTGGCGTTCGAATTGCTGGAAGGGTTGCGCGCATTGCCGCAACTGCGTCCGGGCGGCGCGGCCATCGTCAACCGCCAGCGCATCATCCCCTCCTCGGTGACCTACGGCACGGCCGTGTACCCGGAGGACGTGGAGGTGCGCATGCAGGCGCAATGCCCGGAGGCGATCATCGTGGATGCGCTGGCCATCGCCAGCGAGACGGGCGATGCGCGTGCAGTGAACAGCGTGATGATGGGGGTGCTGGCTGCCCGGGCGTCGCTGCCTATCGCCTGCTGGGAGGATGCCATCCGCCAGACGGTGAAGCCGCGCTTCGTGGAGTTGAATCTAGCCGCTTTCCACCGCGGGATCGCCCTTGCGCCCGCCGGGGTCAGGAGTTGAGTATCATGGTGACGAGCTTCGCGTCGAACACGATTTACAACCCGCTGTACGAATGCATGGCGCGCGATGAGATCACCGCCTTGCAGGCCCGACGCATGAAGGATGTGATTTCGCGCGCCTACAACCATGTGCCCGCCTACCGGCGCAAGTGCCAGGAGATCGGGGTGACCCCGATGCACCTGGAACGGCTGGAAGACCTGCGGCATTTTCCCTGCACGGTGAAATCCGACTTCCGCGATAATTACCCCTTCGGCATGTTCGCCGTGCCCATGGAAGAAGTGGTGCGCATCCACTCCTCCAGCGGCACCACCGGCAAGCCGACGGTGGTGGGATATACCGCCAACGATATTCAACTCTGGTCGGAAGTGATGGCGCGCACCATGGGCTGCGCAGGCATCACGCGCAAGGATGTCATCCAGATCTGCTACGGCTACGGCCTGTTCACCGGCGGGCTGGGTGTCCACTATGGCGCCGAGCGCCTGGGGGCCACGGTGATTCCCATTTCCGGCGGCAACACCAAGCGCCAGGTGATGATCATGGAGGACTACGGCAGCACCGCGCTCGCCTCCACCCCGAGCTATGCCCTGTACATGGCGGAAGTCGCCGCCGAAATGGGCGTGCGCGACCGCTTGAAACTGCGCGTGGGCATCTTCGGCGCCGAGCCATGGTCGGAAGGGATGCGCGAGGATCTGGAACGCGAGTTGGGGTTGAAGGCCATCGACATTTACGGCATGTCCGAGCTCATCGGCCCGGGTGTCTCCAGCGAGTGCGAGCACCAGTGCGGCATGCACATCTTCGAGGATCACTTCTATCCGGAGATCATCGATCCGGAGACCGAAGAAGTGCTCCCGCCGGGCAGCCGCGGCGAACTGGTGATGACCACCATGACGAAAGAGGCGCTGCCCGTCATCCGCTACCGCACGCGCGACATCACCTCGCTCACCTACGAGCGCTGTGCCTGCGGGCGCACGCTGGTGCGCATGCAGCGCGTCACCGGGCGCTCCGACGATATGCTCATCATCCGCGGCGTCAACGTCTTCCCCTCGCAGATCGAGGATGTGCTCACGCACATCGAGGGCACCGCCCCGCATTACCAGATTCACGTGCGCCGCGAGGGCACGCTGGACGAGCTGGAACTGTGGGTGGAAGTGACGGAATCCGTGCTCAAAGACGAGATCCGCTCGCTCGAAAGCCTCTCCCGCCGCATCAACGCCGAGCTGCAATCGGTGTTGAATATCTCCTGCCGCGTGAAGCTGGTGGAGCCGAAGACGATCGAGCGCAGCGAAGGCAAGGCCAAGCGCGTCATCGATCACCGGCAAATGTAGGATTCGCCGCCACGCACGCAGAGCGACGATACGGGGAGGGGCAGCGACTGCCCCTCCCCGTGTGTTCAGCATCGCTATTCAAGTATAATGGGCGCACAAGGAGTGACCATGAAGGGCGACATCCATCCGGAGTTACAGCAGTACCTGCCGAAACCGCACACGGCGTTTTACACTGTGGTCTGCGCTGCGGTGCTGCTATCCCCCTTTATATTGGCACTAGGCGCAACTGACGATCCCGTTGGTTTCCTCACCCATCTCCCGCAAAGCCTTCTTCAAATTCTTCCACCAGGTCAGTGGAGATTCATTATACGCTCAGTACTTATAACGCTCCTAATGCTGGCGTTCAGCTCTATTGTGCTATTTAGTGATCGTCAAGAATCAACCACACTGCGGGCGGCCAGCGAGACGCTGGCATCCGCCTTGCCGGAGCTGGGGCAACTGGTCGTATGGTCCGTAGAGAGATCAGGTTTATTTGCCTACGTCAACGTGCCGCACGACCCTGCCGCTACACCGCGGTGGCGGCTCAATGTACTCAAAGCCCCGAGTGGTTTTACCCGGATGGATAACTCGCGCCGCACCCTGGAAGGTAAAATCTATCGTCGGGATGATGTGCAAGCGCCCGTGGTCGTGAAGACCGCGGAAGGGGTCTTCATTGCCGGGCGGATGGATGAGCAGCTCCATAAACGCTGGAGCGCACTCGCCCTTCCCGCGCGCAAGTTACCGGCGTTCATGCGGGCTGCACAGTACATGACGAGTATTGCCTTCTTATGTACAGTCTTTCTGACTAGTGCAATGCCCCTTGCCGCTCTTCGATCACTTGTGCATGCCATACAGAAGATGTCGACCTGGGAGATAATTTTGGCAATCCTCGGGGTGATGCTGTTTGGGGCGATGACTTATTTCCTGATCCAACTATTTCGCCTGTTACTGCGCAATGACCGGATGCGATCTCACCTGTTGCAGCATGGCATATTGGGCAAAGCCATTGTCAGGTCATCGACGTTCGTTCGGAAGTACTACTGGCCAACAGAGACCACAGAGTATCTCGCCGAGATCACGACCTTTACGGAACGCGGCAAAGCGCAGGAGGCATCCGTGCGCCTGGATAACCTGGACACCTACCTGGACACGGAGAGCGTTAGCGCCGTACTTTATGACCCACAGCGCCCGGAACCCATGCTTCCGCTGGTCAAGCTGGAGGAGCAGTACAAACCCCATTTTGACGCCACCGGCAACCTGCGCGTACCTCTCGTCCATATCCCGCTCTATGTCGTCGCAGTGCTCTTTATTCTGCTGATTGCAGTGGTGGGAATGCTTGCCTGGTGGATGGTGCTCTTCCATCCGCAAGCGTTCATGTGAAGGTACGCTAGCGTGCTGGACATCCAACACATTGCAAGGATGCCGTCAGAAGATCTTACCCAGGAAAAAATCGGCCACTTCCTCGGGCACGAAGATGAACGGCGAGAATTCGTGGCCCACGTCGGGCACGGGGGTGATGCGGATCTTGCCGCCCAGGCGCGTGTAGGCCTCGGCAAATTGCCGGGCGTTCTGCTCGAAGGGCACAGCCTTATCCTCCAGGCCGTGGCGGTGCATAATGGCGATCTGGTGGTCGACCAGCGGCTGCAGGGTGCGGATCGGGTTGCGCTCCCCCATGCTCTCGAAGTTCGTGATGGGGTAAATGCCGTAAATGCGCTCGACGCGTTCGGGGTGGTGTGCTGCCCACGGATAGGCCGATGTGCCGCCCATGCTTTGCGCGAGCAGATTCACCGTTTCGCGGACAGGGAAGGTGGCGCGCATGTAGTGATACAAGGCTTCGTGCGCCTCCTCGCCGGAAGGATCTCCCCAGTGCTGGGGGCCGCTGGTGATGGTGCACACGAGAAAGCCCTGTGCCAGCAGACGTTGAATCACGCCGCCCTTGGGATCGCCGACAATGGCATTGCAATCCTCTCCCGCCCCCGTATGGTACACGACCCAGGGCAATTGCGCGGGCGACCGCCAGGTGATCTTCGGCATGATAACGGTAGCATCGCGCGCGCCGACCTTCACGCGATACAGCGGGAAGGCATCATGCAGGAAGCGCTCCGGTAAGTAAGAGCGCCAGGACGTCTGGGGGCTCTCCGCGGCGGCGCCCAGCAGGCAGAGCATCGGGCACAACAGCACGCACGACAGCAGTGTCAATCGCATGGTCTCATCTCCTTGAAATAGCGGTTCACGCTGCATCGGTGCATGTGACGTCACCGCCATCGTGGGCAGCTATTCTTTTCGCCTTCGTTGCCCACGATCCTGCTGATTGCGGCCCGCATCGATGTGTATAGCGGGTCGTCACGTGGTATTTTCCCTGGCATGTCCGGCCGATGGGACAGGCTCTATGTGCGCGGGTCGGCACGTGTTGGGGGTTTTGTCGCGAATCCGTACGCCGGGCGGATTTGCCGTCGCTCCGAGGCGGTTACAATAGCCATGCATCCTGGCCGCATATCTGCTACGGAGGGCGTCGGACTCTGCCGGGGTCCGGTGACGGCGTCCACAGGGACGAAGGCCAGGGGGTCGTGGTGAGGCACTGCCGCGACCCGGGAGGGACGCATGATGAGACTGCTGACTGCCGCCCTGGCGTGTGGGCTGCTCGCACTCGGGAGCATGGCGCTGGCCTACCCGACGCTGATCGGCCCCACCGGCCAGGCCGTAATCCCCACGGCGGAGATTGCTCCCGCCTTTCTCACCGTCGCCGGCGATTACCGCAATCTACCTGCCGGCACGAGCTTTCCGGTGCGCGCGCTGGTGACGCCGTTGTCGTCGCTGGAGGTGGGCGCGCTGTATGACCCGTACGACGACGAGGCGCTGCTGGAGGAAGCCTGGAGCGCCAATGCGAAAATCCAGGCGTTGGAAATCTTCGGCGGCGAAACGGCGGTGGGCGCGATCTTCCGCCGCGAGACGGACCGCGCGGATTTCGATACCGACTACTGGCAGGGCTATTTCGCCTGGACCTCCGACTTCGACCGGGAGTTCGACACCACCAACATCGTTCTCACCTGGGGGGTGAACTGGACGCAACTGGAATTCGCCAATGGGGTGTCGGAGGAGGCGGTGCGCGGGTTCGCCGGGCTGCGCCTGCTGTTTGCCAACGGGGTGACGCTGGCGGGCGAGTATCAGACAAAGGCGAGCGACCTGGGCGATGCCGATCCGCTCACCTCCGCGGTGATCCGCGTGCACCTGGGCGAGAATTTTGCGCTGGAGGTGGGCACAACGAACGCCATCGGGCTGGTCACCGAATCGACGCATCGCCTGTTCGCGGGCGCGGAGTTCACCTTCGGCGGCGGGGGCGAATGGCCGACGCAACGGCGGTGGTAGGGGATAGTGGTTGGTGAATGGTGGTTAGTGGTTGGCGGCATTCCTGCGAAATGCCGATGAGCAAGATAGCAGCGAGAAGATAGAAGCCCCCTCCCCTCACCGTTCGACCTGGCTCACGGTCGACGAGCGGGGAGGGGGAGGTGGCTTTGGGCTGGTTAGATGGGCGGGGTCAGTTGGCGAGGCCGCAGGCGAATGGGATGCCGAGCTTCCAGACAAGGGTGACAATGGTGGCGGCCAGCAGCAGCCAGATAATCAGGCGACCGATGACGAGGATGGATTGGGGCTCATCAGTGTCGAGTTCCTCCTGGGCGTCGCTCTCGGTACCGCGGTAGACCTTGATATCCAGCTCCTGAACACGTTTGATAGAATCTTCTGGCACGACCACGCGGTAGCGCGGCTGGGCAATCTGCCGGATGCTGATGGTGGATTGCGGTTCTTCGACGACCTGTATTTGTGATGGGATGTGTGCCGCAGCGAGCAACGCGTGGTACGTTATCGCTTCGCCCTCAAGCTCGCTTTCGAACAGTGCTCCGATCGGTCCATCCATAACCAGTTCCTGGGTGGGGCTGGACACGGTAGGAGCCGTCATTGGCATGGCGCGGCGTTGTTCGGCGATGAGGCTGGCCGCCTGTTCGGCACAGGCCGCGGGCACGACCACACGATAGCGCGGCTGGGCGATTTGCCGGATGACATTGGTGAGCCATGGATCTTCGACGGCCCACACCTGCGCCGGAATCTCCGACGCGGCAAGCATATCCTGATAGAGCTTCGCCTCCAGCTCGTCATCGGTCACGACAACGTCAACGATGGTCGAATCACGCAAAGCAGCCCACCTCCTGGATAGGGATAGTATAGCACGGGGGGGAGGTTGACTCATCCTAGTGGTGCGGATCATCGCTGTTATTGAATCGTCACTATAGACAACGGAGGAATTAATTGTCAACTTCAGAACTTATGAAAATATCGGCAGGTAAACTTGAGAGAGGGATTGCTTTGATACAGTATACTACGTCACTCCCGGCTGATATTGATTGGGATGCGGTCGCTACGATTTTCGAACGAGCACCGCTCGGAAGCCGAAGGCGCGATCCGAATGATCTTCAACAGGCCTTTGCCGCGAGTTATGCCGTTGTTTACGCGTATGATGGCGAAACCCTTATTGGACTCGCACGCGCGCTCTGTGACGGCGTATATCAGGCCGCGATCTATGATGTGGTGTTGCTCCCTGAATACCAGGGTAAAGGCATCGGGAAGGCCATAATGGAACATCTATGCCGGCAACTCCCCGTCGATAACATCATTCTCTATGCCGTGCCCGGGCGTGAAGGATTTTATGCAAGGTGTGGTTTCGTAAAAATGCGCACCGCGATGGCCGTACTGAATCCCAATATGGCACGACCAGAGACCGGCTATTTGGATGAAATTTGAACTGTTGATTTTCCTACGCTGAATTCGGTAGTTCCCGCGAGTGTGGTTGATGGTAGACGGTAGTGGCGGTGATGAAGCCCCAGGTGACGGTGATGGCGCTCCAGAGGAAGGGCAGCAGCAGTTTGGGGACGGAAACCTCATTGTCCTCGGGCGGGGTGTGACACCAGAGCAGAATGATGAGGGCGACCGATACCGCCATGCCGCATAGCACGGGGATGTTCGGCAGGATGATGGTGCGGAGCGGAGCGGTTTTGATGAAGGCAAATGATTTGCGCAACGCGCTGACGGCATCATCACCGCTGCTGACGACCCGCACCTGGGCGTAAGTAATGAGGGCGAAGATGGCGGGGAACAGCACGACGAGACTGACCACCGCATACGCGATGACATTCGGGGCGAATCCTACAGTATTCAGCAGTATTCCGAGCGACAGCGCGGCGATCATGGGGATGAGCATGAGCAGTTGCAGCAAGAACGTCCTCACCACCATGTCGAGGCCGGAGCGCACATCGGGGAGCGCGGGTTTCTCGCCGCCGAGTATTCTGGCAGCCAGGAGCACAGCGAGCGGGGTGAAGATTGTGCCGACCGGTGGCAACACGGCAAACGGGGTGATCAACAGCGGGAGGAGCAGCACCTCATTCGCACGGAAGCGCAGAGCTTCGCGGCCGCCCAGCGGCAGCAGCAGGTCGAACAGCAGAACACCGCCGGTGAAGCCGATGCCGAGCACCAGCCAGAGCAGCCAATGCGCGCTCCATAGTTGCAGCGATCGCCGCAATGGGGCTCCCATGTTGGCGAACATGGTCAACCTCCTTGTATACACGGACAGGTGATCAGTTTCCCGGCGTATCACACCCCTGTGTTCATCGTATCACCATTTTCCATCTGGAATCAAGCAGCCCTTCCCACAGGTCCAGGTTCGGGCAGTTGACTATCCGCTTATTCTGCTATAGAATATCTGTTTGATACGCATGCACCCTGACAACCGCATACCGCGATCCTCTCCCTGTGTGCTCTGCTCTTTGTGGTGGAATGAAACATCGAACGACCAATATCTAACATCGAATATCGACCAAAAACTTTTTTTGGCAAAACAAACCCAATTTCACGCTCACGACTTAACATAACATGCGGAACAAACCCAATTCAAAGCCAAATTGTGCCGGTAAACAAAGCCGAAAATACCACCTATCGACAGTGTAACGGCGAGTGTTGCATGGGAGATCGCACATCGTAGGCAATAACGAGAGGCAACAATCCGTTCGCTCGCACACTGTCTGACCGATGTGCTCCGATCCGCGTTGCCCCTTACCCGCCGATGGTGGCACAGCCCATGAAGGGGTGGAGGGCGGGGGGGAGGGCGACGGTGCCGTCGGCTTGCTGGTAGTTTTCGACGACGGCGGCCCAGGTGCGGCCGATGGCGAGGCCGGAGCCGTTGAGGGTGTGCAGCAGTTCGGGCTTGCCGCCGGCTTCGCGGCGGTAGCGAATCTGCCCGCGACGAGCCTGGAAGTCGCCGCAGTTGCTGCAGGAGCTGATCTCCACGTATTTGCCCATGCCGGGCATCCACACCTCGAGGTCGTAGGTCTTCAGCGCGGAGAAGCCCATGTCGCCGGCGCAGAGGAGCACGACGCGGTAGGGGAGGCCGAGACCCTGGAGCACCGCTTCGGCGTTGGCGACGAGCGATTCGAGCTCATCCATGGAACGCTCGGGCTCGACGAATTTGTACATTTCCACCTTGTCGAACTGGTGCTGGCGGATGAGGCCGCGCGACTCTTGCCCGGCGGCGCCGGCCTCGGCGCGGAAGCAGGGGGAGAAGGCGGTGTAGTAGCGCGGCAGCGCGCCGGCCTCGAAGATTTCGTCGCGGTGCAGGTTGGTCAACTGCACCTCGGAGGTGGGGCTGAGATAGAGCCCTTCGCGCAGGCGGAAGAGGTCTTCCTCGAATTTCGGCAACTGGCCGCTGGCCTGCAGCGAGTCGGGGTGCACGAGGTAGGGTGGCCAGATTTCGGTGTAGCCGTGCTGGGTGGCGTGCAGGGTGAGCATGTAGTTGAGGATGGCGCGTTCGAGCCGCGCGCCGAGCCCGACGAAGAGCGAGAAGCGGGCCTGGGCGATTTTGGTCGCGCGCTCGAAGTCGAGCAGGCCGAGCGCCTCGGCGAGTTCCCAGTGCGGTTTGGCGGGGAAATCGGGCTGTGTCGGCTCGCCCCACGTGCGTACCACCACGTTGTCGTCGGCATCCGCGCCGTCGGGGACGCCGGCATCGGGGAGGTTGGGAATGGTGAGCAGGATTTGCATGAACTCGGCTTCGGCGATGTGCGCCTCTTCATCGAGCTCTTTGATCTCCTCGCCCACCCGGCGCATGGCCTCGATGTGGCCGGTGGCGTCTTCCTTGCGCTTCTTCAGCTCGGCGATCTGCCCGGAGACGGCGTTGCGCTCGGCCTTGAGCACTTCCACCTTGCTGAGTGCGGCGCGGCGGCGCTCTTCCAGCGCGGTGAGCATGTCGAGGTCGATCGCTTTGTGGCGGCGGCGCATGGCCTCGGCGACCACGTCAGGGGTATGGCGAATGAGTTTGGGATCGATCATGGCGGTATCCTGCCTGCACGGTTCATGCGTTCTGGTTGCTTATTATACCGTCTGTTCGCAATTAAGGGAACGGCGGGGCAAGCCGAACAGCGCGAGCAGCGCGGCGATGGTGATGGCGGCGGCGCTGGCCATGAAGATCTGCGGGTGGCCGATTTTGTCCCAGATGTGGCCGGAGACGATGGGGCCGAGCACGGCGGCCGCGCCTTGCACCGTGCCATAGCCGGCGAGGGTGACCCCGCGCGATTTGGAGCAGGAGAGGGAACTGATGATGGCCAGCCAGGCGGGGATGCCCATGGAGAAGGCCACGGCGATGACCATGACGGTGACGGCGAGGGCGAGCAGGCTGTGCTGGAAGGCGAAGACCCAGAGCGCGCCGGCGATGGCGACGAAGGCGATGCGCACGGCGGTGAGTTTGCCGATGCGGTCACTCAAGCGGCTGAGCGGCAGCGCGAAGACGGCGACGCCGACCACGGGGATGCCGACGAGCAGCGCAAGCTGCGGCAGCGAGAAGTTGAGGCCTCCGGGAGCGGGGTCGGTGACATAGCGGAACATGAACGGCGCGATAATGGTGATGGCAAAGTTCTGCGTGAACGTGATGATGAGCAGCAGCAGGTGGCGCGAGAATGAGACGGCGGTGTGCGCGGCGTCTTCCTGGTGCACCTCGGGGTGCGGCTGGTTGAGCGCGGGGCGCGCGCGGAAGAAGACGAGGGCGACCAGCCCGCCGATGCCGATGAGCGCGGCGGCGACGAAGAAGTAGAGCCGGGGCTGCTGGGTGGTGGCGAAGAGCACGCCGGCGAACGCCCACCCGCTGAAGAGGGCGAGCATGTACATCATGTTGATGACGCCCATGGCGTTGGCGCGCAGGCGCTCGGGCACAGCATCGCCGATGAGCGCGAAGACCGATGTCCAGAGGGCGGCGGCCATCATGCCGTCCCACCCGCGCAGCGGAAAGAGCCAGAAGACGGAGGGCGCGACGCCGGTGAGCAGCAGCGACGGCACGGTGAGCAGCATGGCGCCGATGACCATGCGCGCACGGCCAAAGCGGTCAGAAAGCCAACCGAAGGGGATGCGCAGTATCGTTTCGGTGAGCAGGAAGGTGGCGGTGATGTAGCCGATGATGCGCCCTTCCATGCCGATATTCGCCGGGCCAAGCAGGTCGGGCACGTACTTGGCGAGGGTGACGTTGTTGATGCCCGAGTAGGTCATCTGCGCGAAGAGGGTGATGAGCCCGAGCGGGATGAGCACGACGCCCGTCAGGGCCAAGATGCCGATGTCGGGCAGGAGGTCAGTGAACGAGGCTCCATCGAGCAGGGCCGCCCTTATGGCCCGCAGCGCGTACGTGGCCGGCGATACGACGCCGAAGGGCTGGA
>JAGUZN010000417.1 GCA_020060775.1 Armatimonadota bacterium
CCGTCGTGAAACGGTAGAGGCGGCGGGCGCCCGCGTGGAGCAGGCGCGCGGCGCATTGCAGACGATACAGGCCTCCTTGAAGCAGACGGTGATCCACAGCCCATCCGATGGTCGCGTGACCCTGCGTAATGCCGAGCCCGGTGAGTTGGTCACCCCCGGCATGCCGATTGTGCGCATTGCCGACTTGCGCCGTGTCTGGCTGCGCGTGTACGTGCCCGCACCACAGGTGGGCCTGCTCAAGCTGGGGCAATCAGCCGAGGTAATCACCGATGCATTCCCCGAAATGCTGCTGACCGGGCAGGTGATCGAGATTGCCGAAGAACCGGAGTTTACCCCCAAGAACGTGCAGACGAAAGCCGAGCGCGTGAAGCTGGTGTTTGGCGTAAAAATCGAGGTGGAAAACCCCGATGGACGGCTCAAGCCGGGGATGCCGGCGGATGCAGTGATCGATGTGAGGGGCCGATGATGCACAACCCCGAGTTCGCCATACGCGCTGCCGGACTCCGCAAATGCTTCGGCTCGATCACCGCCGTGGACGATCTGAACCTCGATGTCACACCCGGCGAGATCTTCGGGCTGGTGGGGCCGGATGGCGCGGGGAAAACGACGACCATGCGCATGCTGTGCGGCATCCTGCATCCCGATGCGGGCAGCGCGGAGGTCGCCGGCTTCGATGTGCGGCGCGATCCCGAGGCGGTGAAGCGGCGCATCGGGTATATGCCGCAGCGCTTCAGCCTGTATGGCGATCTCACGGTGGCGGAAAACCTCTTTTTTTTCGCCAATATCTACCAGGTGCCGCGCGAGGAGCGCCTGCGCAAAGAGGCGGAGGTGCTGGCGTTCAGCCGGCTGGCGCCGTTCCGCACGCGGCAGGCGCAGTACCTCTCCGGCGGCATGAAGCAGAAACTCGCGCTGGCCTGCACCCTGATCCACACGCCAAGCGTGCTCTTTCTCGATGAACCGACCACCGGCGTTGATCCTGTCTCCCGCCGTGATTTCTGGCGGATCCTCTACGATTTGGTCAAGGCGGGGGTGACGATTTTTGTCAGCACGCCGTATATGGACGAGGCCGAACGCTGTAACCGCATCGCCCTCGTCAACCGCGGCCGGGTGGCAATCTGCGACACGCCCGAGGGCTTGAAGGCGCGTATGCGCGGCGAGATGTGGGAAGTGGTGGCGGACTCCGCCCGCCAGGCGAAGATGGCGCTGGCCAGTGTGCCCGCTGTGCGCGGCACGCAGGTCTTCGGCGACCGCCTGCATGTAATGATCGAGGGCGATGGTGAAGCGGCGATCCATATGGCGCTGCAGCGTGCCGGCGTGACGGCCGCCGGGGTGCGCCGCATCGCGCCCGGGTTGGAAGATGTCTTCATTTCCCTCTTTTCCGAGCAGTCCGATGAGTAACGTTCTTACCTACGAGCATGCGGTGGAGGTAAGGGAACTGGTGAAGCGCTTCGGCGCCTTCACCGCGGTGGATCGCCTCGATTTTACGGTGAAACGCGGAGAGATCTTCGGCTTCCTGGGGCCAAACGGCGCGGGGAAGTCCACGACGATTCGCATGCTCTGCGGATTGCTGCTGCCCACCGCCGGCCGCGGCACGGTCGCCGGTCTCGATATTATCCGCGAGTCCGAGCGTATCAAGACGCGCATCGGCTACATGAGCCAGAAGTTCTCGCTCTACGAAGACCTGACGGTGGAGGAGAATATTGCGTTCTACGGTGGGATCTATGGCGTGTCGGATGCGCGGCTTGCCGAGCGCAAGGCATGGATTCTGGAGATGGCCAATCTCGCCGATCGCCGTCACAGTCTCACCGGCGAACTGGCGGTCGGCTGGAAACAGCGTCTGGCGCTGGGCTGTGCGATGGTGCACGAACCGGAGATTCTCTTTCTCGACGAGCCGACCGGCGGGGTGGACCCCATCTCGCGGCGCAACTTCTGGGATCTCATATTCACTGTGGCGGGGGCCGGCGTGACGGTGATGGTCACCACCCACTACATGGACGAGGCGGAACATTGCGATCGGCTGGCGATGATCTATGGCGGCAAGCTGATCGCCCTCGGCAGTCCGGCTGAGTTGAAAGCGCAGTACGCCGACGCGGGCCAATTGCTGGAGATCGAGGCTGATCCACTCATGCGCGCACTGGACGTGCTGGCAGAGGCGGTGCACGACGTGGCCGTGTTTGGCACCACGTTGCACGCGGTGGTGCACGCTGCCCGAGGCGAAGCGATGGTGCGCACCACGCTGGAGCGTGCGGGCGTTGCCGTGCGTCGCGTGGAGCCGATTGCGCCATCGCTGGAAGATGTTTTCGTGCGCTTGATCGAGCAGGCGGATCGCCAGCGTGAGGAGGCGGGGTAGGGCATGCTGCAACGCATCATCATGATCATCTGGAAAGAGTTCGTACAGATCTCCCGCGATCCGCGCATGCTCGGCGTGGTCATTGTACTGCCCATCTTCATGTTGCTGCTGTACGGGTACGCCATCAACCTCGACGTCAAACACGTGCGCCTCGCGGTGTACGACCAGGATGGCAGCCAGGCCTCCCGCGAACTCGTCGGCGCGTTCACGCGCAGTCAGTACTTTGATATGGCGGTGCAGGCCTGGGATGAGCGGGCAGTGACACAAGCGCTGGATGCCGGCAAGGCACGGGTGGCATTGATCATCCCCGCGACCTATAGCGCGGACCTGGCGCGGGGACGGCGGGCGACCGTGCAGGTGCTCGTCGACGGGTCGGATTCCACCACTGCCAGCACGGCTATCGGCTACCTGGCGGGCATCGTGCAGTCGCAGAACCTGCAGGTGTCGCTGCAGACCCTGGAGCGGGCGGGTCAGCCGGTCGAACATCGCGCGCGTTTCTGGTACAACCCCGAGCTACGCAGCACCAATTTCATCATCCCCGGGCTGATCGCGGTCATTCTCATGATGCTGGCGGCGTTGCTCACCTCGGTGACCGTGGTGCGCGAACGCGAGCGCGGTACCATCGAATCGCTGGTGGTCTCGCCGGTGATGCCGTTCGAGTTGATGCTTGGCAAGCTCATTCCGTACGTCATTATTGCCTTCTTCGATGTCCTGCTGGTGCTCACCGTCGGGGTGTTTGTCTTCCACATCCCCTTCGTGGGCAGCGTGTTGCTGGTGCTCGCCCTCTCCACGCTGTTCGTGGCGGCGGCGCTGGGCATTGGCCTGCTCGTCTCGACCGTGGCGCCCAACCAGCAGGTCGCCATGTTGACGGCGGTGATGGCCACACAGTTGCCCACCGTGCTGCTCTCCGGCTTCATCTTCCCGATCAGCAGCATGCCGCACGCCATCCAACTGTTCACGAATATCATCCCCGCCGCCCATTTCATTCGCATCCTGCGCGGCATCGTGCTCAAGGGGAATGGACTGGCTGAGTTGTGGGCGCCGTCGCTATTCCTGCTCGTGCTTGGGATGGTCATGCTCGCGGCCAGCTCCGCGCGCTTCAAGAAAACGCTGTGAGGTCACTGATGAACTGGCGACGCATCGGCAAACTGATGAAAAAGGAATTGTTGCAAACGCTGCGCGACCGACGGCTGCTGGGCGTGCTGTTCCTCGCGCCCGTCTTCCAGCTATTCCTCTTCGGCTATGCGGTGAGTACCGATGTCAACCATGTGGCCACTGCCGTGTATGATGCCGACCGCACGGCTGCATCGCGCCAGTTAGTCGAGCGCTTCATGCGTTCCGGCTACTTCGACTATCGTGCCGCTCTCGACCACCCTGCGCAGATCGACCACCTGCTGAACACCGGCAAAGTGCAGATGGTGCTGCACATCCCCCGGGGATTTGCCAACGACCTGCAGCGGGGGAGGACGGCGCAGGTGCAGAGCATCATGGACGGCACCGATTCCACCACCGCCGGCATTGCCGCGGGCTATGTCGAGGGCGTGGTGCGTGCCTATGCCGCCGGGATCAGCGTGGAGCGATTGGTGCGTGCGCGGGGCGTGGTATCGAGCGTGCCCGGGATCGATGCCCGCCTGCGCGTGTGGTACAACCCTGAGTTAAAGAGCGTGCAGTTCATGGTGCCGGGGGTGCTGTGCATGATTCTGCTCATCATCACCATGATGATGACCGCATTGGCCATCGTGAAGGAGAAAGAAATCGGAACGCTGGAGCAATTGATCGTGACGCCGATCACCGCGACGGAACTGATGCTGGGCAAAACGCTGCCTTTCCTGCTTATCGGCCTGGTCGATCTCGCTGCCGTGCTATTGGTGGCAGCGCACGTCTTTCACGTGGCGGTGGCGGGCAGCGTGCTCTTGCTGTTTGCCATCAGCATCCTCTTCCTGATGACGACGCTGGGGTTGGGCATCTTCATTTCGACGATCTCGAAAACCCAGCACGAAGCCACGCTCACCAGCTTTTTCTTCTTCCTGCCCTTTATCCTGCTCTCCGGCTTCATGTTTCCGGTGGAAAATATGCCGCGCGTGGTGCAGTGGATCACCTATGCCATCCCGCTGCGCTACTTCCTCGAGGTGATCCGCGGCATCTTCCTGAAAGGCAACGATCTGAGCGTGCTCTGGCCGCACGTATTGGTGCTGGCCGCGTTTGGCATCACCATCATCAGCGTGAGCGCCTGGCGTTTCCAAAAGCGAGTCGGATAACTGCTTACAGCCCGGCAGGATCGAAACGCACTTTGCGCGTATCCTGCTCCAACCCGGTACGCACGGCCAGCGGCCCATACAACTCGGGCCGGCGGCTGCGTATCCAGCGCAGACCGGTATTGTGGGCGCGCAACGCCGGATCGAGGTCGGCGACCACCATGGCGTCTTCCGCCTTCCAGGTCTCGGCGAGTATCCGGCCGTACGGATCCAGGATCATGGCGTTGCCGGTGCGAATCTCATCGTCATCGACGCCCACGCCATTGCTGAAAAGGACGAAGAGCCCGTTGTCATGCGCGTGGCACGGCAGCCAGCGCATCAACCATCCCCGGCCCTTGTCGCCGTAAAATTCCGCTTCAATTGCGGCGGGGTTGGCATGCCGATCTTCCCAGCGTTTGCGGTCGACCAGTCCCATGATATGCGGGTTTCCTGAGGCGCATCCACCTGTCTGGTGGGGAGCCATCAGGATGTCCACCCCCTTCAAGGCGATGAGGCGTACGTTCTCAAAGATGTTATTATCGTAGCAAATGAGTACGCCCACGCGGCATCCATGCGGCGTGTCAAAGACCGTATATTCCGATCCGGCGGCGATGTCGTCATGCTCGAAGGCATGCAGCTTGCGATGACGCTGCCACTCTCCATCCGGCATCGCCACGAAGTAGGTGTTGTACATGCGGCCGTCAGCGTCGATTTCCACCAATCCCGCCCCGATCGTCATATCGTACTCGCGGGAAAGGGCCATCAGTTCCTGGGGTGAAGGACCATCGGGCACAGGCTCGGACAGCGAAACGAGTTCCTCGCGTGAGAGATTGCGCAGGTACCAGTAGCCGGTGATGCAGCACTCGGGGAAGGCGATAATCTGCACGCCATCTTTGGCAGCACGTTCGACGAATGCGCGGACTTTGGCGAGATTGGCGGCCTTGTCCCAGGGGGTATGCTCGAATTGTACAGACGCGGCACGAACAGACTGCATAGGATCATCCTCCACGTGTGAAACACCTGATGAGGTAATCGACGCTCTATCTTATCAAGCCGTTATTTTCTGGTCAAACATTTTGTTGGTAGTGTGTGCCGGGTTTGCTGTCTGTGGAACCGCCGGATGCGCACCCGCAGATCCGATCGAGCGGGAGGCAGGGACGGTGATGACTCTGCCGCCATGATCGGTATGGCTGTGTGTTTGACGAAACGCACTAAGGATAACTTAAGCTCGGCGTGAAACCGGCCGATATATGGTATAGAAATTATACGATTTACAGGGGAATGCACGATGCATATCGAATCTGTTGCCGCTACTGCCAGTCGCCAGCCGTCTGCCGTCCCAGCAGGGAATGCTGTGCGGGATGATGACCGGCGCTTGCGTGAGGCGTGCGCCGATATGGAGGCCATTTTCTTGTCACAGTTGCTCACCCAGATGCGGCGCACGGTGCCCGAGGACGGGCTGTTCCCGAAGAGCCGGGCTGAACAGACCTTTCAGGAGATGCTGGATGTCGAATACGCCAAAGCCGCCAGCCGCATGGAGGCCCTGGGTCTGGCCGAGGTGATCTATCGCCAGCTTAGCTCTGCCGGAGCGTGAGCGCACACAGTAGGGCGCGACAGTACGCGTGTGCGGGGCAACGCGTACTGAACAGCACTATTGACAACTCTTTTCCCTGGTCGCTAAAGTTAGGATGAATCCGCGCCGATACACATGAGTGGATATGCATGTATGATCGGCTTGTCGGTTTGGAGGCTCACATGAAGATCACCGGCTCCCAGATTGGGCCTGTCAACCAGGTCCAACTGGACACAATTCAAAAAGCGAAAGCGAAGCCCGAGGTCCCGAAGGCTTTGGCTGCCGATCAAGTGGTGCTCTCCGCCGATGTCAGCGCTGTTGATGCGGCGCGGAAAGTCATCGCGGAGGTCCCGGACGTCCGGGCAGACAAAGTCGAGGCCATTCGGCAGGAAATCCAGGACGGGCGCTACAATGTGCCCGCCGATAAGATTGCCGAAAAAGTGCTGGCCGAATTACAACTGGCTCGTTTGCATCAGAAGTAACGGACACGACTCGGGGAGTACGCGATGACAACCCACAACCTACTGATCTCCCGTTTGGAGATCCAGCGGGAGGTTTTGTTGCGCCTGCTGGAGCTCAACCGCGAGGAACGCGCTTGCATCCTCGGGCATCAACTCGATCGCCTGGAGGAGATCATCTCCGAGCAGGCGACCCTCCTCAAACGCCAGGCCAAACTCTCTGAGCAGATCGGTGCCGCCATTGAGCAACTCGGCGCTGGACTACAGCTCGAGGGGTGGATCACCCTGGCGCGCGTGGCTGAAGCCCTGACGGGTGACCAGGCCCAGCCGCTGTGTGATCTCCACCGCGAGTTGACCGCGCTCTCCACTCAACTGCAGCGCGAAAGCCAGGTGAATTGGCATCTGGCACAGCAAGCGTTGCAGTATATCGACTTCACATTGAAAGCCATCGGCAGTCTGCAGGAAGGCCCGCGCACCTACAAGCGCCGGCCGCAACGCGAGACGTCGGCCGCGGTGCAACTATTGATGGATCACTGCGCGTAGACCGCGTGGGAGGACCGCCATGTCGATTCTATCATCGATCAATACGGCATTAAGCGGCCTGATGGCACAGCAGAAAGCGCTGCAGGTGACCTCCCATAACGTCGCCAACGTGAATACCGAAGGCTACCACCGCCAGGAAGCCATCATGCACACCCGGCCGGCGCTGCCGCAACCCGGGGCGCGACAGGACATGGTGGGAGGGCAGTACGGCTCCGGCGTCGATGTGACGACGATCCGCCGCATCTCCAACGATTTCGTCCAGCAGCAGCTCAATATCGTGGAAGAGCAGCTCGCGCGCTGGCAGATGTCCAAAGATGCGCTGCAGCAGATCGAAACCTTTCTCGCTCCCGGGCCGGGGCTCAACCTTTCCGCCATGTTCGATCGCTTCTTCAGCGCCTGGCAGGAACTCGCCACTCATCCGGAAGAGATCGCCAGCCGCATGCTGGTGCGCAGCGAGGCCGTGAACCTGGCGAATAGCTTTAACGAAACGATGCGCAAGCTCGACTTGCTCACCGCCCAAAACGAGCCGAACTTAATCGACCGCGTCGAACGCCTGAACATGCTGTCCGATCAGTTGGCCACCTTGAATGCGAACATCGGCCGGGCGATCAGCGATGGACATCAACCGAACGACCTGTTTGACCAGCGTGACGTCATCATCACCGAGATGAGCCAGATCGCCGGCGTGCAATATCTCTCCAGTGATCCGGTGACCGGGATCTTCAATCTCGGAGGACGTCCGCTCGTACAAGGCGCAACTGCAAATCATTTAGCCACCACCCGTGTCAACGGCGAACTGCAGATCGTCTGGGAGGAAGACGGCACCCCCCTTGATAGCCAGGGACGCCAGATCGGCGCGCTGCTGGAAGTGCGCGATGTCATCATCCCCAGCTATAAAACCCAGATCGACGAGATGGCCGCCGCGGTCATCTCCGCAGTGAACGGCCTGCATCAACAAGGCTACACCATGGATGGCGTGCTCGCCGACCAGTTTTCCTTTTTTGAAGGGGATTCCGCGGGGAGCATCCGCGTGAGCGATACCATTCTCAATGATGCGCGCAATATCGTGGCCTCCCGCTTTCCTGATGCCGCAGGCGACGGCAGTCTGGCTACCGAGATTTTCAACCTGAATGCGCAACCGTTGCTGGGTAACCACACGCTGAATCAGGCGGCACAGAGTGTGATTGCCCAGATCGGCAACGACGTAAAGATCGCCGAGACCAACGTCACCGCTAATATCGCTTTGCGTGGGCAACTGCGCATGCAACTCGAATCGGAGATCGGCGTCTCCCTGGATGAGGAGATGATCAACATGCTGACCTTTCAACGTGCGTTTGATGCGTCGGCGCGCCTGGTCTCCACCCTCGACGAGATGCTCGAGACCATTATCGAGCGCATGGGATAAGGGTGGCAGGAGGAAGGGACGATGCGTGTACCCAGTTCGTTAATGAGCAGCATAATCGATCAGCAACTCGCGGTGGTGACTGATCGACTCTCCCGATTGCAACGCGAGATTTCCAGTGGCATTCGCATTCAGCGACCCTCGGACGATCCCGCGGGCGCAGTGCGCGCGACCAACCTGAAAACCGGCATTGCCCTCGTCAACCAGTACCGCAGCGCCGTGGATGACAGCACCCTGTGGCTGAAAACTGAAGACTCCGCCCTGGGCAGCATCATCGACCTCACGCGCCAGGTGCGCGAAGCCGGCTTGCGCGGCGCCAACCCGCAGCCCGATGGCACGCGGGAAGCGCTGGGTAAGCAGATTGAAGCCTTGCGCACCTCGCTCATGCAGGTAGCCAATACCAGCGACGGCCTGCGTTACATCTTTGCCGGCCACAAGACGATGACGGTGCCTTTTGAGGTGAACGCTGGCGCCGTCACCTATGCCGGTGATGACAACGTGAAACACATTTCCATCGGCGCCGGCGTGACGTTGGAACTGAATCACAGCGGCGCTGACGTCTTTAACATGGGCGGCGCGGCTGATGCTACCCTGCCCGACCTCTTTGCCACCATCGATGCGTTGACTACCGCGGTGAAAACCGGCGATCAAACTGCTGCCACCACGCTGGTCGGTGACCTCGACCAACACCTCACCCGCATCACCGGCATCCGCGCTGAAACCGGCAACCGCCTGATGCTGGTGGAATTATCCGGGCAACAGCTCGATGAGAGCAAACTCGTGATGAACGAACTGTTGTCCAACACGGAAAGCACCGACCTTGCACAAACGCTGGTCGAATTGAAGAACCAGGAAATTCTCTTCCAATCCGCAACATTTGTCGCCAGCACACTCGGCCAGAACGGAGTACTGCAATGGCTCAGGTAATGTTCACTCCTCGTCTGTTCAACGATTTATGCCCTGATGAGATGGATGCCATGATCATTTCCACTACACGCTTCGGTGAAATTACCGTCGAGGATGACCGCCTCATTCGCATGCCGGACGGCTTGCTCGGCTTTGAGGATGTCACGGCCTTTTGCCTGATCGACCATGCGCCCAGCAGCCCATTTCGCTGGTTGCAGGCGCTCGAGCGGCCTGAGCTGGCGTTCGTCGTCGTCAATCCCTTCGACTTCTATGCCGATTATGAGTTCGACATCCCCGATAACGATGTCATCCAACTGGGCATTATCAATCCCCAGGATGTTGATGTGTGGACCGTCGTCACGATCTCCGGCGAACAGGTGACCACCAACCTGGTCGGGCCTATCGTGGTGAACCGGCAAAACCGCCAGGGCAAACAACTGGTGCTGACGAACTCCGGCTACGGCACGCGCCATGCCCTGGCCTGATCGAGTCGGCGATGCGGGTCGCCCGTCGGCGGCCCGCGCTCCCGTCGGGGCTCTGCCGGTCGCTCCTGTCGACACGTCTCTCCGTTTGACAATCCCCGTGTGAACCTCTATCATTACAGTGCATAGCGCCTCCCCCTGCCGCGACCACCTGCCATCGAGAGGAATGCCTGGACATGCTGATCATGGTGCGCAAGATCGGCGAGACCGTCGTCATCGGCGAAAACATTGAAGTGACTCTCGTGCAGGTGCAACTGAGCCAGAATCAGGTCCGCCTTGGCATCACCGCTCCGCGCGAGGTCGGCATCTATCGCAAGGAACTTCTCCAGGCCATCGCCCGGGAAAATACCCGCGCCGCCGCACCCACCCGCGTCGATCAACTGCCCGCCCAACTGCCTAATAAGCGCGCCGTCGACCGCGACGACAACGCCTGATCCCCGGGATTACGCTATCGCCTGATCGTACTTCATGCGGCCCTGCTCCCTCTCACACGAAAAAAATTCCCCCCGGGGCTTAAGTCCTCCGAAAAGATGTCCGATACTCACAGTGGAGTCCATTTTGTTGTGTGGGTTTTCGCCGGCACACTGCACAGCAAGGACTTCAGCTTACAGCCCCACAGGGGCACATCTCAAGGAGGAAAATCCTATGTCACTTCGCGTCAATCAAAACATCGCTGCCATGAGCGCGCACCGTTGGCTGCAGGTCAACGACACGTCCATGGCCAAATCCATCGAGCGCTTGAGCTCGGGGTTCCGCATCAACAGTGCGTCTGACGATGCGGCCGGACTGGTAATTAGTGAGAACCTGCGCACGCAAGTGTCCGGTCTCACGGTGGCCTCCAAGAACACCCAGGATGCCATCAACATGTTCAAAACGGCGGAAAAGGCGCTGGACGAAATCACCGCCCAGCTGCGCAACGTCCGCGACCTGACCCTGCATGCGGCCTCCCAGAACGAC
>JAGUZN010000129.1 GCA_020060775.1 Armatimonadota bacterium
AGGCGGGCGGGCATGACTCTGCCGGCGAATGCCAGCAACAGGAATCCGCATAGCGGCAATATGGGCACCAGCCAGAGCCATGTCATCATATACTCTACCCTCGCATCCGGCTGGCCGCATCGATATCCAGCGTTTTGCCGCGATGGTGCAAACTCAACACCAGCGCCAATCCCACCGCGACTTCGGCCGCCGCCATGGTGAGGATGAAGAGGAACATCACCTGTCCATCCGCCTGCTGCCAACGCGCCCCGGCGGTGATGAAGGCCAGCCCGGCGGCGTTGAGCATGATCTCGATGGAGAGGAGGATGAAGACGATGTTGCGCCGCACGAGCACGCCCACCAGCCCGAGCGCGAAGAGCACGCCGGCCAGCAGCAACCCGGCTTCCATGGGGATATGATTCATGCGTCCTCCTCTTCCGCTTCCCAATGCAGGCGGCGACGCCCGAGATGGTAGGCTCCGACCAGTCCGGCGAGCAGCAGCATGGATGCCAACTCGACCGCCAGCAGGTAGGGACCGAAGAGCGTGAGGCTCACCTGCACGGGCGGGATCGCGGCGTTCGGCATGTTCACGCCTTGTGCATTCCACAGCACGTAGCCCACCTCGATGAGCAGAATCAACGCGAGCAAAGCGGGACCGGCCCATGCCGTGGGCGACAGCCAGCGGCGCTCCTGCTCGACGGCATGGGGCCCGAGATTGAGCATCATCACCACGAAGACGAAGAGCACCATGATCGCACCGGCATAGACGATCACCTCCAGCGCGGCGACGAAGGGCGCGCCCAGCAGGAAAAAGATCAGCGCCATCGCCAGCAGCGATACGATGAAGTAGAGCAGCGCGTGTACGGCGTTCACGCGCGTAATGACCAGAGCTGTCGCCACCACCGCGACGAGCGCGGCGATCAGAAAAAGGATGAGCATGTGTGATCTATGTCCCCATACACCTGTTCAATACAGCGCTCCCACCCCACCGGGAATTATGGCAGCAATGACTGCACCTCCACCGGAGGGCGCTCGCCCTCGGCTTCGCCTTTGTCTTTATCGCGGATCGCCATGCCGGAGACCCGATAGAAGTTGTAGTCGTGGTATTTGCCCACGCCATTGATGAGCAGGTCCTCTTTTTCGTAGACCAGGTATTGCCGGTCGTACTCGGCCATTTCGACGTTTGGCGTCAGTTGGATGGCGCAGGTCGGACAGGCTTCTTCGCAAAATCCGCAGAAGATGCAGCGGGAGAAGTTGATGCGAAAGAAGGCCGGATAGCGCCGGCCGTCCACATCCTCGGCCGCCTGCAGGGCAATGCAATCGACGGGGCAGGCGGCGGCGCAGAGGTAGCAGGCGACGCAGCGTTCCGCGCCGTCAGGATCGCGAGTGAGCACAATGCGGCCGCGGTAGCGCGGGGGCAGTTCGCGCTGTTTTTCGGGATAGGGCACGGTCATCCGTGGAGCGAAGAGGTGCAGGAAAACGTGCCAGATGGTGCGTATGATGCTGAACATCCCCCCCTACCCTCCCCTCGCCAGGATGATTGCGCCGGTGGCGAGCAGATTCAACAGCGCCAGCGGCAACAGCGCTTTCCAGCCGAATTCCATCAACTGATCGTAGCGCGGGCGCGGCAGTGAGGCGCGGATGAGCACGAAGAGGCCGATCACTGCCAGCGTTTTGAGCAGGAACCAGACGACCGGCGGCAGCCAGGGACCATGCCAGCCGCCGAAGAAGAGCGCCACGATGATGACCGCGTTCAGCGTGACGCCGATATATTCCCCGAGGAAGAACATGGCGAACTTCATGCCCGAGTACTCGGTATGGTAGCCGGCGACCAGTTCGCTCTCCGCTTCGGGGAGATCGAGGGGCACGCGGCGCGTTTCGGCCAGCGCGGCGATAAAGAAGACCGCCAGGCCCAGGCACTGGGGCACGCAGAACCAGAGATCGCGCTGTGCCTCGACGATATCGCCGAAGCTGAAGGAACCGCTCAAGGCCACCACGCCCATGAGCGAGAGGGCCATGAAGACCTCGTAACTGAGCATCTGCCCTACCGCGCGGATGCTGCCGAGCAGGGCGTATTTATTGTTGGAGGCCCAACCGCCGAGCGCCACGCTGTACACGGCCATGGCGGACATCGCTAGGAAGAAGAGGACACCGATATTCAGGTCGGCCACCGCGATGCCCGGGGCGAAGACGACCACGGCAAATGACGAGAGGGTGGCGGTGACGATAATCGACGGGGCGATGATAAAGACCGGTTTGTCGGCGAAGGGCGGGATCCAGTCCTCTTTGGTGAGGATCTTGATCATATCCGCCACCAGTTGCAGCGAACCGAAGGGGCCGACGCGATTGGGCCCGCAGCGGTCTTGCCAGAGCGCGAGCAAGCGGCGTTCGCCCCAGATCAAACCGGGAGCGAGGGTCATGACGCCGAGCAACACGCCGACGACGGTGAGCAAGATGCGGAGGAGTTCGTTCATGGCGCCTCCTCCCGCATGCGGCCAGCCTCGCCGGCGGCAGCCAACTCGCCCCACAGCGGCCATGCCGGCATGTTCGCGAACAGCGCGGCCACACCTGCCGGCATCTCGGTGGCAATGCGCACCGGCAATTCCTGCGACCAGTCGTCGAACACGATCCGCAACGATTCTCCCTCGCGCACGCCGAGGAGATCGGCATCCGTCTGCCCGATGGCCAGGTAGGGGGCCGGCGCGCATGCGGCGATGCCAGGGGCGTGTGCGCTCAACTCTTCCGAGCCGAAGATATGGTGAGCCGGCAACACCAGACGTTGCAGTCCCTGGTATGCGAACGCTTCCGGTATTTTTATGCAGTAATCGATCTGCCGGGGATGCGCCGGCGCGATCAACCGGCATCCGGGATCGCCTCCCCGCAGCGGTCCGCCGATTTCCATCTGGAATTTCTGCAGCGCCTGATCCGAATTCCAGCCCGGCGACCAGTAGCGCGGAAGCAATGCGGCGGATGGATGCCCGGGATTGCCCTCCATCGAAAAGGTCAACGGCGATTCTTCATCCTCCGGGATATCGATGCGGCGCACATCCTGCTGGGCGGAGATGGCGGTGCGCCCGCTGAAACGATGGGACTGACGCGGGATGCGGGAGTCGCACACTGGTTCATGCTCCGCCAACGGCGCGAAGACCGGGGAGGCGCCAGCCATCTCGACATGCAGATCTGCGAGATGGAACGCGCGCATGTCTGCGGAAGCGAGTTCACTCAACCATTGCCAACTGTCGCGAATGTCGCCAGACGGGGGAAAGACCTGGAAGTAGCGCTGCGCTCGACCCTCGTGGTTCACCAGTGTGCCGTGGCCTTCGGCAAAGGTTGCTGCCGGCAAGACGAGTTCGGCGCGCGCGGCTGTCGGGTGCCAGAGGTGATCGAGCACCACCAGATGGCGCACGCCGTTTAGCAAGTGTTCGACATGGGTGGCATCCAGGCGCCGGTAGAGATCATTTTCCAGCACGATGAGCGTGTCCACCTCGCCCGCCTCGACAGCCGCAAGCGCCGCATCGAGGGATTTGCCGGGCAGCAATGCCGCGCCCAGCGTGTTGCACTCGGGCATGGTGAAGCTGAGGGCGGCGGGTTGATCGATCTGCCGCAGGGCGCGGGCGATATTGGCTGCCGCTTCGACCATTGCCGGACTGCCGCAACTCCCCCCGGTGATGATGAGCGGGCGCCGGGCGAGACGCAAGGCCCGGGCGATCTGTTGGGCCAGCG
>JAGUZN010000160.1 GCA_020060775.1 Armatimonadota bacterium
CCCGGGGCCGAACTTGCGCGCCGCCACCGCATCCACCGCCGCGCGCATATCAGGGTAATGCGGCGGGCAATGCCCCTCCAGCACCCCGGCTAATCCGGTGGGGTTGGGATAGGGCCAGCGCTCGTCGGCATCATACCGAAAGCCCAGGCCGCGCACCGCCGGATTCCCACTCGCCCCCAACACCGCGAAGGCATCCAGGCCGTTGAACATCCAGCCGCCCAGCCCCATCGCCTGCAACATCAGCGATCCCGCATAGCAACTGATCGCCAACTCGGCGGTGAGCTCTCCCAGCGACCATTGCTCCACAAAGGTGATCGGCCAGGTGTTCTCCACATCCACCAGATCGCTGAATTGCTCAATGCCGGGAATAGGGCAACCATGCACATCGTCGGTGAGCACCAGGCCGTTCTGCAGCATGTAGCACAGGTTCAGCAGCACGTGCTGTGCCAGATCGCCCACCGGCATCACCAGCACCGAGCCCGCATGGTTGGCGACCCAGGTATTGTGCGCCTCGGTGTACGGTACCTCCGGTGGCAACTGCAGTCGTCCGTCCTGCAGTTTGCGGATATGCGCCCTCACCGCCGCCAGTATTTCATCCAGCGACAACGAGCCGTCCGCCGCACGCTCGGCAAACGCCGCGGCATCGCGCGCCTCCAGCACATACACCCCATCATCGTCGGTGAAGAACGTCTTGCTCGTATGGAATCCGGCAGCCGAGGGAAAGGTGCGCCCCCCCGCCGCCCCGGCGTAATTGGACAGGTGCGGGGCATAGCGCGCCGCGCGGTAAATCAAGTGATGCCAGCCCGTGTTGCTCCCACAGGCCGCCACCACCAGCAGCTTCTCCAACTCAGAGAGCGGCTGCGCGTCGTGTTGCGACCGATAGGCGAAATACCCGTCCGGGATCTCCGCGCCGCGGAAGAACCGACGCGAGCGCCGGCCCAGCAGCGCATCGATCAACCCGAAATCCAGCATCGCCCGCATCCCCGGCGGCACCATCGATTCGTCCATCGCACCCTCCTTGCCCTGCTCCAGCATACGGCATACACCCACGGCGTTGCAGGCGAACAGCGCCACATGCCGGACGAAAGCCGACTTTCATGTGATCGCAGAGCACAGGACGTACATTCCCGCGCCCCGAACAGGTGAGGTGTGTGCTACATTGGTTCTGCGCTGGTGAGTGTTCCTGTCGAAAGGCAGGAACATTGCTGGACAAAGCGAACTCTTGCTATAATCAATTTGTCGTCGCTGTTTTGGAGGACCGTAATGCACGATCGTGCTGATGCACAACAATATCCGGTGGTGTGCAAAGTGCCGACCGGCGTGCCCGGCGTTGATGAAATCACCGGCGGGGGTATCCCGCAGCACCGCACCACGCTGGTCGTGGGCGGCCCGGGCAGCGGCAAGACCATCTTCGCCCTGCAGACGCTGGTCAACGGCGCTTGTGAATGGGGCGAACCCGCCATCTTCGTCGCCTTTGAGGAAAACTCCCGCCACATCATACAAAACGCCGCCTCCTTCGGCTGGAACCTCCCAGAGTTGGAACGGCAGAAGCTCTTCTTCCTCGATGCCCGCATGCCCGCCGAAACCGTCCTCGCTGGTGGCTACGACCTCGCCGGCATGCTCGCCGGACTGCAGGCGAAAGCCGCGGAGATGGGCGCCAAACGTATTGTCTTCGACTCCATCGATGTGCTGCTCACCCTGCTCGGCGATGTCCAGGCCGAGCGCAGGGAACTTTACCGCGTGCATGACTGGTTATCCTCCACCGGCCTGACCGGCGTCATCACCACGCGCATCGAGGGCGGGGTTGATCCCGCCTTCGCCGAGCACTTCGGCTTCCTGCAGTTCATGGCCGACTGCGTGGTGCTGCTGCAACACCGCCTGGTCGACCGCGTCTCCCTGCGCGCCTTTCGCGTGCTGAAATACCGTGGGTCGGGCTTTGCTGAAAATGAGTTTCCGCTGGTCATCACTCCCACCGGCATCGAGGTGGCCAGCGTCGGCGTGACCGAAAGCGCCATGCAGTATCCCGTCTTCACCGAACGCGTCACCACCGGCATCGACCGCCTGGACACCATGCTCACCGGCGGTTACCTGCGCGGCACCAGCCTCCTCATCACCGGGTCGCCCGGCACGGCGAAAACCACACTGGGCGGCGCGTTCACCCAGGCGGCGTGCGCCCGTGGGGAACGCGCCCTCTTCATCTCCTTCGATGAAGCGGCGGCGGAGGTGGTGCGCAACCTCGCCTCGGTGAATATCCACCTGCAGCAGTACATCGACAACGGCCTGCTGCAGATCCATGCCTTCCGCTCCGAATCCCGCAGTGCCGAGGAACACCTCATCCGCATCAAACGGCTCATCGACGAACACCGGCCGCGCTGCATGGTGGTGGATCCGCTCTCGGCGTTGCTGAAAGCCGGCGGACATGTCACAGGCCCGGCGGTAGCCCAGCGGCTGCTCAGTCTCACCAAGCAGCAGGGGATCACCACGCTGTGCACCAGTCTGCTGGCAGGCATCGAGCCGGAGAGCGAGGCCAGTCCGCTGCAAATCTCCACCATTGCCGACACCTGGATTCACCTCTCCTATATCGCGCAGAGCGGCGAGCGCAACCGCGCCCTCACCATCGTCAAATCGCGCGGCACCGGCCACTCCAAGCAGGTGCGCGAACTGGTGCTGAGCAACGAGGGCCTCACCTTGAGCGATGTCTATACCGCCGGCGGCGCGGTGCTCATGGGCGCGCTGCGCGCAGAGAAAGAGGCGCAGGAGGCGCTGGCCCGCGAACAGATGCAGCTGGATGCTGAACGCAAACAGCGCGCATTGGACGAAGCCAATGCCCAGGCGCAAGCCCGCATCGACGAACTTCAGCGCGAAATGGCCTTGCGGCAGGAGGAGATGGCTCGTATGCAACGCGAGCAGGAACTGCGCGAGCAGGGGTGGAGGGCACGGCAGAGCGAGATCCGCGCCACCCGCGGCGGGGATGTGAATACGGCGTTGACCAACTACGGCGATATGCCGCTCGAACAGCGCGACATCGATACCGGCGGGGGGGCATAAGATGGCGGAAACCAGCGCGACCGTATATTTACGCCTCTACATCGCCGGCAATGCGCCCAATTCCGCGCGGGCGCGAAAAAACCTCGCGCTCATCTCCCGCGACCTCGCGCCGGAGCAGCTTCACCTGGAGATCGTCGATGTGCTGCAGGAGCCGCTGCGGGCGCTGGAGGATAAGGTCTTCGTGACCCCGGTGCTGCGCAAACTCGCGCCACCGCCTGAGGCGCAAATCGTCGGAGATCTCAGTGATCACGCCCAGGTCCGCAGCGTTTTGGGCCTGGGGGAGGTGGAGCGATGAGCGACCATCACGCCCCCGCCCGACCGGTCGCCCCGGACGACCCCCGCGTGCTCGCCCTCATTCACCGCATGGTGGAGACGGAAGCCGAACTGCGCGCGCTGCTGGGCGAATACGTCGACCTGGTGCTCGACCCCACGACCGGCACGCCGCTGTTCTTCCGCGAAACCCAGCAGGCGCTGCTGCGCACCCAGGACGAACTGCGCCAGGCGAATGCGCAGTTGGAGCAGCGCGTCGAGGCACGCACGGCGGAACTGCGCGAGAGCGAAGAACGGCTATCAGCCATCCTGGAACAGTTGCCTGTCGGCGTCGGTGTCTCCGATACGGAGGGGCACTTCTTCATCAGCAATGCCATCATGCGAGGCTACGTACACCAGCAGATGCCCTCGCGCGACCCGGCGCTAGTACAGCGCTGGCACGCTGTTGATGCCGAGGGGCGCCCGCTTCCCCCAGAGCAATGGCCCGGGGCTCGCGCGCTGCGTGGAGAGAGCGTGAGGCCCGGCATGGAACTCATCTATACGGACGACACCGGTGAGCACTGGACGCTCGTGTCGGCAGAGCCGTACCGCTCAGTGGACGGGGAGATTCTCGGCGTCATTGCGGTCGCCCAGGACATCACCGAGCGGAAGCAGGCGGAAGAGGAGCGCGAGCGCCTGCTGCGTGAAGTGCAGACCCGCGCCGCCGAGCTGGACACCACGCTGAGTGCGATTGCCGATGGCCTGTTGATTTATGATACCGGCGGCAGAGTGGTGCGCGCGAATGCGGCCGCCGACCGCATTCTGCGCTACACCCCCGAGGAACGCGACCTCGCCATTCCCGAGCGCATCACCGCCCTGCGCGTCGAAAAGCCGGATGGCGCGCGCTTCACTCCTGAGGAGACCCCGGCGTTTCGCGCATTGCAGGGTGAGGTGGTCTCCGGGGCTATCATGGTCGTGCATCGCCCGCACGGCGTCATCTGGACCTCGGTCAGCGCCGCGCCGCTGCAGACGGAGGAGGGGGCTATCTTCGGCGCGGTGGTGGTTTTCACCGACATCACCCCCCTCCATAACCTGCAGGAGCAAATGCGCACCATGCTGCAGATCGTCTCCCATGACCTGCGCGCGCCCATCACCGTGCTGCACGGCCACGTCGGGCTGCTGCGCGATGCGCTGAAACAGCATCACCTCGGCGGGCCGATCCGTGAAAGCATCGAGGCCATTGCGCGCAGCGAACAGCGAATGAACCGGATGATCGAAGACCTGGTGGATGTCACCCGCTTTGAAGGCGGACAACTGCAGTTGGAGCGACAGGCGGTGTCCTTGGCGGACTTCCTCCAGGATCTGTGCACACGCCTGGAGACCGCGATGGCGATGGAGCGGGTGGTGATTGACGTGCCGATTGACCTGCCCCCGGTGTATGCCGACTACAACCGTCTGGATCGCATCGTGACGAATTTGCTCTCCAATGCGCTCAAGTACTCGGAGGGCCCCGTGCGCATCACCGCCTCGCCGGAGGATGACGAGGTCGTGATCTCCGTTGCCGACCAGGGGCAGGGCATCGATCCCGTCGATCTGCCGCACATCTTCGAGCGTTTCTATCGCACCACGGGCAAACGCAAAGCGGAAGGCATCGGCCTCGGGCTCTACATCACCCGCATGCTCGTGGAAGCCCACGGCGGCCGCATCTGGGTGGACAGCGAGTTCGGCCAGGGCAGCACCTTCCACTTTACGCTGCCCAGGGCGTGACATCCGCGATGCTCATGACTACCACAAGTGGCGTTTCGCGAATGCCCAACCGGAGCCGGTTTTCAAGTATCGCTCAAATGCAGCGGCCTTTTCATCATCTTCAAAGCGTACGACAGCGACAGTAGCCCAGGGACGATATTTGGCGGTATGCGGAGAGTGGCCGGCATTATGCGCTATAAGTCTGGCATCAACATCTTCCGTGAGCCCGATATAGCGCTGTTTGGGGTACGAAATGCTGCGCAGGAGATAGACATACTTCATATTGCCCCACACTTACGAGTGTTAATGCCGTAGGTTGATTGAAAGTGCAATTGAAGTGAATCCTGGAGGGTCCCACTTCGCCCTGGCTTGCCACCCGTAGCTCCGCCATGGACACCAGGGCTGAACGCAGTAGCAGCTGCTCGTTAACATCCCCTGGCTTCGTGGGACACCCTTCGCAGAGCGAAGGGTGGTGGATCGTGTAGGATTCGAACCTACGACCTTGGGATTAAGAGTCCCCTGCTCTACCAGCTGAGCTAACGATCCACGCGGTAAATATTATAGAAAAACGCACTGTGAGTGTCAAGGCGCGAGGGCATGGCGCCGGGTCACTCTTCGCACATCGCTTCCGCGTGCGCGAGCCACTCTTCGCGCCCGATGGTCGTTTCCGGGCCGTGGCCGGGAAAGACGTGTGTGTCCGCGGGCAGGGTGGCCAGGCGATGCAGGCTGCGCACCATGGCGCCGGGATCGCCGCCGGGCAGGTCCATGCGGCCGCAGGTGCCGCAGAACAGGGTGTCGCCGCTGAATAACAGCTTCTCTTCCGCGTCGTAGAGGCAAATGCACCCCGGGGTATGGCCGGGCGTGTGCAGCACGCTGAAGGTGTGTCCCCCCACCTGGACCTGGTCGCCCTCCTGCAGCAACATGTCCGGCGTGACGGGCGTCAATTCGAACGGAAAGACGAACGGCGCGAAGCTGGGATGCTCCAGCATGTCGACATCCGCCGCATGGCAGGCCACCCGTGCGCCGGTGGCGGAGACCAGTTCCGCCAGCCCCATCGTGTGATCCCAGTGCCCGTGCGTGCAGACAATCGTCTGCACCGTCACCTGCAGGGTGGCGCATTCGTCGGTGATATCATCGACAACCTGCCACGGGGCATCGATGAGTATCGCCGCGCCCGCCCCCACATCGGCGACCAGATAACAGTTCGTCTCCAGCGGAGCGCCGGGGAATGATCGAATTTCCAACATGCCGCATCCTTCCGTTCATTATGGCCACGCCACCGTATGTGTTGGCCGCGACGCCGTGGAATCCCTGCCGCCGAAATCGGCAAGGTTGCCGAGACTTCGTTCGCTTGGTAACCTAAAGCATCGTCATCGGAGGACGTCGGATATGGCGTTGCGAAGGATTCTCGACTGGATGCGCACTATTGCGCCGGAACGGTGGTTGCTCGTCGGCCTGACGATGCTGGCGCTCGGGCTTTGGCTACTCGTCTGGCACCTCATGCCGCGCCCGCTGCAGGTGACCGCCTTTGCCGTGGGCGATGGCGATGCACTGTTGATTCGCACCCCCTTCGGCCGCACCATGCTCATCGACGGCGGCAGCCGCAGCATCTCCCAGGTGGGTGAACGAGTGCTCTTGCCCAACCTGCTCATGCTGGGCGTGCGTAAAATCGACGTGTTGCTCATCACCCACCCCGATGTCGATCACGTCAATGGCCTGGCGGCGATTTTGCAGGAGATGCCGGTCGGCATGGTGCTCGACCCGCAGTTGCCCGGAAACAGCAGCGATTATGACCGCGTGCGCGAACTGATCGCCGAACGTCGCATCCCCCTCCAGCGCGCCCGCGCCGGGCAGCGGATACAGCTCGACGGCAGTGTGCGCCTGCACGTCCTGGCGCCCACCGATCCCGTATTGACCGGCACGACCTCGGATGCCAATAACAACAGCGTCGTCTGCCGGCTGGAGTACGGTCAGGCGCGCATGCTCTTTTCCGGCGACC
>JAGUZN010000200.1 GCA_020060775.1 Armatimonadota bacterium
CGTTCCTGCAGCGTCTGCCGGTATGCATGCACGTCGCCCACACCGTCCTGTGCCAGCAAAGCGTCGATCTGCCGCGGGCGCATGCTCACCTGCTCCGCCACCGAGCGCATGAAGGCATCGCCCGTCAGCGGCGCGTCCTGATAGCGGTAGGCAATGTACTGTGCCGCGCGCAGGGCGCCGCACTGGCCGGAGTTGAGCGCCGAACCGCCTGGGCGGTACACGCCGTGGCTGCCGTTTGCCTCGCCGATCGGGAAGAAATGCCGCAGATCCGCTTCCCACCAGATGTTGCCCTTCAGCCCGCCGTTATTGTGCTGCGCGCAGACCGCCACTTCCAACGGCTCGGTCCACAGGTCGATGCCATGCTCGGTGTAGAGGTCGATCGCCAGCGGATTCATGTGGTGCAAACGCTCGATGGGCGTCGCCTGTAGCGCGTGCGAGTTCTCCAGGTAGCGTCGCGCTTCTTCGCCGAGCACATCGAAACTGAACGGCTGCAATTGCGGATTGCCCGCGTTGGAGGGGTTGGCGCGGAAATCCATGTACACCCGCCGCCCCTTCACCATCATCTCCTGGTAGACCAGAATATCGATGATGGAGGAACCATAATCCGCCACCTTGCGCGGATCGAACGGCCACTGATACCCCTTAAGAAAGATATCGGTGGTGAGCGTGGTCATGGAATCGAAGTACGGGTTGAGGAACTCCTGCGGATCATTGCCGTCGGCATCGGTGGAGATATAGCGCGGGATCACCTGTTGATACGTGCCGGAGACATTCCAGCGGAACTTCGTGGAGGCCAGCCCATACTGCCACTCGGTGAGGTTCTGCGCGGTGACGCCCGCCTCCAGTGCGATGCCGGTCGAGCCGGTATGCACCTCGGGATACACCGAATCCTTGTAGATCACCCCCGGGCCGCCTGTGCCGTACACGATGTTCGTCGCGCTCACCAGCAACAGCCCGTGCCCCTCGTCATGCAGGCGCACGCGCTCCAGGCAGAGCAATCCGATGGCCTTCTTCTCCCCGCCGGAATCGTCGGTCAGGATGGCGATCACCTCGCATCCGTCGATAATCGGCAGCCCGCGCCGCTGCACCTCGGCAGCCAGCGCCTGGAACATGAGCATAGAGGTCTTCGGGCCGGCGGAGGTGGCGCGCTCGCGCGGGTCATGGTCGGTCTTATAGCCTACATACCCCCCGTACTGATCGTGCGGGAAGGGCACGCCCAACTTGACCAGGTGAAAGAAGGACTGCGCCGACAGGGTCGCCTCGATGAGTGCGATGTCGCCGTGCATGCTGCCGCCGTTGAAATAGCTCTGCGCCATGTCGTGCGGGCAGTCGGCGCTGGCGCCGTTCAAGGATAGTTTATAATAGGTTTGCTTGTCGCTGCCGGTATTGTTGGAGGTGCCGCCGCCGAACTCTTCGGTGATGATGGCCAGATCGGTCACGCCCTGGTAGGTCAACTGCAGTGCGCAGTTCAACGAGGCCGCGCCTGAACCAACCACGGCAGTATTCACATAAATCACCGGCAAGGTCATGCCGTGCAGTGAAATGGTGTCGCGAGTCATGCTGTTGTCCTTGTGGTGTTTATAGTCGCGGGATGCCGAAGCCGCCGCCCACCTCAATGATTTCGCCGGTGGAATAGCGGAAGAAGCCTTTGGCCAGACCGACCACCGCGTTGCCGATGTCCTCCGGCGTGCCCCAGCGCGGCTGGGCGAGCAGGCCCTCGCTGATGAGTTGATCGTACTTCTCCTTCACCACGCTGGTCATCTCGGTGGCGATGATGCCGGGGCGAATCTCATACACGCAGATCTCTTCGGTGGCCAACCGGTGGGCGAACAGCCGGGCGATCATGCTCAACGAGGCTTTGGAGACACAGTATTCGGCACGCGCGGGGGAGGACACGGTCGCCGAAATGGAGGTAATAAAGATGATGGTCGGTTTCGACATGCGCCCGGCCTGCACCTGGGCGATCATCTGCCTGGCTACTGCCTGCGTGAGAAAGAACGGGCCGCGCGCATTGATCTGTTGCAGCCGGTCGTAGCTCTCTTCGCTGGTTTCCAGAATATCCGTACGCACTTTCGGGGCGACACCGGCGTTGTTCACCAGCACATCGATGCCGCCGAAGGCCGCGACCGCTTCTGCGATCAGCCGGTCATGGTCCGCGCGGTTGGCGATGTCGCCCTGCACGGGCAGGCAGCGGCGACCGAGTTCCTCAACCCGATGCTGCACCTCGTAAACGCCTTTTTCCAGATTGCTGGGATCAGCGATGATATCATTGGCGATGATATCGAATCCGGCGGCGGCCAGCTTCAGCGCGATGCCGCGGCCAATGCCCTGCCCCGCCCCTGTGATTAGCGCGCATGGCGCCTGCGGTGCTGTGTTCATGTTTATCTCCTCATCAGAGCCGAATTAAAAATTCTGCCGCAAACTGCGCTGCACGAGGTCCAGCAAGGGTCCCAGGCGCCCGTACAGAATACCGCTCGCCAGCAGGGCGAAGGCGATGCCGAATGGCGCGAGAATGCCCCAACCCGTGCCCGGATGCACGGTAGCAGCCTCCTGCTGCCGGCTCCAACGCGGCAACTGGACGGCGGCGCTCACGCCACAGATGACCAGTGCGGTGACCATCAGCGCGCGCGGGGCGCCAATGGCCCCCCAGGCCTGCCACAATCGCGATACCGCGAGAAATCCAGCGGTCGGCGGTATAGCGACCAGCGCTGCCAGCGCCAGCACCACCGCCGCGATTAACACCGAGCGCTCGCCCTGCTCACGCGGCGTGAGCAAGGGCAGCACCCCGCCCGCACCCAGCCAGACGGCAATGAAGCCCAGCCAGGTGAAGACCATCCACAACAGACCGTGCAAGGCGTCCGCTGTCTGCGTGCGCAATGCGGCGGTGAGCGCCAGCAGCACCAGCGCCACCGCCACCAGCACTAGCGGGCGCAACAGTGCTAACGCCAGCGCCTGACGCAACAGAGCGGTATAGGCCAGCCACGCCGTGCCCACCCATAACGCGAGCAACCCCCAGATGAGCATCCAATCCAGCGCGCGCCGGATCAGGAATAACTGCTCAAGCCCGGTGGCCTGCAGGAACTGCGGGTCCGCGGTGGGAAAGGCGAACACCAGCACACGCACCAGCACCAGCATGCCGGTGACAGCCAGCAGCAGCGCGGCCGGCAACCAGCGCGCCGCCTGATCATCGCGCCGCGTCCACAGCCACCACGGCAAGTACGCCGCAGGCCCCAGCCAGCCCAGCACCAGAAGCACCGTGGCGCCGCTGGTGGCGCGCGGCGATGCGGAGAGCAAGCTGCTCCACAGTGCCGTGAGATCGGCCTGCTGCCCCAACGCATTCAACCAGGCGATGCCCAACACCCCGAGCAGGCCGATCACCGCCAGCAACACCAGGGGCTCGACCTGCCGCCAGCGCCAGTGCGGCCGAAAGAGCCAGGTCCACAGCCCGAGCACGCCCCCCAGCAGCGCCAGCCAGCCCAGCAACAACAACTGCGGGCGCAAGCCGTGCAACGTAAGCAGCGCGATCCAGGTCAGTGATAGCATAACCAGCGAGAGCGCCCACGAGTGTGTGGCGATGCCCCGCCGTACCGCGGGCACCCAGGCGGTGGCGGCCAGGGTGACTCCCAGCAGCGCCGAGCCCCATAGCGTGTAGGCATCGGCAAGCAGCACCGGCCCCAGTCGCGGCCATCCGATGAAAAACTGTTCACCCTCCGCCGGCAGGCGCCCCAGCGTGTACAACGCCAGCAACGTGATTCCCAGACCGATCACCACCACGAACCAGATCGGCGCACGCACCGCCTGCTCGTACTCGTGCGCCGGCATCTTCCGCAACGGCCACATGGCGAGGCGATAGATGCCCAGCATGGCAACCGCCAACAGGGGCAACAGGAGCAGCGTGGCTATAAGAATGCCGGGCGCGATGGCGGGTTCTCCTTGGCGACAACGTTCGGCAACGACGAATCAACCAAAGGGTAACATCTTCACCCGACAGGCGCAATACACGAGCACACGCGGCACATAAAGAGAGTACGTAAAACAATCTCTCGTGAAATTCACGGCAAACGGCAAAAGGATTCTTACCAGTCGCCTTGAAAAGAGGAGAGGATCGCACATCAGCAGGAGATATCCGAATGTCCAAGATCACTTTGCTCGGCGCCGGCAGCGTCATTTTCGCAAAAAACATCCTCGCCGACTGTCTGGCCTGCCCCGAACTCGCCGACAGCACCATCGCGCTCTACGATATCGACCCGGGACGCCTGGCCACCTCGGAAAAGATGGCGCGGCAGGTTGCGAAAGCGCGCGGCGCTCACCCGACCATCATCGCCACCACCGACCCGTGCATAGCCCTTGAAGGGACGGACTACGCCGTCAGCATGTTCCAGGTGGGCGGCTATGAGCCGTGCACCGTCACCGACTTCGAAATTCCGAAGAAATACGGCCTGCGCCAGACCATCGGCGATACGCTGGGCATCGGCGGCATCTTCCGCGCCTTGCGCACCATCCCCGTCTTCCTCGACTACGCCGACATCATGGAGCAACTCTGCCCTGACGTGACCCTGCTCAACTACGTCAATCCGATGGCGATGAACACCTGGGCCATCCTGGCCGGCACCAACATCCGCACCATCGGCCTCTGCCACAGCGTGCAGGGCAGTTACCGCCACCTCTGCGAGGCGATCGGCGTCAATCCCGATGAAGTGAACTACACCTGCGCGGGCATCAACCACATGGCATTCTACCTCACGCTGGAGCACGATGGGGAAGACCTGTATCCGTGCATTTTCGAGAAGGTCGCCAGCAAAGAGTATTACCCTGAATGGGATCGCGTGCGGCTGGATATGATGCTGCGCCTCGGCTACTATATCACCGAGTCCAGCGAGCACTTCAGCGAGTATGGGCCGTGGCATATCAAGCGTGACCGCCCCGATCTCATCGAACAATACAACATCCCGCTGGATGAGTACCCGCGCCGCTGTGTGGCGCAGAATGCCAGTTGGGATGCCATGGCCGCCGAACTGGAAGCCGGTAAAGGCTTTGACGAATTGCCCACGTCACATGAGTACGGCGCCGGCATCATCCGCGCGCTGGAAACCGGAAAACCAACCGTGGTGAACGGCAATGTGCTGAATCACGGTCTCATCGACAACTTGCCCGACGGATGCTGCGTGGAAGTGCCCTGCCTGATCGACAAGAACGGCATCCAGCCCATCAAGATCGGCCATCTGCCCACGCACCTGGCGGCCATGAACCGCACGCAAATCAACGTGCAGGAATTGGTGGTCACCGCGGCGCTCACCGGCATCAAACAGCATGTCTACCACGCCGCCATGCTCGATCCACACACCGCCGCCGAACTCAGTCTCGACCAGATCTGGTCGCTGGTCGATGACATGTTCGAGGCGCACGGCGATTGGATCCCGCTCTTTGACGAATATGCGGAAGAGGATGAGGGATGCGAGTGTGGCTGTGGAGAACACCACCACCATTAACCTGGTGAAGACCTTGTACCAATGCAACACGGGCCGCTCCTCCGGGGGCGGCCCGTGTTGCATTGGTGATGCCACCCGCCGTGACAGCACAATAGAAAGGAGCCTGCAGCACGCAGGTGACTGTGCGGGATGGACAAAATGGACCAGGATCGCCGGACACCACCAATCCACTTACTATCGTAACCGCAAGGTTATGATCTCGAAGGGCCGGTAGGGCAACTCGACGGCTCCGCCGTGAATGCCCAACTCCTCCTGGTCGCGCTCCAGCAGGTCGGTGCGTGTGGCGCGCGAGAACCGGCCGTTCGTCACCAGCCGCGCGCAGCCGCGTCGGCGGTACGCCTCATACAGTCGCACGATCACGCCGTCGCCGTCCTCGGCGCGCTTCACCGCCTCAATGATCAGGTTGGGATGGTCCAGACGAAAATAGCTGTGCGTCTGCGCCAGCACACCGTCGCGCACCGGCAACCGCTGGGCCTGGAACGGTACGTTCAGATCATACCCGGCCAGCGGCACGCCGGACTGCGCTACCTCGCCGCGATGCGGCAGCAGGCTGTAGGTGAACCGGTGCTGCCCCATATCCGCTTCCGGATCGGGATGCTTGGGGGAACGCAGTAACGTCAGCCGCATGACGTTGCCGTGGATGTCATACCCGTACTTGCCGGTGTTGAGCAACGCCACCCCGTAATCCCCTTCGGAAAGGTCGGCCCATTTCTGCGCGGGTACTTCAAAGCGCGCGGCATCCCACGGGGTATTGCGATGGGTCGGGCGCTCAATATGGCCGAACTGGATTTCGTACGTCGCGCGCGGGCTGTGCACCGCTACCGGAAAGGCGACCTTCAGCAGCGTATGCGCGGCATGCCAATCGATGATCGTGTCGAAATCGACGCGCCGACTGTTGGCCTCCAGCCGGATATACTGCACCAGGTGCGCCTCCGGCGTCAGCTCCCGCTCCACGCGCACGGTTGCACGCAACGGGCCGGATTCCACCACTGTGATGGTCGCCGGGCCTTCCAGCGCTTCTGCCGTGGCTTCGTAATCGGCGTCGATGTTCCAGGCATCATAAAGGCGTGGGCGGTCATCAAACCGCTGGAACAGGTTGCCGACCGCGCCTGCGGCGATGATCTCCCGCTGTGCCACTTTGTCGTAGTAGGACGTGATGCCGCCGTACGCATTCAGCGTGATCGCGACCAGCGAATTCTCCAGCGAATCGGGCGTCGCCGTCGCCGCATCGGTCACCAGCAGGCCCTCGTCTTCCCACTCCGCACTGTCGCACAGATCGTACGTCGTGTAGCCCATGGGCGGCACATCCACCACCTCGACTAACAGGCGGCGCTCGCCCTCCACCTCGGTCACCTGCGTGCGGCTCACCTTCTCACGCGGGGAGACCGCGACCAGCCCATCATCGCCGTCCCAGGGCAACTCCACCAGGCCCGATCGGGCAAAGGAGAGCGTATTCCACACCATCACCGGCTGCGCGAGGTTGCCGGTGTCAATGCCCTCGGCAAAGGTGGCGAGCGCCTGCCGCAGGGCTCCGCCGGCCAATTCGCGTACCACCGCATAATCGCGCAATGCATCCTCATACACCCAACCAATGGAACTGCCGGGCAGGATGTCATGGAACTGGTTACAGAGCACCAGCTTCCATGCCTGCTCCAACGCCTCGGCGGGATATGCGCCTTCTGGCTGCACGGCGGTGAGAAACTCGGCATCGCGCAACAGGAACTCACAAAGGCGATTCTCCCACTTCACGCGTCCTTGCGTGGTGTAGGTGCCGCGATGCGTTTCAAGGTATAACTCTCCGACCCAGGTATCCAGGGCGTGCGTGCGCGCCTCCATGGCGGGAAACCAGTCGCGCGACGGCACTTGCATCAACCGCGGCAGCCCATCCAGATTTTGCAGGCGGCGATAGCGCTCCAGCATCGTGCGCGTCGGCCCGCCGCCGCCATCGCTGTGGCCATACAGGAACAGCCAGTCCTGCGCGCGCCCTCGCTCTTTGAACGTGCGCTCCCCTGTCAGCAGTTCGCCCGGCAACAGGTCGCCGCCATACGTGCGTGCCGGCAGTTGATGCGCGAGCACGCGCGAGCCGTCGATCCCTTCCCACCAGAACGTGCTGTATGGGAACGTGGAGGTCTCGTTCCAGTGCAGCTTACTCGTCATGAAATAGCGAATGCCGCACCCGCGCAAGATCTGCGGCATCGCCGCGGAAAATCCGAAGACATCCGGCAACCAGGCCACCGTGCTCTCCACGCCGAATTCGTCGCGGAAGAATTGCATGCCATAGAGAAACTGGCGCACCAGCGACTCACCGGAAGTGATATTGCAATCCGGTTCGACCCACATAGCGCCCTGCGGTTCCCAACGGCCATCCGCCACCGCCTGCCGGATGCGCGCGTAGAGTTCGGGGAAGCGGTCCTTGACAAATGCGTAGAGTTGCGGCTGGCTTTGCACGAAGTGGTATTCGGGATACTCAGCCATATAAGTGAGCACGGTCGAAAACGTGCGGGCGCACTTGCGGATCGTTTCACGGATGGGCCACAGCCACGCCGTGTCGATATGGGAGTGACCGAGGGCATTCACCACCATCGCATCATCAGCGGGACGTGACAAGACCGGAGCCAGCCGCGCCCGCGCTACGTTCAGCGCATCATCACCGCCATCTCGATAGGCGTCGAGCGCCTGCTGCAATGCCTGAAGCAGTTCCGGGCGCTGCGACGCATCGGCGGCGAGGTGCTCAGCGAGGTTGAGCAGCACATCGAGGTCGTGGTACAGCACCCAAACCTGATCGTCGCGCCGCGCCAATACCGCACGAGTGAAGATGAAATGTGGTTCACCACCTGACTGGCCATACTGATGATCTTCCGGCAAATCGAGCCCAAAATGGTAATTACCTGCTGCCTCAACATAGAGGTCCACCGTGCCCTGTGCGTCCGTACCGCGCAGCATGAAATCATCGCGGTTGGCATCCAGCCCTTGCACAGGCATCCCGGCCTGCCACACGGCGGCCTCCGACCCCGTGTCGATGAGCGCGGCGACGGTCTCGCCGGCCCACGCACTGGGGACTTCGCCCTGCACCCGGAACCACGCGGTCGACCATGCCGGACCCCAGGTATACGGGGGGGTAACCGGGAGGTAAGTGTGGCGCTGCGCATCGGCGAACGCGATCGGCTCGGCGCAGCGATACACACTGACGGACAGGGGGCGGTGATCAATCCACAGGCGATGACGAAGTTCGTCAAGCAGGTGGCGAATCTGTTCGAGTACGGCTTGCACTGATTGTTCCATGCTGGCGTTGACCTCGTATGGCGGGTCTTCCTGACGGCTTAAGTGGTATAACGCGCATGCTCGATCCTGCGAAGCACACAACTCGGGGGTACTACTTACGATGGTCGTGGGCAGACAGCAACCAATGTTCCCACTATCGGATCACCATTAACCCCAAAACACCGATGCACGCTGGGAGTGGACACTCCCAGCGTGCAAAAAACGTCCTCGACACCTGATACGTTACACCTCTAATTGACTGAACGAATCCTCCAGGCGATGCAACGTGCCTTCGAGTTCGGTGATGCGGCGGTCCGCCTCCGCCAACGGGTCGACGGCACGCTGCGCATGCTGACCCAACGCCAGCCAGGCCAGACCCACAATGCCCGCCACAATGACCGCGCCCATCAGCACGGCGGCGGTCGCATCAGTATTAGAGGTTGTAGACTCGGTCGTCTTCGTCATCCGTCTCCATCTCCGTGAAAATACGTTTGACAAACGTTAACAATTCCATCGGGTTGAAGGGCTTCGTCAGGTAGATGTCGGCCCCCTGTGAATACCCCTGAAAGACATCCTGATCCTGCGCTTTCGCCGTGAGCATGATCACCGGCAAGTTGCGCGTTTGCGGGTTGGCGCGAATCTGCTTGAGCGTCTCGAAGCCATCCATGTATGGCATCATGACGTCGAGCACCACCATATCCGGCTTCTCTTCCTCAATCTTCTTCAGCGCTTCGCGGCCGTCATACGCCGTGACAACTTCGTAGCCCGCGCGCTCGAGGTTCACCTGAATTAATCGAACAATATGGCGTTCATCATCGACGGCAAGAATCTTATGCGGCATGGCCGCCCCCTTTCAACTGCAACGAAGACAGGAAAGCCGCTTCATGGGTAAATCTAGAAGGAGTATAACAAACGGCTGCTCCCCCGTCAACGAACAACAGCGACAGGAATCGTTGTGCTGACACCGCTTCCTGACGGCGTGTTGTTGCCTACCGTTAACGATTGTTCCATATCAACGCTTGATCTCTGTAACACTTTCGCGTCATTTGCGGCAGATTCGCGGTAAAGCGTCCCCCCGCTGTGCACATGACGCTTCAAGCACACTCCAAAGGCACACGCAGGGTGATATCACCTCTCCCCTCACCGGGGAACACGATCTCCCCGCCCAGCGAGCGTTCAACCAGGATCGCCAGATTCTCCAGGCTTTGCACATCAAACATGCGCCGTTCCGCAGAGGCGGCATCTTCGCACACCGTAAGGCGACAGGAGAGCACCCCGTCCTCCCGTGTCACCGTGAACATCGGTACCGCTTTCGTGTGCGATCCGACTTGACAGGCAACTTGCACGCCGATCTCGGTCAAGGCCAGCGCCAGATACGCCCCCTGGCGTGCGTTGATCATAATCGGTGCGGCACACGGCGCCGCTTCGCACCTTCCTGCAAGGCCAAACAACGAGAACGCATTGTTGAGCATCGCCCGTGCCAGGATTCCAACTTCGACGGTCGAGGGGTGGTCATCGTCATATAAGCCCTGCAGCAGCACCATGCTGCGAATGCGCGCCAGGTTGGTCATCAGGCGTGCGTGCATCTCAGCCGGTGCATGACGCATCTCCAGCTCGAGCAACGCGCAGGCCATGGTCAAATTATTAATAAGCCGATGGTGCCGCTCTGACGCGGGTGAGGCGCTTCGCTCTCCATGCAGGAAAAGAAGCACCCCCTCGCCTCCGGCAGCATCCCGCACCGGCATAACCGTGGTTGCCAGCGTGCGCACGTCGCCGCACGCGGTGGTGAATGCCACGGGAAAGGATGAAGGGGATGATGTCCTGGCGAACTCTGCGGGATCGAACGGCACGGCACAGCAGTCGGTCAGCTGTCTGCCGCACAACTCGTGGGCTGAGTATCCTAGCAGATCCGCCGCCGTGTCGCTCAACCACACAACCGCGCGCGTCGCGTCGGCGAAAATGACCGCAGCACGGTTGACCGCCAGCAGCGCCCCAAGGACCGACGCGCCATCCATATTGATCAACAGGCGCTCAAGGTCCGGTCGGCTTTCCTCCACGCTCTCCTCCTGCGGCGAAGCGCCTGGTTGGCTTGCCGGGACACGGACAAGTTTGCTGCCCCGGTGCCTATGGCTATAATGGATTGACGGGCCGCCCGTTAATGCGCAACTCGAAATGCACATGCGGTCCGGTGGAAATGCCGGTCGAGCCGACGCGGCCGATCACCTGCCCCTTGGATACGCTCTGGCCGACACGGGCGCCGATGGACGACATATGCGCATACAATGTCGCTCGTCCACCGCCATGGTCGACGATGACGGTATTGCCATACCCGCCGCGCCATCCGGCGTAAATGACCTCGCCGTTGCCCACCGCATAGATGGGCGTCCCTGTGGGCGCGGCAATGTCCACGCCAGTATGCAGACGCCGCCCGCCGAGCACCGGATGGGTGCGGTAGCCGTACGGCGACGTGATGCGGCCTCGAACCGGCAGCCCGCTCACCGGGCCGCGGTACTGGGAGTACCGCCGCTTACCGGCTGCCGACGACTGCATCGAGCGCAGCATAGACTCCACCGCTGCCGAGTCGCGCTCCAGGGCGGCGAGCTCCGCTTCCATGCTGTACATCGTTTTGCGGGAAATCGTCAAAGTCGTCGCCACCTGCTGGCGCTCGGCCCAGGTGCGGTTATGCACTACCGCCACACGCTGCTTCCAGGCGGCGACTTCCGCGGTCTTCGTTTTCACCCGCTCCTGGTATTGCTCGACCTTGGTCTTGCGTTCGCGCAACTGCTCCAGCACTTTCCGGTCCTGCTCCAGCATGAATTTCGCCAATTGGGAGCGCTGCAGGAAATCGCCAAAATCTTCCGAGGAGAGCAGTAAATGCAAATAGCCGTCATCGCCGCGCTTGTACAGCGCCGCGATGCGCTCGCCCGCAGCCTGCTGGGAATCCGCATATTCTTCCTTGGCCTGCTTTAACGCCACCGTCGCGCGATGCAACTCGACTTTGGAACGCTCAAAGCGCACCTTGGCCACCTGCAACTGGCCGCGATACACCACCAGGCGATTCTCCACGCCGCGCAGTTGGCGCTTGGTCTGTTGCGCGCGCGTGCGTTCGCTGCGTAATTTCTTGCGCACCTGGGTGATCTGCGAATTGAGGGTCGCACGTTTGTGCTGCAGGGTGGTTTTACTGGGCGCCGCCAGGCTCAATGAGGGCAAGAGCAGGCAGGCGGCTAACGCAAAGCACACCACACGAGATGTGGGGGCCTGTAAGAAGCGGTACGGAAAGGATCGGGTCGTGGATCGCGCCGCAGGTGTTCGCGCCTGTTGGCACGGGGGCTCCGAGGCGCTATCCAGGACCGATAGGGAGAGGGGACCCCATGCCAACAGGCGCGAAAAGATCAAGGCACACTGGGCAGAGACTTTGATAACAGCTTCTAAGGATGGGCGCATATTCCATCGTCCTCCAGAGGGCTGAATCGCACGGGGAAACGGCCTACGATTCGGCTTCGACTCAACCGGATTTGGCATAGCGCAACAATGCACTACCTGTAGAATATACCACACATCGGCGAAAATATTCAACGGATGAGAGGTGAAATCGCCATGTTGGCAAAGCGATGACGGGCGGCAACAGTAGCGTTCGAAAGAGGAAAATCGGGGTGCAGACCGGCATGGCATGCCATGGCTTAGCGGGCACGCCCGCCCGCCGAACATGCCGGCAGGCGGGCGAATACTGTGATTACAGCAGCGGCGTCAATAGGTCGATGGCCCGCTGGATATCCGCGATCTGCTGCGGCCCGCTGATCTCGCGCTCGATGGTCAATGCACCGGTGTAGCCCAGCGATTTCAGCTTCGGCACCAGCGCCGGGAAATTCACCCGGCCTTCGCCGAGCGGTTTCTCTTCGCCGAGGAAATGGCCGTCGGTCGGGTACTCGCCGTCTTTGGCATGCACGCCGCGCACATACGTGCCGAAGATATCCAGCGCGTCCACCGGGTTGCCATTGCCGTAAAGCAGCAGATTGGCGGGGTCCAGGTTAATGCCCAGGTTCGGCAGACCCACATCCTGAATGCAGCGCAACAGCACCATGGGGGTCTCCTGCCCGGTCTCGAAGTTGAACGTCACTCCGCGCTCGCCGGCATATTCCGCGATCGCCCGCACGGCGTCGACCGTGCCGATATAGTTGGGGTCTTTCGCATCCAGGGGCAGAAAACCGACATGCGTCGCCATATCCTGCACCCCCAGCCAGGCGGCGATCTCCGCCCCGCGCTTCAACTCCTCCACGCGCACCGCCCGGTATTCCTCCGGCACCAATCCGATAGTGGACGGACCATCGATGTAATTCCAGACGGCGGGGCCAGTGTAGCCGCACCAGTACAGCGTGATCTCAATGCCCGCCGCCGCCGCGGCATCGCGCGCCCGCTCGGCCATCTCCCGCGTGATGGACATCGGCTGCCAGTTGCACAACTGGCAGGTCGGCAACCCCATCACCGTCAGGGGAGAAAAGTCAGCGCCGTTTTCGGCATGGAGAAAGGTGAATGCACCCAGCTTGAGCGTGGACATGAAAACTCCTCGGACTCGTGAGTATCGGGATCGGGTCGCCGCCGTTGTGCCGGATAATTGGCGGCCCTGCCCTTAATATACAAAGCAACTTGGCGAAAACCTCCCGATCCGACGGCAATTTTTCAACCGGTTGCATAAATTATGGTCAGCACGAAAAAACCCTCCACCCATAACACGGGCAGAGGGCGATGTAGCAGTAGAACACGGTGGATTACTCGACGACGCGCGGCACCTTGAAGAAATCGTCCGAGCGCTCGGGGGCATTCTGCAAGGCCTCATCCGGGGTACAGCTTGGGCGCGCCTCGTCATCGCGCAGCACATTAAGCATCGGCACCACATGCGTCGTCGCCGAAATCTGGCTGGTATCGGCTTCCTGCAACGCCGTGAAATGCTCCAGGATAGAGTTCAGTTGTTCGGTGAAGCGCTCGATCTCCCCCTCGCCGAATTCCAGGCGGGAGAGCAACGCAACATGTTCAACTTCTTCGCGCGTCAAGGCCATCAGTCCAACACCTCTCGATCATGCGCATTATACCACCTGCGCATTTCCGCGGACAAGGGAGGGTGATATCTTATGCAACGCAGGTGCGAATGGCAGAAGGGTGTGGCAAAACAAGGGGCGAACTAGTAGGGCATGATTCGCGTAGATGGACGACAGGAATACGAACTGCGCCCCGTGCAGTTCGAACGAGATTTGATCAAGCATGCTGAAGGGTCGTGCCTGATCTGGCTGGGCGACACCCAGGTGCTGTGCACCGCCAGTGTCGAGGACCGCGTGCCCCCCTTCCTCAAGGGTACCGGCTCCGGCTGGGTAACGGCGGAGTACAGCATGCTCCCCCGCGCCACCACCACCCGCCAGCAACGCGAGGTGGCCAAAGGCCACCCCGGCGGCCGCACCATGGAGATTCAACGCATGATCGGCCGTGCATTGCGCGCCGTGGTCGATCTGCGCGCCCTCGGCGAACGCACCATCACCCTGGACTGCGATGTCATCCAGGCTGACGGCGGCACGCGCACCGCCTCCATCACCGGCGCGTATGTCGCCCTCTACGATGCCCTCCGCTGGATGCTCGAACATGACAAGGTGCGCACCATCCCCGTCTTCGACGCGGTGGCCGCCATCAGCGTCGGCATTGTCGATGGCCATGAGATGCTGGACCTCGCCTACGAGGAAGACTCGCGCGCCAGCGTCGACATGAACGTGGTGATGACCTCGAAGTCCCAATTGATCGAGGTGCAGGGCACTGCCGAAGGCCTGCCCTTCTCCCGCGAGCAACTGAACGGATTGATCGATATGGCCGAACGCGGGCTCACCACCCTCTTCGCCAAACAGCGGGAATCGCTCGGGATCAAGTAGCGTCTGGCAGAACACGACGAGGACGGACCATGCGGTGGCCCTGGACGAAAGAGCCGCTCACCCGGCAGGAGCTCGGGGCATTGGGCGAACGTCATGCCGCCCGCGCGTTGCGCGCTGCCGGGTTGCAACTGCTCGAGCGCAACTTCCGCTGCCGCCGGGGAGAACTCGACCTCATCGCCCGCGAGGGCGATACGCTCGTCTTCATCGAGGTGCGCACCCGCACCGACACCAACGTCATGACCCCGCTGGAATCAGTGAACGAGCGCAAGCAAGCGCGCATCATCCTCCTCGCCCGCGAATACCTGCGTACCCGCCGCATGCCCGAATGCCGCTGCCGCTACGATGTCGTCGAGGTCACCGCCACCCCGTGGGGCAACGTCCTCGACATCCGCCACCTCCCTGGCGCCTTCGTGGAAGAGTGATCATGCGCTGCGCCGCATCTGCCCCTCATCCTCCTCCGGCGGCACGGCGCAACTCTCCGTACATTGCGCGATGCCGTGTTTCTCGTAATACCGCTGGTGGTATTCCTCTGCCGGATAAAAGGTGGGCGCGGGCTCGATGGCGGTCACCAGCGGGTGGACGTACGCTCCCGACTCCGCCATGCGGCGCTTATCGGCCTCTGCCGCCTCCCGCTGCTCCGGCGTGTGGTACCAGATCACCGAGCGGTACTGTGTCTTCTTCGCCACCGTGGGGTCGTGGCTCTTCCAGAACACTTCGAGCAACCCTTCGTAACAGATCGCCTCGGGATCGTAGGTGACCTCCACCGCCTCGGTATGGCCGGTATCCCCGCCGCACACCGCTTCATAGCTGGGATTCGGCACGGTGCCACCGGCATAGCCCACGCGCGTGGCCGTCACGCCCGGCGTCTGTCGAAACGCCGCCTCCACACCCCAAAAACACCCCGCGCCAAACGTCGCAATCGCCATAAGAACTCCCCCCTCCGCATCATCAACTCCAGTGTACCCGCCGTCGCGCTCCGCATCGGAACATGTTTGGCACAGATGCAGACCTCATGCTGTGATTGACAGTGAGCATTGCCCCTGCTACGCTCAGCGCAATGCGAAATTACGTGCGTACCGGGGTCGAAACGCCGCCGCCGCGACTGTTGGAGGTCGTGCATGACGGACGCGTATACACGCTGGCGGTCAAGCACGCCGGCACCGAACGCTGGCGCCAGGTGGTCACCGGCGGCAAACAGGTCACCTACTACGTCCCGCGTGAGGGCGAGCGGACGCGCGTTTTCACCGGCACCCCCACCGCACATGCCCACATCATCTACCATCTGGTGCTGTACACGCAGGGGGAATCGACGTTTCTGCTCAACGGAGCACAGGTGCCGGCCACGCGCGGCACGCTCGCCCTGGTCGACCCCGGCATGCTGCATTGCTTCCCGCCCGCCTCGCCAGGAGAACTGACTTACGCGCAAGTATGCTTTGCCCTGCAGCATGACGAGCAGGTGCTGGACTGGCCCTTCCGCCAACTGCTGGGATATTACGCGGGATGCTCGCTCCCCGAGTGCGGTGTGCCGCTGCATCTCGATGAGCGACAGACCGAGACGATAGCCGGCTTGCTCTCCACGCTCACCGGCGATCTCACGCGACGCCATCCGTTCGCCGAGTTCCAGGGCGCGGTAACGCTCGCCCATCTGCTCAGCTTCATCACGCATGAGTGTTACCAGGTGCAGGCGCGTGACACGGAGACCACGGAGGCGCTGTTGCGGGAGTGCAAAGCGGAGATCGCCAGGCGTTACCACGAAGAGGTGTCTATTGCCGAGCTCGCGGCCATGGCCGGTTTGTCTAAAGGGTACTTCCAGCGGGCATTCAAGGAGCAGTTCGGCGTCACGCCGATCGCCCTGCAACGGCAGTTGCGCGTGGAAGCGGCGAAAAATCTGTTGCTCACCTCGGATTTGTTGATCGCGGAGATCGCCCGGCGCGTGGGGTTCGCCGATCAGTACTTCTTCTCGAAAACCTTCTCCAAGCTGGCGGGCATCACCCCCAGCGCCTATCGCCGCCGGGGGCAAGCCGGTTAACGCGCTGTCTCGCCTTCACGCGGATCGACGGCTGCGGGGGGAAGCCCCAACGCCGTGCGCCGCACCCCTTCCGCCCGGCAGAAGAAATCCGACTGTGTCTCCAGTTCGAATTCGGCGAACACCGCGTCGATATGCAGGTCGGGGTCCTCGCAGGATACCGTCATGCGCCGTTCATCCCAGTACGGTTCAATGCGCACCCGGGTCCCGTACTTCTGCAGGATGGCATCGATCTTCAGTTCATTGTAATCCATGTGGATGCAGCGGCGGTCGAGGTTGATGCGCCGCGTCAACAGCGACTCCTGCCCGGCGCGCGCCAGCACGTAGCCGGTCTGATCCACCAGCCGCCCGCCCTCGCCCAGGATGGCGCTCATCAGGTAATAGCCCTCGCGCATCGCCCAGCTCTGCAGTTGCAGGCCCGCGATGTACGCCGAACTGAAGAAGACGACCTCCGCGCCGCCCTGGCCAAGCCCGTGCATCGTGTCGAAGAAGTTCATGTCGTAACAGATGCACAGGCCAATGCACCCGAAATCCGTGTCGAATACCCCCGGCCTCGTGCCCGGAGCGATCCCGCCATCGATCTCATTAATGACCGGATGCATCTTGTCGTAGATGCCCGCCACGTCGCCCGCGCGGTCGAAGAGGATCGCCGAGTTCGTCAGCACCCCATCGCGTCGCAGGAACACGGGCCACACGATCCACAGGCGGTGGTGTCTGGCCAGGGCGGCCACGCGCTGCTGACTGTAGCCGCCCAGCGCTTCCGCGGTCTCCGCTGCCGGCTCCGGCAGGCCCCACTGCACCACCGCCTCCGGGAAGACGACGATGTCACTGCCCGCCAGTGCGGCGCGGGTGATGTATCCCTCTGCACGATCCACGCGCGCCGCAACCCCCGGCAGGCCGGGATGGCCCGGGTGAAAGGCCGGGTTATACGATACGGTGCTGACCGTTACTTCACGAGACACGCGACATCAACTCCCTTGCGATCCTCCGACAACAGTGCCTGCGCCAGCATGCGTTCGGCAACCTCCATCGTCTTCACCGCATCGCCGAAATGCGACCCTGGCAGCGTGCCGTTCTTCACCGCATCGATGAACTCGCGGCACTTCGGACCAAACCCGAGGAACACACGGCCATCATCGCTGCCCGCCACCTCGCGCGGATCATACTCGACTCCCTGCGCATCATTGTCGGCATACAGGCGGCCCTTGCCTTCCGGCTCCACCTCGGCGCAAATGCCCGGCGCATGCATTTCCACGCGGAATACCCGGCGGCCGCTGCTCCAGCTATTCATTAACACCCCCACCGCGCCGGTATCGAAATGCAGCAGCGCGGTGAAATAATTAATATCCGGCGTGCCGATCCGCCTGGCGATGCTGTCGATCTTCACCACCTCGCCGCCGCACAGCCAGCGCAGCGTATCAATGGCGTGCACGCCGTCGTCCATCATGTGATCGCGCGCATCCAGGTAGGGGGCGATGGCGCACTTGTAAAATGTGGCGACCGCGTGCTGAATGGGCCCGCGCTCCAGACAGGCTTCGCGCATCTTCACCATCAACGGGCAGGCGCGGCGCTGAAAGCTCACCTGGGTGATGCAACCCTGCTGCTCGGCCAGCGTGGCCAGCATGCGCGCCTGGTGCATGGTAATGCCTAAAGGCTTCTCGATGTACAGGTGCAATCCCTGCTGCAGGCACCAGATCCAGGAATCGTATAACAGGTGCGGCTGGCCGATGGCGAACACCGCGTCGGGCGCCGTCTCCTCCACCATCTGTTGATAATCGGTGTACCGCTGCTCCACCCCGAACTGGTCGGCGGCGGCGTGCAATCGCTCGGTATGCAGATCGCACATCGCCACCATCTCCACATCGGGACATGAAGCCAGCGATGGCGCATGCAGATTCACCGCCATCCCGCCCACGCCAATCAGCGCCACGCGCACGTTCGCATGATTCGTCGTCATTTACGCCCCCTTCTCGCCAGCGCAACAGGCCGGTTCCAGAAACAGCGATTTCGCAAAGGCTAGATCCTCAACGATCAGGCGGTCCGCCGCATGCTCGTCCGAATACTCGGCGGTCAGGCAGAGCACGCCGCTGTATGCGCGCTGCGTCAACTCCGCGGCCACGCGCGGCCAACTGGCGAGTCCTTGCCGCCCACTCGTCCAATACGTGCTCCACTGCGCATACTCCGCCTCGGGTCCGGTATCGCGCCGCCAGAACGCGTTCTTCAAGTTCACCATGCAGAGCTGCGGCCACACGATCTCGATCGCCAATTCGGGGTCTTCGCCGTTCAGCGCGTTATGCGCGGCGTCCCACACGATCGCCAAGTGCTTGGGGTCATACCCCTGCGCCAGGTGCAGCAGCCCCATCGCATTGCTCACACAGCGATCGCAATGGTTCTGAATACCGATGGTCACGCCATGCGTATCCAGGTGCGGGATCAAGGCATCGAAGGTCTTGCGGTGATAATCCATCGACCACATGTATCCTTCGTCGAAAATGCCCACGCAAATGCGAATGATCGGGATGCCCGCTTCGCCGCAGGCGGCGATCGTCTCTTCGTTTGGCGTGGTGGCCACACTGTGCACGGTCAGCCCCTGCTCGGCTAACTGCCTGGTCACCAGCGGCAGAGTACGCCGCACGTTGTCCGGCTCAACCTGATACCCCGGACGGATGGGCAACTCGATGCCCGTGAATCCGAGACCGGCGAGGTACGCGCCCAGTTCTGGCGCGGGCATCTTCCACGGCTTGGTGAAAACGGCAAAGGTTGGTGATTTGGCGCCCATGATACGCTGTGCTCCTTTGGAGAGTGTATTGTCACCATTGTAGCGGCCAGTACGGCGCAGACAATGGAGAAACCTCACGTGAATTTGTCGGATAATGACCTCTCCCGGCGGACGAAAGACTCTTCACGCCGCTTGGTGAAAATTCACATGCCTGCCCATGTGATGACTAGAAGAACGTATCCTGTTGTGCAACGTGCCTCAGCCATGCCGGTAAACTACCGGGCAGGCGTGAGCCGCACGAACGCCGGGAACACTGGGAGCATGATGCCCCCTGTCGCCAGGATGACGACGCATCTGACCCCAACATTAGATTATCTGGAATGCCCTGATCCGGCTTCCACGTTCCGTTCAACCCAAGGGAGGAACAGACGCAATGGTCTCTCCAAGCACTGGCAGCGCTCAGCGACATAAGCTCGCCCACCTCTGCACGACCGTACTCGCCACCCTGCTGCTCGGCACGGCCGCCGTCGCCGCCGAGATGCAGGTCGTGAACGTCGGGTCCACACCGCTGCCCGCCGGCCTCATGGTTGGCGAAGTGGTGCTCGACGCCCCGCTGGCGCCGCACGCCACGATGAAATGTGTGACGCCCGCCAAGCCCGCCCCGGCCTCCTGGGTCAGGCAGACGAACGGACGCCATATCGCCCAGGATGGGCAGACTCTGGTGAATGCCCTCGCTGACCGCATCACCCTGCTCGATGCGCTGGCGCTCTTCACCGACCAGGGCGTGCAGGAGAACAATTCCGCCCGGCCCTGGGAAGTCGAGGTGCGCGGCCAGCAGGGGATGCGTTTGCGCTTCATCGGTCCGCGCGATGGCGAAATCGTCGCCGGTTCCCGCTTGGCAACTTTCGACACCCTGCAGCCGGTCACGTTGATGCCGCGGAAAGAGTTCAACGTGCCGCGCTACGCCCGGGCGAAAGACGTGATCGCCGATGCCAACGACTGGTTGTACCTCGGACGGCGCAACGGCAATGTGCCCGAGGGCGACGGACTCTACCTCTGGTGCAAGCAGGGCAAAGTCGAGTTCTCCGGCACGCAACTGCTGTTGCAGCCCGGCACGGTGCTCGGATTCTGCCGCGCGCCCTACACGCCCAACTGGTATGTCCCCGCCGAGCCGGTGGTCCTTTCCGCACAGGGCAATGGCCTGTTTGATGGCAAGCGCGGATCATTGCAGTTGAGCGTGCTCGACCGCAACGGCAATGGGCTGGCCGATCTCCAGGCCGACCTCTGGTGGGTGCGTCCCGCTGACGGCAAAAGCCCCGGCCTCCTTTACGCCTTCCAGCCCGCCGCTTCCGGCCAGGCCGAATTCCTTTGCCTCGCCAAGCCCCCAGCAGGCATGAAGGCACTGCAGAATGTCGCCGTGCAGGCGCGCATCCCCGTCGATCCGAAAGAGTTCACACAAATCGAACTGCGCGACCAGAGCTTCGTCGTCGGTGCCGCTTCCGCCACCACCAAAGCCCTCGTCACCTTCTGGGACTGGCACGCCGCCGGGCGATTCTTCTGTGGCGACCTGCTGGCCGGCGGGCACATGACCGAGGGCTGGAGCACCACCAACGACACCCACTCCGGCGTCGTGCTCGACCTTGATGCCAACGGCATCGCCGACGTCTTCTTCGAATATGCCACTAAATCGGCCCCAGACGGCCTGGGTGGCAGCCATGCGCACTACAACTTCTCCGGGCGCATCGGCGGCCTGCGCCGCTTCACCATCGACACGAGCGCCGGCAAGGTGAACTACCTCAGCATGATGGGCGGCGGTGTACCCGGCGGTCCACGCATGCTTATGGACATCAGTTCGCAATACAGCAAAACCATGCAGTTCGGCCGCTACTTCAAAGGTGCTGCCCAGGGATTTGAGGAGCATTTCCACTACCGACTCGACCAGCAGGATGAGACCGGCGGCGCCTTTGCCACCAGCCCGAATGCCCTCTTCTTCTTCAAAACCACCAATGGCAATATCGACCGCATGACCATGGGGCGCTTCGGCGGCGGCCCGAGCGTCGGCTGGAATATCGAGCTCGACCCGCTGGAAACTGTCAACGATCAGCCCCCCGCCTTCCGCGTTTGCGAGTTCCGCGACCCGCAGGGACGTACGGTGAAGGTCACCAGTTCCATCCTGCCCGAGCGCTGGGATGGCAAACCGCTCACCCTCAAACGCCAGGCCAACGGCGGGGTAGATATCCTGCCCGACGCCCCCTGGAAGCACGTGAGCACCGGCAAATACTTCAATCTCCAGGGCGTACACGCCAGCTTCTCCCAGGAAGGCAATTACTATGTGTGCAATGAAGGCATGTACGGAGGTTACCTCTCCTACGCGGAGCGCATTGAGCGCAACCGCCGCGGCGTGGACTTCACGCTGTACTACTCGCCCATTTTCGGCGGACTGCACCTGCGCAACGCCGATGTCGGCTACACCGCCTTCCCGCCCGATTTCCACGGCAGCGATCGCTTCAATCAGCATCGCTGGTACCGCAAGGACGGGCTGGAACTGAAGGAAAACTTCATCGGCACGCTCGATATCTACTGCATGCCGGAAGGCAAACGCTATCTCGGGCCGGAGTGGCTGTACTACCAGGATCTCGACGGCGATGGCTACTTCGACGCCTACCTCTATGACGAGGATAACGATGGGCTGTACGATCGCAGCGCCTGGTATACGGCAGCGAGCGGCAGCGTCCTCTATTGCCAGGGCGACCGCTTTGCCGCCTGGCCGGAAAAGTTCCAGTTCACCGATGTCCCTTACCAGATGGAAAGCTACGACCGCATGGAACAGCTCTGGCTGAAGGGACTGGGGGAAGACCCACTGCCCGCGCGCGTCACCCTCTCCTCCAGCGGGCTGCCCATCGAATATCGTCGGGGCGCCCAGCGCACTCCCGCGCGCGACACGCTGCCGCCGCGCAACCTCTGCGTCAGCGCCGGACAGGAATGGTCGGCGCGCGTCGCGGTCGATACCTATCACGGCGACCCCACGCAGGGCACCTGGCAGGACTACGGGCCTGATGGGCTGGTGCGCCTCGCCACCCTCTTCCAGCAGCACCGTGTGCTCCCCGCCACGCTCGCACAACCCTGGTCCGATGCGACGCTGGCCCCGCTCGACGTGCTCATCCTCACGCGGCTCACCCGCTTGCCTACCAACGACGAGATGGTGGCGCTCTTCCGCTGGATTCATGCCGGCGGCACGCTGCTGCTGTCACCGCAGGTCGATGACGAAACCCGCGTCTGGTTCGCCTACTTCGGCGAACGCATGGCCTTTGCCCTGCAGCCCGCGCGCATCGAGAACCGCACCTCCATCCGCCGCTACCCCTCGCTGGGCGCATTCGAGGCGGGGTATATCGCGCAGGAGCGCATCCCCGCGCCGGGCAACCGTCTGGAACATTACCAAACGGAGATCCCCGGCCTGCTCGATGACCTCACCTACGCCTGCTTCACCGGCTATTCGCTGCAGCTCACCGGCAAGATGACTCCGCTGCTCCGCTATAAAGATCAGCCGGTCATTGCCTGGATGCCGCTGGGCAAGGGGCGCATCGTGATCAACGGCACCGACCTGCTGGTCAACCGCTACGTCGTCCATCCCGCCTATCTGGAACCGCGCATGGATAACGACGAACTCGTCAACCGTCTGGTGCGCTGGCTCGCCGAGTCGGTGGCCGCATTTGACGTGCAGTGGCAGGAAACGACCGCCGAATGCACCAGCTTCACCGTCGCCGGCAAGGGCGGCACACTCACCGTGCGGCGGCTGGCCGACAATCAACGCCTGTTAGTCAATGGCCAACCGGTGACCACTGTGCCGCAAGGCATCGTCGAACAGTTCACCCTGCCCGCCGGCACGCATACCGTCTCCATCGAGACCGTGAAATAGGAGGAGTCCACCATGAAACAGCTAGTGGCAATCTACCTGGGCATCCTGTGCGGCATGTGGCTCCTGCCCCTCCCGTCGCAGGCCGCCATCTCCGTTAGCGATGGCACGCTCCTCGGGCGTCCCGTCACCACGATCGAGACGGACCTGCTGCGCATGGTCGTCACCCGTGAAATCGGCGGGCGCATTCTCTCGCTCGTCGATAAGCGCAGCGGCAATGAGTTCATTGCCATCCGCAAGGGCAATATGCACTTCCAGCCCACCGACAACTGGGCGGGCGGCGAATATGGTGGCATCTGCGATGTCGAGACCGACGGCTGGCCCGGCAACTTCTGGGATAAAACCTACGACCTCAAGATCGAACGCCGGGGCGAGGCGCGCATCAGCCTGCGCTTCACCGCGGAAGCGGTAGGCACGGCCATCGAGCGCGTCGTCACCCTCGAAGAAGGCAGCACCCGCGTGCACTTCGCCATCACCCAGACGAATCTTTCCGATTACGCCAAGCCGATGATGGTGCGCCTGCACAACGAATACCGGCTGGGAGCCTGTGCTGATAACAACGACTACGCCTACTGGATCGATCCGAAGGGCGAGGCGCGCGAGATGCGCTACATCCTGGGCACCGAAAAAACCGGCTGGCGCAACGGCTACCGCTTCCGCTTCATCGATGTGCTCGGCTGGTTCGGCGTAGTCGACCGCGTCGAAGGAGTCGCGCTCATTGGCACCTACCCCAATCCCGACAAGCCCTCCCGCGTCTTCTGGTGGAACGGCTACAACGAGGGCGACCAGCGCGACACCGAATGGGATGAAACGCATGGGCACTTCAACTTCGACTACTTCGGGCCCAAGGTGAAAACCGAGCCGGGAGCATCCCTCAGCGGCGAACAGGACCTCTTCTTCATCCGCGGGCTCAACACCGCGCTCCGCCTGGTCAACCCTCAGGTCACCATCGCCGCCGACATGGACCGCGGCAGCGCCGTCTACGGCACCGCCGAGCCGATCGGCGCGCTGGTGCAGGCCGGCTCGCCGGAGGCGGTCGCCCTGGTAAGCGGCGAGGCGAAACTCGTTGCCGCCAATCGCCCCGATCAGCCCATCCGTACCTTCCCCCTGCGCTTCGAGGGCATCACCGCCGGCGATGCCGTGGCCCAACAGGTCACCATCCCCGCCGGCTTGCTCAAAGACGGCAAGTATCAGTTGATCTGCATGGCGCAGGCTGGCGAGCAGGCGCTCGGGCAATTCACCCTCGCCTTCACCGTGGACAGCGCCGCAGTCGATGCCGTGGTGGCGCGGCAGGCTGAACTGCTGAAGCGGTTAGCTGCCCAGCGAAAAGCCATTACCCGCGTGAAGCAGCAAATGGCGCGTGAGCGGCTCACCCTGCTGGCAGGCATCGGCGACGTGCGCCTGCAGGACGCGAAAGCAGCGCTCACCGCCGGCGACTTCACCCTCACCCGCGAGCGCCTGCAGCGGCTGGCCAGCCTGCTCGATGACATCGACGACGAGCTTGCCGCGGCCAAACGCGCCTCCACCTCCTCCAGAGCCACCGAGAAGGAACTCAAAGGGTGGCTCGATCAGCTCAAATAGCCTGCCCCCCGCTGCCCCGCCCCACGGCCGCCGGCCCCCCCGGCGGCCGTGGCCGTACTCCTGTCGCACCGTCCGATACGCCACGTTGCTTACCGACACAACTAGAGTCGTTTCACTAGAGAATGTCGTTGGTAGATGGCAGTCAGCGGTGAACGACTGGCATAGGGCATGCCCGCCTGTCATGAGCACTGTCGAGTGAAGAGCGTGTCTGGTAAATCAAGGTGACTCTGGGCCTGACCCCGGGCTACTCCTCCCCGTATTTCGCCTGCAGATAGTCGAAGACGCCCTGGGCGACCGGGCGGGAGAGGGCCGGGCTGTAGATGAGCAGTTCGGCGAGGTCCATGGCGGTGGCGGTGTGGATTTGCGAGGCGCAGGTGCAGAAGCTGCCGCCCACGCGCATGACGCGGGTCTTGCGCGCGGGGAAGGCGATGGGCGCTTCGATGGCGCCGCTGACGCCGGGCCACGGGCCGTTAAAGGCACGCGAACCGCCGTAGATGTAGTAGGCCTCAATCCAGGCGTTTTGTGGGTAGATGGAGGAGCCGTAGGCTTGGAATTCGCCGAACGGCCAGATATAGCTGCCCCAGTTCCAATAGCATGCGTAATTGCCGAGCAGCGGACCGCCGTGTTCCGGGTTGGGGCCGGGCGGATAGGCTTCCCAGCCGCCGCAGACGTTGAACAGGCAGGCGGCGCCCGGCGGATTCGTACTCTGGTAAGTGCTTTGCCCGACGAAGAATCCGGAGCCCCAACTGGCGTCCGCGTCACTCCCGCTCGGAGCCTCACTGGCAAAGGCCAGCGTGAGAGAGCCATCGACCCCCGTTTCGCGCGGGGCAACCGCGCCGATCACGGTGACCGACTCCATCGTGCTCGGGCGGAAGCCGGTGTTCCACAGGTACCCCACGGCATCGTTGGAGCCGTTGCCCGATGCGGCGGTGAAACGCACGACCGGGTACCCGTTCGCGGCGTTCTTCAGCAGGCGCGGTTGATTGCTCGAGGCCGGGCAGGTCATGATGTTGCTCATGCTGCTGCGATCCGGCCAACTGGTCACCAGGCCGCCGTCTCCCAGGCCGTGCAGGTCGGATGCACGCAACCAGAGCACCAGTCCGCCGCTGGCCAGCAGCGTTACCGGCGGTTGCTTCAGGATGGCGACATGTCCGTCGGCAAACGACGCGACTGTTCTCCCGTTATGGCGGGGGTCGAGATCATCGGCGGGGGAGTAGGCGACATTGGCGTAGGTGGCCGGTTTGCCTGATGGGGGTTCGCCGGTGGCGGGCGTGGCGGGATGGATGCCATCGGCGGTGAGCAGTTGGTCCTGCGGGTTGCCGATATCGCCTAGGGCCATGCCGGAAAGGCCCGCGCTGTAGACGTAGGCGTTGGCGACCCGATCGCCCAGCGTGGGGCAGACGAGGATGTTGCGGTCGAGCTGCAGTTGCACCCAGACGTCGCAGTCGTCGGGCAGCATCTCGTCGTGGTCCTGGGCGTACATGAGGATCGCCGCCGCGATCTGCCGCTGGTTGTTCAGACACGAGGTCTGCCGCGCCTTCTCGCGCGCCTTGGCAAACACCGGGAAGAGGATCGCCGCCAGTAATGCGATGATCGCGATAACGACGAGCAGCTCGATGAGCGTGAATCCTCGGAACCGTTGCATGGGCGGACTCCCTCTACTGGCGAATCGTCCTCAATAACACCATTTAATGCATTATATACCAATACAACCTCGTCGTCTACTAGTAGACAAGTACATCGACGGCTGGATCATCGCCGGCGCAAGACGATTTCTATAGCGGAAACAACGAGGTTGTCGAAGTCGTCGGTTTTACTGCGAAAGCAGGAGGGGTAGCGACGGACGAGATCAAGGCCCCAGGTTTCCAGGCGCTCGGTGTACAGCACGGTGTCGAAGCGGTCGGCGAAGGCGCGCCAGAGTGCGCGGAACTGCGCGACCGACCAGTAGTTGATCTCATCAAAGGGGAGGGCGCCCAGGCCCTGCTCCTCGGCGTAGCGGACCAGTACCTCGCGCGGGAAGAGGTACTGGCAGTAGGGCACGCTGATCTGATGGTAGGCATGCAGCCCCATCGGCGCAGTGTAGATCGGGCCGAAGTTGGCGTAAGCATAACCGCCCGGCTTGAGCACGCGGTGGATCTCGCCCAGCACCGCGGCGGGATCGGCAAAGTGCTCGAAGGCATTGTAGGTGAAAACGGCGTCGAATGCCTGGTCGGGCAAGGTCATGCGCGCCGCATCCATCACGGCAAAGGTCACCCCGGCGTCGTGGGCGCGCGGGTCGAACCCCGCATCGGTGATGTCCACCGCGGTCGCCGCCTTCCCCTGCCGCTGCAGGCACAGGCTGGCCATGCCATCCCAGCAACCGAGTTCCAGGAACTGCACGGCGCGTGCGCTGTCCGGTATCGCCGCCAGCACTTCCGCAGCGCGTTCCGCCCCGCGCCGTTCATAGCTGTGCGCGTCAGAACCGTAAGCCGGCGGCGGCGGGTATTGCCGGTGCAGCGTCGGGAGTAATGCAGGGTCGAGCCATTCGGGGGTGCGGGGGGCGCGTTCAAACGCGGTACGCGCCGTGCGCAGCCGGCGGCTCGCATACCAGTTCCACAGCGGCAGCAGGCGACGCAGCGCTGCCTTGGGCAGCAGGGTGCGGGCGAGGCGTTTCAGCAGCGGATTCATCGCGTCACTCGTCGGCCGGCGACGCAGGCCGCTGTTGGTCGAGGTGATGCACCACCGCATCGACGGTGCGGATGATGCGGCGATACGGCATGCGCTTGGGACCCAGCACGCCCACGCGACCGGTGGCATGTTCGGTGAGCTGATAGCTGGTGAAAACGATAGCGCAATCGCCCAGCGCCGGGTGCGGGTTCTCCGCGCCGATGCTCACCTGCATCTCGCCGGCGTACGTGCGTGAGAAGAGTTGCTCAAAGACCGACTCTTCGTGCAGCGCTTCCATCAGCGAGCGCAGCTTCGGCATGTCGGAAAAATCCTGCTGTTCGAAGAGGTGGGTGGTGCCCTCCACATAGATGCGCGGGGCGCTCTGCTCTTCCTGCAGGCCTTTTTGCACCAGTGCGCTGGTCTGCTGCATCAGCGACGCATCGGCAAAAGGCAGCTTGGCTATCGCCCGTTCCAGCGTCTCTGGGGTAATGGCCGATAGTAGCTTACCGCCGAATTCGGCATTCAGCAGGTCGTTCAACTGGCGCAGTCGCGCGGGCGTGGGACGATCGGGCACGGTGGACAGGCTGTGCATGACCTGGCGATTCTCGGTAACGAGCATGACCAGCAACTGGTCGTCACCCACCGGGGCCATCTCAATATGCATCAACCGGTGTTCCTGCCAGCCGGGCACCAGCGCCAGCGCGGTGTAGCGGGTGAGCTCGCCGAGCAGCCGGCAGGTGGCCTCCACGCCCGGTTCGCTC